>CAIYHQ010000001.1 GCA_903926075.1 uncultured Methanomicrobiales archaeon
AGCAGACTTCTATCTTCAGAAAGGTGGCGAACCTGAATCACAATTTGCCGAACTCTCTCATAAAACTCATTCAGCGGTCTCCCAGAAAAGAGCTGATGAAGCGCTGCTGAAAAGTACCGAAGAACTACATGCAGCCTATGAGGAACTGGCTGCAACTGAGACGACACTCCGTGCGAACTTAGATGAACTGACCCGCCAGGAACAGGCTCTACGTGATAGCGAGGAGAAGTTCCGTTCTCTTGCTGAAAGCAGTCCTGATTACATTATGCGGTATGACCGGCAATGTCGTCATATGTACATGAACCCCGCGACACTCCGTGTTTCGGGATTATCTAAAGATAAAATAATTGGCAAAACACATCTCGAAACCGGATTTGACGAAAGTCAGAGCCAGTTCTGGGAAGAGAAGATAACCGGGGTTTTTGAGACAGGGAAACCATACCAGACTCAATTTGCATGGGAAAGTGTCGAGGGACACATTGTTCTTGACTGGATACTGACACCTGAATTCAATGATGATGGAACAGTTCTATCTGTATTAGGTGTCTCAAGAGATGTCACTCATCTCAAAAAGGTCGAAGATGAACTTATAAAGAAAAACGAGGAACTACGAGAGAGTGAAGCACAAAAAGCCGCAATCCTTGACGGTATAACCACCAACATTGCATATGTGGATAAAGATTTAAGAATTCTCTGGGTAAACAAGGTCGCTGCACAATCGGTTAATAAATCTCCAGCGGAAATGATTGGCCACACCTGTCACTCTCTTTGGGCAGATCCATCAACACCCTGTGAAAACTGCCCGACATTAAGGGTTTTTGAGACAAAACAGTTGGAATATACCGTTATGCACACCCCCGACGGCAGGGTTTGGGACGAGAGGGGTGAGCCGGTATTCGATGAAACAGGAAATCTTATCGGTGTCGTGGAAATCGCCCAGGACATAACTGAGCGGAAACGGGTGGAAGACGAACTGGTATCTACTCAGGAGCGTCTGAAAGAGGCCCATCATCTTGCGCACATAGGGATCTGGGACTGGGTTATAGAAACCGATACGGTGACCTGGTCAGAGGAACTGTGCAATGTCGCCGGATGGGATCCATTACTACCAGCTCCCACCTTTGCAGAGCTTCCACGGGTCTATACACCTGCCAGTTGGGAAAGTCTGAGTGGTGCTGTTACGAGAGCACTTACGACTGGTGAACCGTACAATCTCGAGCTGGAAATGATCCAACCCGATGGCAATATTCGATGGACAAATGCGTTCGGTGGCGTGAATAGTGACAAGGAAGGAAAGATTATCGGGCTGTATGGCACGGTGCAGGACATCACCGAACGCAAGCGGGCGGAAGAGGGCCTGCGAGAAAGTGAGGAAAAACTTCAATCCCTTTTTCAGATACTTCCTGTCGGAGTCACAATCCTTGACAAAGGCCTGAATATTGTCAATATGAATCCCATGGTGGAGCAGATTCTTGATCTTTCAAAAGAAGGGCTGATACGAGGTGATTACCACCAGAGGTGCTACATTCGGAGCGACGGAACCCCTATGCCATCAGAGGAATATGCGAGCAATCGGGCTATAGCTGAGCAGACTGTTATCTATGATGTTGAGACCGGGGTTGTCAAAGAAGACGGTTCAATTATCTGGACGAGTGTGAGTGCTGTACCGTTGACAAATGAAGACTTAGGGGCTGTTATTGTAACCACAAATATCACCGAACGCAAGCGAAAGGAAGAAGCACTCCAGATAAATGAAAACCGACTTCAGATGACGCAGGAGATCGGTCATGTCGGATGTTGGGAGTATGATATAAAAACCAACCTGATGTGGGGTTCTGAAGAGGATTGCTACCTGCTCGGGTATCCCAGGAAGGCAGGTAGTTTCCCGATTGAAGATTTTGCATCCTGTATTACGGAACCAGAATTGGTCCTTAAAGCATTCAATGATCTGATTATTGAGGGAAAAGAGTATGACCTTGATTTTATAATCAATCCCAAAGACGGTTCTGCCCAAAAGACACTCCATTCCATTGGCAGACTCGAAAAGGACGAAAAGGGCAACCCGATAAAAGTTAAGGGAATTAACCAGGATATCACGGAACGCGAAGTGGCTGAGGAAGCGTTGCGGCAGAGCGAAAATCGTTACCGTGCAATTTATGATCAGTCTCCCATTGCCATTGAACTCTATGATACTGCCGGAACACTGGTACATGTCAACAATGCGTGTCTGAAACTGTTTGGCATAGAGAGTATAAAGGCGATTCAAAATTTCTCTCTTTTTGCTGATCCGAATATCGAAGATAAACATAAGGAGAAATTGCATCAGGGTGAGACCATACATTACCAAGGATCTTTTGATTTTGAAAAGGTAAAAACCCTGAACCTTTATCCTACCAGCCGGGAAGGGATAATCTGGCTGGATGTGCTTATCACCCCGCTAGGAGAGAGTGTGGATTCGATCACTGGTTTCCTTGTGCAAATCCAGGACATTACCGAACGCAAACGTGCGGAAGAGGCGCTTATAAAGAGCGAGGAGAAGTTCAGACTACTTACCGAAAAGTCTGTTTTTGGTGTCATCATCATCCAGGATGCGAAAATCGTCTACGCGAACCCAAGTTTTGCAAAACAGGTGGGGTATCCACTCGAAGAAATCATAGGCATTAAAAGCCTTAAAGATCTGCTTCACCCCGATGATATCCAGATTGTGATGAAAAGATTCAGTGAGCGACTGGAAGGGAGAACAGAACAAAGTAATATGGTCTATAGGGCCATTAGAAAAGATGGCTCCATCATCGATATTGAAGTCTATGGCACATTGATCGATTACCTTAGCAGACCCGGTGTAATGGTAACTTTGAAAGACATCACCGAACAGAAAAAAGCGACTAAAGCACTAATGGAGAGTGAGTCGTTCAACAGGGGTCTTGTGGAGAACCTACCCGATTTCATCGTTATATATGGGCCAGACGGAACTATCCATTATGTGAACCCGGCCATAGAAAGGGCCCTGGAATATAGTGCAGAAAATCTGGTCGGCACGCATGTAATTTCGTATGTTTCAGAAAAATATCGCGATATAGTAGCTGCGAACATTGCAGCCCGGCAGATCGGTCGTAAAGTCCCTGCTTATGAACTTGATATCGTTGCATACGATGGACATCTGATATCGGTTATTGCAAAAGGAACAGCGATTCAGTACCACAACAGGCCGGCCATACTTCTCCTCCTCGTTGACATCACCAGGCGCAAGTTGGCGGAGGAGGAGATCAAGTCTGCCCTCAAAGAAAAAGAAGTCCTTCTGGGTGAGGTTCACCACCGGGTGAAGAACAACTTAACTGCAATAATCGGGTTGATAGGTCTTCAGATTAGCACTTTCACGGATCCAGTTATTATCTCTCATTTTAAGGCCTTTGAGATCCGGCTACGGAGTATGGCTATAATCTATGAACTACTCGTCACAACAAAAAACTTCACTCAGATTAATCTCGACACTTATATGGAAAAACTGGTCAGTTACCTGTTTCAAGTTTATGATATAACAACAAAAATCATATACAGAATTGATATGGGGGGTATCATGATGCCTATCGAAACCATCATCCCCTGTGGCCTCGTTGTGAGCGAGATCATCACCAATTCCCTGAAATATGCCTTTCCTGAAACGTTTTCAGGCAGAGAAGAGCGAGGGGAAGCTTGTATCATTACAATTAGTCTTCAACACGAGGACAATGAGTATCTACTTACTGTAGAAGATAATGGTATAGGGATTGCTGAAGGAACCGATGTCTCTATATCCCACTCGCTCGGGCTGTTCCTAATCAGGTTCATTATAGAGCACCAGTTGCAGGGGAACCTTGAGATTAGCACTGCAGGAGGAACATTGTTTAATATCCGGTTTCCAGAATCAACGTTAATGAGGCACGATTCCAATGAACAAACCTAAAATCCTTATAGTTGAAGACGAAGCCCTCATTGCAGCAAACCTTGTCCAGACCCTTTCATCACTTGGTTATACAGTTCAAAAACCGATTGTAAAAGGGGAGGATGCTATCAATTCGGTTAAACTCGAAAAACCCGACCTCATACTTATGGACATAGAACTCCTTGGGGAGATGGACGGAATAGAAGCCGCAGAAAAGATCAGGGAAATCGTAGATATTCCCATCGTGTACCTGACTTCGTATACCGATGACCTGCGATTTAAGCAGGCACAGCTCACTGAGCCATACGGATATATTGTTAAGCCTGCCCATGGCCGTGCACTCAATGCCACCATCGATATGGCTATGTTCAAGCATAAACTCGATCAAAAACTTAAGGATAGCGAGGAATCACTTCGCCAGGCAAACAAGAAGCTCTCCCTTCTTTCTGGCATTACTCGTCACGATATTAGCAACAAACTTGCAGTGATTAATGGATTACTCAATATTCTGGAAGATGAGCAATTCAATCCAGAAATTAATGATTACTTATCCAGGATCTCTACCGCTGTACATCGAATTTCTGCCATGATCCGATTCACCAAGGAATATGAGTCTATCGGTGTCAATGCTCCATCCTGGCAGGAATGCACCAAACTCGTTGGTACTGCTACAAAGCAAATCCTGCTTGGGCAGGTTCTGGTAGAAAATGATCTCCCGTCCAGTATAGAAGTATTCGCAGATCTGCTTATAGAGAAGGTTTTTTACAATCTGATCGACAACGCGGTGCGACACGGCGGGAAAATTAATAATATTCACTTTTCTGTGCAGGAATCCGGCGATAATCGTCTAATCATATGCGAGGATGATGGTGATGGAGTACCTGTTGAAGATAAGGATGAAATCTTCGAGCGTGGCTTTGGGAAGAACTCAGGGCTTGGATTAACCCTTGCAAGGGAAATCCTTGCAATTACGGGAATGACGATACAGGAGACCGGTGAGCCTGGAAAGGGTGCACGGTTCGAGATAACGGTGCCGAATGGGAAGTGGCGTTTTGAACCAGGATACTGATAACCTGCATGAGAATAAACCATGACGTTACTGCCATGGTCCCCGACATCGGGCAGGGATAGCCACCCCCTGTCTTCATCATCTATTTAGATCAACACCACTAAAGGTTCTGCGTATTCTATCCGGTTCCCAGAGCCTGCGGTTAAGGTATGTTATTCCAATGAATAAACATAGGATTCCTGCTGATATCCAGAAAATATCTTGAAATCATAATTACCTCAAAATGGTGGATGATTAAATCATCCAATCATTTCTGTAATTTCTTCGTGAGATCTGCAATTATACTATCTTTCTCCGCTACAGTTTTATTTATCGCCTCAATAGTCTTATCCTTTTCTTCAATAGTCTTATCCTTCTCCTCGATAGTCTTATCTTTTTCGACTACGGTTTTACCTATCTCTTCAATCTTTCGCTCAAGATCTGCCAGTTCTCCAAGAATTTCATCCTCTATGTCCATTGCCTGACGAACTTCTTCAGTCTGAGCTGCATTCTGGAGGCGACGAATAAGTGGCCGATGCTTTTTTGGAAAATCTTCTTCACGAACATTCAGGATATGATTATCTTTTGAGATAGTGTCCTGGTCAAAGACACTCAGGAGTATCTCAAGTTCATTACGCCGCTTCTCTTTCAGGCGGTTAATCTGAATGATATAACTGTCATGAGTCAGACCCTCTATGAACTCATCTTTTATCGGATAGATCTCAAGCGTTGTCCTATCAGTACATACCCGGCGTATATCCAGAACTGGTCCGGGGATGTCAGAAATTGAATACCCAAGGAAGTAAATACTGATTATGGGCAGGGCCTTCTTTTTCCCGTCCATCTCATAATAATTCTCTTTGTTGCTGTATTGTTCTCCTAAGTAGTGGCGAAAACGCATGATGTCAGTTATCAGCTTTGCTTTCTGTATTTCAATTATGACTTTTAGATTTCCCTCCGGTGTCTGTATCAATGCCGAATAATCCAGACGATATACGGTAAAATTTCTATGTACGTTTACGGGTATATTACTCTGTGCCTCTACGGTAACCGTTATTTCCTGTGGTCGCGGCTGCAGCTCTAATATCTCTTTACCGATAATCTTGCCGATAAGCAGCTTTGCAACCTGACTGTCTTCCATTAGATATTTAAATACAACATCGTAGATTGGATTCGCTATATACACAATATACTTTATTTGACTCTGCTAATCGAATAAATTTTCCTGATAGTAAGTTATATGGAGAAAACAAATGCATGAATCAATTCAAAACTTTAGCTAATGCCTCTTCAATTCACTGGTAGCTAAGGCATTCAATGTCTGTTTTGTGGTTTCAAATTAACCACAGAAAAACCCTTAAACATATATACGCCTATTATAACTTTACAAGTGTACCTGGCGAAATATAATTGGATTTCCTTAATATTTTCCATGAAACATGGCGTCTTTAACTTGTAAACATGCCTGCAATAATTATGCATCATCGAAAACGCCGTTACTATGTGCCGGGATGTTTGCATAGGATATCATCCATATCTCA
>CAIYHQ010000002.1 GCA_903926075.1 uncultured Methanomicrobiales archaeon
AACAGGTCATAGTGAACAACATTCTCCCTACCGGCGTAGAAGTATACGCTGACCCTTTGATTGTCAAGGTTTTCTATAACCTGATGGACAACGCAGTCCGATACGGTGGAAACATCACAACTATACGGTTCTTTGTGCATGGGTCTCGCAATGATCATCTAATTGTATGTGAGGATGATGGAGAAGGTATTCCAATTGAGGAGAAAGAGAAGATCTTTGAACGTGGCTTTGGGAAGAATACCGGACTTGGTTTAGCACTTTCTCGGGAAATTCTTGATATCACCGGCATCACAATCCGTGAAACGGGAGTGCCAGGTAAGGGAGCAAGGTTCGAGATCACGGTGCCGAAAGGGAAGTGGCGATTTGAAACAGATAGTAAATAACAGGTATTATCAGACATGATTGATCTCACCAAACTTTACCCGGGAGATAATGATATTCGATTTAAACCTTGAGTGAAGAAATGAGGAATAATCAGGATCAATGTTACATTGAAAGTGAGGGTAAAAGTGTTCAAGGAGTTCCCCTCGTTGAAAGTGGAACAAATAGCGGATTTCCGTGACAATTAACGGGATTTTCTCACAATATGGTAAGCAAGGGGTTTATATGTACCACTCATATCGATATTTCATAAAGAAATTCATTTATTATATTATCACAATTATACAAATATGAGTCTCCCCCATGTCTGAAAAAGGGAGACTCAAAACACAAAATGTTTAATCTGTTGTGAAATCCCATTTGTCAGATCTTTGAATCTGCAAATGGTAGAATCTTCTTTCACCCTCTCAACATATAAAGATTTTTATCGTTATATCTTCCTCGCTGTTATTGCATCTCTTCAGGTGTTATATAGTTATATAGATCGTGCAAAAAAATGATAGCTTATTCTGCTCCTTCATCGGTTATGAGGTCTATTTTCCCTGACTTTAAGGCATCCTGAATTGCATAACCAATTATGTGTTTAATACCCATGATATCTTTCCATCAGTTCACATTTCTCTATTTATTTAATCATTTTTTCGTTTGTCGGTTCGTTCTTGCAGGATTCGATTGAGTAATTTATAACAGGAAATGAAAATTTTAAAATAATTATCCTAAAACTTGATAGATTCAAGGGAGATTTACTAAATGGATTGAACATTATTTGAAAAAACTCATAAAATACACGAAACTATTTACATTGAAATGATCGATTTAAAGAATGACATATGAACAACTTCTGGGAGGAGCGTTTCTACGAAGAGGGCAAAATATGGGGTGATAGTCCTAGCCTGACTGCAGTATATGCAATTGAACTCTTTAAAAAAACCGTGGTGCATAAGGTACTTATCCCTGGTTCCGGATACGGCCGTAATGCCGAAGCATTTGCCAGAGTAGGTTTTGAAGTCACAGGTATAGAGATCTCAAAAACAGCTGTTTCAATTGCTCGACATGGATCCTCGAAAGTTCAATATCACTATGGATCGATACAGGATATGCCATTTGACAATTTGGTATATGATGGTATCTACTGTTTCAATGTTCTTCATCTATTCCGGAAAAACGACAGAATGACATTCCTGCAACGATGCCGAGAGCAACTTAAAGATAATGGGGTTATGTTCTTTGTAGTATTCTCTGACAAAGAGTCCAGTTACGGCACGGGCAGGATGGTTGAGGAGAACACCTTCGAGAGCAAGCCTGGACGTGAAGTCCATTATTATACCGAAGAAGATCTCATCTCTGAGTTTAGTGATTTTAAGAACATTGAAACTGGAACAATGGAAGATCCGGAAGAACATGGCAAAGAAGGCAGGCATATTCACTTACTCCGGTATATCTATGCCCGTAAATAAGCAGAAACAAGCTCTTTAAAATTATTTGTTTTTCAAGTTCTTCAGGTTTAATAACAATTGAATTATAGATTGCTTAAACGGTACAAAGATCGAAAACCATGCCACTATATCAATATTTATGAATAATTGAGGTTGCAAGAGGAACCTGTCCAATTAGGTATCATAATGATTGGACAGGCCAATATTGTAAACAGTCAATATCCAAAATTTATGATGAATATTAGGAGATTGTCGTGCAACTAACCAAATTGATTATTTAATTGGTATCAATTATCAAAATCGCTCTATTTGAGAGAAAAAAACCTATAGCATCCGCTATAGATCAGACTCACTTTTTTGTTGTGAGGTTATTCAATAATAATGGGCAAATTGCTGAGCCGGCAAAATTCCATTTTGGAGATGCCCAAGGAGAAGGATTTGATAGGCGAAGAAATTGACCCTTCACCATCTACCATAAGTGCAAATCGCCCTGGTGGTTTATACAATGAAAAATACGCCCGTCGGTCATGTGTGTGGTGGCTTCCTATTCACCCTCTGAATGGGACCGCATCTTAATCACAGTATGAAGGAGTGGAGGTAAGAGGAGAGTTCATAGGAGGGTGTCGGGAGTCCGAATTCTTATCAGTTAACTGAGTTGATAAAATACCGGGAAGTGGTTCCTGTTGTAACCTGCACTTGTTTGTGCTTGAAAATTTATCCAATGGAAATTTAGGCGAAGTATCTGGAGAAAAAATGATGGCTCGTCGAATAGGAGGGTCTGGTTACCCAAACCCCCCCTTCTCGGAATCGTACGTGACACTTTCGCGTCATACGGCTCGAGCCACTACTACCCTTTCGGGTGTCAGATTGGAACAGAAGAGGAATTAGTGAGTCGCTTCTTTCGTAGGTACTCTTTGATCTTCCACTGCTTGAAATATTCCTTATCAATGTAAGGATTTATATCAAGTTTTGCCAGTCTATGTCTGACAATTTTAGAGTTTGAAAATCTTTCCAATGTCTGTATCTCCGTGCAGAATACGTATTTTTTGTTACCAGATTTATGCCAATATTTTGTCATTATCCAGTAGATTCCCTTATTTGAGTGTCTGCGTTTCGCCCAGGATACTAGCACACTATGAATGACATAATCCAACCTACTAAATATTGCAGATGAGACTGCATGGTTATGATACTGTGCCCATCCTCGAATAATAGGATTGAGGATTCGTATCAGCCGGTCTTGGTCCCATGCTTTTGCCTTTTGGATAATTTCATTAATCTGCTTAACAACTTTCTTTTGTGAGTCACTTGAGGGTTTTGCCAGGAGTTTCTCATTATATTTTCTGAAATACCACCCTAGGAATTGGAATCCTTCAGAAATGTTAGTCACAAGAGTCTTTTCCTCTGATAGTTTAAGCCCACGAGGTTTTAAGAAGGCTTTGACGATTTCAATAATTTCGTAAGCTGTTTCTTTAGAGTCAGCAGTTATTACAAAATCATCTGCAAATCGAGTGTAGTTAATCTTGTGTTTGTTTCTGCGGGTTTTGTCGATAGTCCCATCGCTTCGGGAGTAAAACTTTTTCCCTAGCGCGGTCTCTAGTCCATTTAAGGCAATATTTGCAATTATAGGGGAGATCGTGCCTCCCTGAGCAGTGCCTTTTTCAGTTGGAAACAGACGGTAATTTTCGATGTATCCAGACTTCAGGAACTCTTTTAGGACCCTTTTGTTCATTGGTGTGTTGTTAAGTATCCAGTCATGGCTGATTTCATGTCGAATAACAAGGCGGGATTACTCCCGCCCCGTCTTCTAGGAACAGGACTTGAATCTTTCGATTCATCCTGCTCGAGCCACTACTACCCTTTCGGGTGTCAGTTAAGAGAGGATTTGGAATAACTGATTTGTTTCTTTCGATAGTGTTCTATGACTCTCCATCGTTCGAAGTAGTCCCTATCAATGTAGGGGTTTTTATCGAGTTTAGCCAGTCTGTGTCTGATAATCTTCATGTTTGAAAACCTCTCCAATGTTTGAGAATCTGTAGAAAATGCATGCTTCCACTTACCGATTCTATGCCAATATTTTGCCATAATCCAAGCAAAGCCTTTATTTGGGTGCCTTCTCCTTGCCCATGAAACTAGCATGATAAACATGATGTGATCTAGTTTTTTAAAGATGGCTGAGGATATCGCGTGATTATGATATTGTGCCCAACCCCTAATTATTGGATTGAGTAAACGGATCAATTCACTCTGACTCCGTGCCCTTGCCTTATACATCACATCATGGATTTTCGTTATGATGTCTTTCTGTGATTCCTTTGATGGTTTTGTGAGAAGTTTTCCCTTGTATTTTCTAAAATTCCATCCCAAGAATGTGAATCCATCAGAAATGTGTGTTACAAGAGTTTTCTCTTTAGAAAGAGTTAATCCACGAGGTTCTAAAAACGTTTTCACGATGTCAAGGATTTTATGAGCTGTTTCCGGTGAATCAGCAGTTATCACGAAGTCATCGGCAAAACGGACAAAATTAACCCTATGTTTGTTCCTATGCTTCTTATCAATTGTACCATTATTCCAGGAGTAGAATACTTCAGCCAGTATTGTGTCCAGCCCGTTAAGGACAATGTTCGCAATAATTGGAGAAATTGTACCTCCCTGCGGTGTTCCATTTTCGGTGGGAAATAAATGGTAATTTTCAATATAGCCGGATTTTAGGAACTCTTTTAGCACTTTCTTGTTCATCAAAGTATTTGCAAGAATCCACTCATGACTGATTTCGTCATAGCATGCTTTAATGTCACCTTCAACTATCCATTGTGGAGCATTCTTCTTGCTCAGACAAATGTTGAGGTAGGCAAAAGCATCTTTCGTTGAGCGGTAAGGTTTAAATCCAAAAGAGGTTTTGTCACTTGTGGCTGATTCTACTGGGCCTAACGCCAAAGCATGAAGGGTTTGCATTGCTCTGTCGTAAATAGTCGGTATACTGAGTGGACGGAGTTTGCCGTTTTTCTTTAAGATGTACTTTCGTTTAAGAGGTTTCGCATGGTATCCTTTACTTTTCAGTTGTAGGACGGCTCGCATTTTATCCCCTGAAGAGGTCCATAGGACTCCATCAATACCCGGAGTTCTGCTTCCTTTATTCGTGGAAACTTTGCGAACTGCTAAAGCTCTGGCGTAATATGAATGAGTCAGGAGTCGGGAGAGTTTACTCACTTTCTTCCAGTTTCCTTCCTTAGCTGCACTTGCAATTCGAGATTGTAGGTTATTAACGATTCCTTCTGCTTTGCTCCAGTCAATGGTTTTCCATTGAAGGGTAAGTTCTTTGTCTGTAAGGTCCGTAACCGAAGTTATCTCTGGTTCACTTACACTCATAATACACAATCCCTGTTGCTTTCATGACCTATGGCAAGTCTGCATGCTTTCGCATTGAGGCAAATTTTGAGCCTCTATATTGCTCATTATAAGCAATCATTCGCTTTTTGCCCTCTCCTCTACCACCTGTGGTTCTGGTTCTCCTCATAGAGTTCCTACCTCAATTTGAGGACCACAAATGGTTTACCGAGTTCTATACTCTAGATAATTGTAGGACATTTAGGAGGCCCCTATAGGCCGGAAGCCCATGTGTCCATTCGTTATGACACGCTTCGGTTTGCCATAACCGGGCTTCGGTGCCTTTTGGCTCATGCGTAAATTCAACCTGTTTTCGCATGTCAAATCTTACGACCCCTACGGAAACTTCACCTTTCGGTTCTCCATGTGTCCTTTTCTCTAGCAGTTTGGGGCTGTCAGGTTCATCCTTGCACCGCATTGTCCTTTGAGCTTTGTACAAGCCCGTTACCAGAGATGCACATCAAAGTAGAGACATTCTGAATGGATGGAATGGCGGATTAGCCGCAATCCAGAGTATAACTTCTCGTCGCACCAAAACAAGATTTTATGTCACCTTCAACAACCCATTTTGGGGCAATTTTCTTACTTAGGCAGATATAAAGGGAGGCATATGCGTCTTTTGTTGAGCGGTACGGTTTAAATCCAAATGATGTTTTATCACATGTGGCTGATTCTACCGGGCTCAATGCCAGAGCATGCAGGGTTTGCATGGCTCTATCATAGAGAGTTGGTATACTCAGTGGTCTCAATTTTCCGTTCTTCTTTAGGATATATTTCCTCGAGAGGGGTTTTGAGTGATATCCTTTACTCGTCAGTTGCAATACGGCTCGCATTTTGTCTGCGGGTGATGACCAAAGTATTCCATCAACTCCGGGAGTTCGACTACCTTTGTTGCTGGTTACTTTGCGGACTGCTAAAAGTTTTGCATAAAATGACCGGGTTAAGAGTCGTGAGATTTTGCTTACTTTCTTCCAATTTCTGTTCTTTGCTGCACTTGCAATTCGAGATTGCAGGTTATTTACAATTTCTTCTGCTTTGTTCCAATCAATGGATTTCCATTGATTAGCAAGTTCCTTGTCTGTAAGGTCCGTAACCGAAGTTATCTCTGGTTCTCTTACATTCATAATAAACAATCCCTGTTGCTTTCGTGACCATTGGCAAGTCTGCATGTTTTCACATTGAGGCAAAGTTTGAACCTCTATATCACCCATTACAAGTGATCTTTCGCTTTTTGCTTTCTCCTCTACCATCTGTGATTATAGTTCTCCTCACGGAATTCTTACCTTATTTTAAGGATCACAAATGGTTTACCGAGTTTTATACCAAGGATAATTACAGAACATTTAGGAGGTCCCTCTAGGCCGGAAGCCCGTGTGTCCATTCGTTATGACATAGTACAGACTGTCATAACCGAGCTTCATTGCCATTTTGGCTTATGCGTGAATTCAACCTGTTTTCGCATGTTTGCATTTACGACCCCTTTACGGGAACTTCACCTTTCGATTCTCCATGTGTCCTTTTCCCTAGCGGTTTGGTCCTTTCAGGTTAAGTCTTGCACCGCATTGTTATCTGAGCTTTGTACAAATCCGTTGCCAGAAATGCACATCAGAGTAGGGACATTCTGAATGGATAGAATGGCGAGATTTACTCGCAATCCTTGGTACAACTTGCTCGTCGCACTGTACCCCTATGCAAGTGTTACAAGTGTTACATGTGTTACAAAAGTAAACGATATTTTACATTTTCGAGATGAAACTTATGGTTTTTCTAAGTCAGATCAAGATTTCATGATCTTTTTTGTCGGACTTAAACAATACATCCATACGAATTTTCAACGGAAACTCAGTTGCTACAACCGCCCATTCAGCGAGGAGGCAGAAATCGTATCAACGATTTGCGGCGACGAGCGAAGTGCGGAGTAGAGCCGGTCAGTAAGCGAAGCGAACCCGGCGTTTAACCCGTTGCAACCGTAGAAGCAGCGAGAAGGACCGATGCATCAGCATATGTCCGACCGGAGCGATCTATAGCAAATTAACTTCCATAACGCCACTTCCCATTCGGCACAGTGATTTCAAACCGAGCACCCCTTCCTGGTTCGCCGGTCTCGCGAATAGTAATGCCGGTGATGTCAAGGATCTCTCTTACAAGGGTTAATCCCAGCCCGGAGTTCTTCCCAAAGCCACGCTCAAAGATCTCACTCTTTTCTTCAGCTGGTATACCCTCACCATCATCCTCACATAAAATCAGATGACTATCCTCGGATTCCTGCATAGAAAATCGAATAGTAGTAATTTTCACGCCATGTCGCATCGCGTTGTCGATCAGGTTGTAAAAAACCTTCCCTATAAGTAGATCTGCAAATACTTCTACAATGGAGGGGAGATCATTTTCCACAAAACCTTTTTCTTTTAGGGCTGCAAGAAATCGTTCACGTTCTTCGGGATTCTGATAAGTGTCAAGGGCAACATCGAACCCGATCATCTCCTCCTCTGAGTCATAACCGGCAAGTTTTACACCGTGAGGACTGAACATGATCAATTTACCTTCAAGATCGGTCCGATAGACTACATCCTGCATATTGTTGATGATATCTCGGTATTTCTTTTCACTTTCCCGGAGTGTCGCTTCCATCTGTTTTTGTTCGGTAATATTCCTGAATGAACCAATAAATGATTTTATAGAACCATCCTGCTCGTGGATGGATGCAATATTAATGATTGAGTCAAAGACTTTACCATCGCATTTCTTGAGTTGTAAGGGATATTCTTTTACGTACCCCTCCAACTCAACACGTTTAAGGAATGCAGATCGTTCTTCAGGATGTGCATACACAGAAAGTACTGATACATTGAACAATTCTCCCCGACTTTCATATCCAAACAATTCGAGTGCAGCATCGTTGAAGTCTATCCATTGTCCATCAGGTGTCGTGATAAAAACGCTATCCCGTGCGGTTTTGAAAAATTCGTAATAACTTGCTTTGATATCAGTAAGAGTTTCTATTACAATTTTATTCTCTTCAATCTGTTTTCGAAGTTGCTCTTCATTGAATGCAAGTTGTTCATATGTGGTCTGTAATTGATAATTCTTCTCGTTTAAAGCCAGTTCTCGTTCTTTCAGTTCCGTAATGTCTCGTCCAACTGACTGGTACTCCTTCAGGTCACCATCAACATTAAAGATAGCACGATCAACCCATCGCTGCCACCGGGTGTTTCCATCAGGCATAAAGATTCGGTGTTCGATAATTGCATAAGGATTATTTGAAGTCAGAGATGAAATTTGCCTGGAAACTTTTTGACCGTCTTCAGCTGGCATTCGTAACCTGAATTTACTTCCAATCATTTCATTGCGATCTAATCCGAAATATCGACAATACGCTTCGTTCACAAAGACGTGCGTTCCATCCGGAAGAAAACGACAAATGAACTCAGTCTGGTCCTCGACAACATTTCGATAACGTTCCTCGCTCTCCTTCAATAAATTTTCTGTCCGTTTTCGTGATACTGCATAACGAACCTTGTTAGAGAGCTCGGCAAATTGTGCCTTTGGATTACCACCTTTCTGAATATAAAAATCTGCACCACAGTTGAGAGCTTCAATTACAACTTCTTCACGTCCTTTACCAGTGAAGATAATAAATGGCGTGGTATTACCGCTTGCACGAAGGGTTTTTAAAAACGAGATACCATTCATCTCTGGCATCTCATAATCTGATATGATGGCTTCGTAATTGGTAGAGTTTAGATAGTTGAGTGCCTCACTAACAGAAGGTAATACATCAACAGAAAAATTTCCATCTTTTTCAAGGAAAAGTTTCCCTACATTTAAGAGTTCAGTTTCGTCATCGACATAGAGAATCCGGATTGGTTCTATATTATTAGTCATTTCCTTACGAATTGCCACTTCCCATTCGGCACATTTATTTCAAACCGTGCACCCTTCCCTGGCTCACCGGTCTCTTTTATCGTTAATCCCGTAATTGCAAGAATTTCCCTGATCATAAAGAGTCCAAATCCTGTGTTTTTACCGTAACCCCGCTGAAATATCATTTCCTTCTGATCAGTCGGAACACCAACACCATTATCTGCCCAGATTATCCGGATGTTGTCTTGTTCAATGATAAAAGATACAAAAATCTCGGTTGCAATCTCTCCATGACGGACTGTGTTATCAATGAGGTTATACAAAACCTTCTCAAAGAGCGGGTCTGCAAAGATCTGTAAAGTTCCAGTTTTATCAGTTATACGAATTGCGGGGTTACTGGCTAATATAACCATATTAGATAAATTTAGCCATTTGGGTGATTTCAATCCCAGATTCTGATAATCCTTCGTAAATTCTATCTGGTGCTCAATGGCCTTTGCTGAATCTTGTATTTTATCGAGGAAAGGTTGAATTTCTCCTATATCTTTTGCTTTTCGTGCAAATCGTAAGAAACCCTGTATCGTTATCACTTTATTCTTTATGTCATGTCGGGTAATGCCGGAGAGAAGGTTAAGTTTCTTATTTGTTTGATTAAGTGCGTCTTCTGTTCGCTTTCTTTCGCTAATATCAATAAAATTTTCAAGTAATTTTTCCCTGCCCCCTATTTGAATTCTTTTTACTGATTTTAGGACAGGGACCCTTACCCCATCGGTGTTCAACAGCACTCGCTCGGCATTATCAACCTTCTGATTTAAATCTGTAATCGGACAGGCCCCTTCGTCAGCAGGACAGAGAAATTTATGACATTTTTTCCCGACGATATGGTCTGGGGTAGTCATAAACAAAGTTGATGCGGTCGGATTGGCAAATTCAATGGTGTGGGTTTCTCCATCCACGATGATAACTCCAGAAGTCAGGTTGTCACTGATAAAACGTAGACGTTCCTCACTCTTTTGCAATGCTTCTTCCATCTGTTTGTGCTCTGTGATGTCCTGGACAGTACCATAGAGCCCCATGATTTTTCCAGTCTTGTCACGTTGTACCCCGCCGAAAGCATTTGTCCATCGTATATTGCCATCGGGTCGGATCATTTCAAGTTCGAGATTGTACGGTTCGCCGGTCGTAAGTGCTCTCGTAACAGCACTACTCAGACTTTCCCAGCTGGTAGGAGAATAGACTCGTGGAAGCTCTGCAAAGGTGGGAGCCGGTAGCAATGGATCCCATCCGGCTATATTGTACAGTTCTTTGGACCAGGTCACAGTATCGGTTTCTATAACCCAGTCCCAGATCCCAATGTGCGCCAGACGATGGGCCTCTTTCAGACGCTCATGAGTAGATACTAGCTCTAGTTCCGTCTGTTTGCGGTCGGTGATGTCCTCCACAAGCCCGAACATTTTTTGCGGTTCGTGGAAGTCATTATACTCTGGTTGTCCCTTCGCCCATATCCAACGAATAACGCCATCTTTTTTGCGGATTCGACATTCGAAGTCCCAGACCGATAAATTTTTCATTGCCTGCCCGAATTTTGTATCCACCATGGAACGGTCTTCAGGAAGTACATGGTCGAGGAACATTTCATACGTCCACTCCGGGAGAAGTTCTTCATAACCGAAGATCTGGTCATGGCGAAACGATCTCCATGCCGTGTGCGTTATCAGGTCAAGCTCCCATGCACCAATATCTGCAGCTTCCAGCGATAAGATGATTCGTCGTTCGCTATCAGCAAGAGCTTTTTCCGCCATCTTACGGGCAGTAATATCCCTAATATTGCACTGGATAATCTTCTTATCACCGACAAGGTAGACATTGCTGATGAACTCAACATCCATACTCAGCCCGTCTTTTGTTTCCAGTGGGAGGTCTTCGTACCTGATATAACCATTCGTTTTCAGCTCAGTGAATGCATCCTGAGCTGTGGATTTGTCTTTGATGAACCCGAGTTCCCAGAGATGTTTACCAACAAACTCTTCCAGCGGGTATCCCAGCATATCAAGAATGAATTTATTTGCTTCTATAACTTCGCCAGTATTACCGTCGAGGATCAGGATCGCGTCCTGTGCAGTTTCGAAGAGGCGTCGATACTGAAGTTCTGATTTCTTAAGTTCATTCTCGACACCGATCCGTTGCTCTTCCTGATCAAGGGCCAGGAGAGCAGATGAGATATCCGCGGATTGTTCGTCGAGGAGCCGGATAATCGGGTCGTTAAAAAAACCCGATTCTAACGCATAGAACGTTATAACACCAGCATTTTTTGTATCCAGTGCGAAGGGAAATGCAGCGATTGAAAGATAGCCCCGTTCCAGTGTTCCATTGCGCCATGGCGCTATTATGGGATCATGTTCAACATTATTGCAGACTTTGAATTTGCCCTCCCTGAACACAATTCCCGTCAGGCCACGACCCAGGGGAATATCCAGAGTTGATATGTCGATCATTTCAAGGTAACCATTAATATGATCATACACTGCAGTGGGCTCGATTGAATGGTTTTCAGGGTTGAAAAGTCCCGCCCAGGCCATTTTTAATCCGCCGATTTCAATAACAATCCTGCAAATCTCGTTTAGTAGTGCCTTTTTATCATGGATCTGCATGACAGCCTTGTTTGTCGCGGAAAGCACGGTATAAAGCCGGTTGAGTGCGATAACTTCCTGTTCCGCCCGTCGCCTAGATACTACCGTATGCATCTTGTTTACGAGTTCTGCAAATTGTGGCTCAGGTGCACCCCCCTTCTGAAGATAGGAGTCGGCCCCATTTTCGAAGGCTTCAATTGCGACCTCTTCTCTGCCCCTACCGGTAAACAAAATGAAAGGGATTCCTTTATTTTTCAATCGAACCTGTTTGAGAAACGCAATGCCGTCCATACCTGGCATCTGGTAATCTGAAATGATGGTGTCATACCGTTCCGTTTTCAACAGCTCCAACGCCTGGTTGCCAGAAGAAACCGTATTTATAACAAACTCCCCATCTTCCTCAAGGAATAACTTGGCAAGTTCCAGGAGGTCGGATTCGTCATCAACATAGAGAACCCGAATAGCATCGACCATCTCATGCACCATTCCTATCTATATTGCCAGGTTTGCATACCGCTTCCGGAGTCCCTGAGCAGTGTGGTATTTTCTATTAAAACAGAATGTCTTGTCTTTTCGTGATTGTTATCCATATAGGAACTCGGTCTGGTTTTTCCTATATTATTACCTGAAGTGGGTACCAGGGATATGGCATTCTCCAATTTTTATATCCAGTGCAAGTCTTTCAGCATTTGAAGGAACCTGTTACAGTTCATCGGATGTACTAGTATAGTGATGATAGGAGTTTGCACATTTAAAGGTTGTGCAAGATGGATGTGAGACGTTTCCACCCCATTTATCCCCCTGAAGATATCCGAATGGGTGGAAACATAACCCAAGCAAAGCAGGGATCGGCCGGAGCGATCTATAGCAAATTAACTTCCATAACGCCACTTCTCATCCGGCACCGTGATCTCGAACCGTACACCCTTCCCTGGTTCGCCGGTCTCGCGGATTGTGATGCCGGTGATTTCAAGAATTTCCTTAATAACCTGACCTCCCAGTACTTAAGCGCATAAATTGCACTTGAAAAATCCTTTTTGAATCTGAAAAGTTTAGAGGCAGGTAATTAATCGATTTTGAAGATAATCAATAACACAAATTATATATACTATATGCGCTCATATTATAGTGACAGACATGAAGTCCACAGTGCGCATTAAAGTGATTAATGGAAAGGAGTACTGGTATGAGGACACCCCTTACTATGATAAGGAGAAGAAACAGATCCGACATAAGTCCAAATATCTCGGAAAAAATATTGAGGGTCAACCAATCCGG
>CAIYHQ010000003.1 GCA_903926075.1 uncultured Methanomicrobiales archaeon
ACGAATTTCCGGCACGGCCCCTGCTTATGGAAGTAATCGATGTTATCCTGGTGACGGAATCCTGGGTGATCAATAATGAAATTTTCAATCTAAGCAAAAGAAATAACGGAAAGTCATGCAATAATTCCTGGGATGGAAAAACGGCCCTACGGATTTTTTTAGGAGGGATTATACTGGATGTGAATAGAGAGAGAAGGAAATAGGAGCAGCAGGTAAATTAGTATGAGAAAGTTACGTCATGAAATGCCCGGGGAAAATATGGCTGGTGAGAATAAATGATCTCAATCATGGATGTCTATAAATCAAACAAGCCTTTTTTGGAACTTATCCAAATACTAAGTCCGAATTATTGCGAGAATGAACCGGTACCAGATGCCGATTGGGTCCTGATAATTGAATATGCGAAAGAAATGCAGGTCATCCCTCTCCTCTTCTTCATGCTCAAACAAAAAACCGGTATCACCCCGCCTGCTGACATCAATAATCAACTCAAATCAATCTATCTGGCAAACTCAAACAGAAATTTGTTTCTTACCTATGATTTGATCCGAATACTTAACCTGCTTGATAAAAATGCAATACCTGCAATCCCACTAAAAGGGGCGTATCTCGCTCATGTTGTCTACGAGGGTCCCTCTGCCAGGCATATGACTGACCTGGATATCATGGTGAGATGGGAAGATATAACAAAGGCTGTAGTTTTACTTGAGACCCTTGGGTATGTAATCAACGAAAAATACAAGATTAATGAAGAATACCGACGGTCTAATCATCACCTGCCGATTTTCACTCATTCATCCGGAACAATAGTGGAAATTCACTGGAATATACTCAAACCATTAAATAAAAGTGAGAGTGGAAAAGTAATAGAAGAAATATTATGGCTCCAGGCAAAACCAGGAGATATTATGGGTGCCAAGGCATATGTAATGACACCAGAATTTCTAATCATCCATAGTGCGATTCATCTTACAATGCACCACCTCTTCAATTTAGGTATCCGTGATTTTTATGATGTTGAACATATCTATAGAAAATTCAGGGGTGATATTAACTGGGAATTCCTTATATCCTCGGCAAAAAAGATTAAACTTGAAAGGCCAGTTCTCCTTACTCTTGCATTGACTGATATTATTACTGGATCTGACATTTTGGATGAGCTAAACAAAAAGGGGATAAATTGTCAGATTCCTTCCCAATACCTGAGGGACTCGTTAGAAATGGTAGTGCAGGGTGGGCCGATATATAATGTTTCACTCAGGGGGGTTAAGAAAAATCCAGGTCTGCTTGCAATTGTAAATACAACAGTGAATAGGATATTAATCAGTCGGAAGATGGTTGGGACAAAATATCGAATTCGGGCAGATTCACTGATGATATATCTCTATTATCCAAAATATCTGTATGATCTTTATCTTCGCTATGGCCTGGATCTTTTCCGGGAGGCTTTATATCTTGATTACAAAAAGGAACACCAGGGTTTCTGGGAGTGGATGATTGAAACATAGAAAAAAAAGGCCTGTGCAAGGGCAATTTTTTGCCACTCCACGATGCTTAATTCGTGACCCCCGGCAAAAATCCGGCCCCCAGAGTAGTTCCGCAACCACCCGGTAGTTTTCTGATGACTTCATCGGCATCCGAGATCATCCTGTGATAATACCTGGTCTTCCGTTCTGCTTCAGTCTGATGGATCATGAGTGTATACAGCCGACGGGAGTACCATACTTTAAAAATAACGGCAGAAATAGCAGCACCTACCAGCCCCAGACCCGCGATTGGCGAAAACGCAATGACAAGCGCCCCGATTGCCACGAGCGAGATCCCGTTCTGGCCAATCTGGACAATGTCATTGACGACATTTGCAGGACGACTGGGCCCCTCCAT
>CAIYHQ010000004.1 GCA_903926075.1 uncultured Methanomicrobiales archaeon
AAAAAGCGGAGAAGGAAAGTCGACTTTAGTTGACTTGATTTCGCGCTACAATGTTATCCAAAGTGGAAAGATTAAAATGGACGGGATTGATATTAAAAAAATTAGTCATTCGATTGATGAGTAGGTTAATTAACATTATACACTTTTATACGGTTTTTTATAGCGGCGCAATGTCTTTGAGCAAATCTGTGCATTTACTACCAAACATGGTACATATCCTCGATACAATACACTTGGTTCAGGAACAGCAAGTGGTACCATATCATCGATAATTTCGATCGAATCGACAGTTTTGTTAGTATCAACTAGAGCCGCGAGTGCTAGTAAAATACCGGTGGGTAGAGTCGATCCTGGGAATTCCATTAACGATTGATGCTCTGATGGGCCATCGATAAACACAATTTTTCCATTGCCAAGAACAATATAGTTTTGATATCTAGTGCGAATAATATCAAACCAATTTTTAGATTGCTTTGCCGATTTCATCATCCACCCGAAGCATTCGTAAAGAGGTAAAAGTTTTCGTAACCTTTCTTCTTGAATAGGTAGACCCAAAATATTCGCCAAATTAATCCAAAATACAGTAGATTTTCCAAAGTATCTCACTCTATTCGAAACCTGTCCATTAATTCTTTTTACAAATGGACTCTCCAGACAAAACGCTACAGCAACATCTACCGGAGATCTCATAAGTGGAAACAATGCCAAACCAGATAGAGTCATATTGGTTGTATTCGAATTCATACGAGAACACAATAGTTGACGAAAAGATTTTAGAACATCGGTATTCCCAGAAATACTTGGAATTCTTTCAAGCGCAAAGTAAACGACGGTAAGCCAAAGATCAGGGCATCCCACAAGTTTTCCACCTGTAAAAAACATATTCGCAATGGCGTAATTTGTTGCTTTTTTATGTTCTGGATGGTCAATCGAAGACAAAAAAGATCGAATAGGTTCTCTGGATAGTGGAGACAATAGTTGTTGTCCAGAACCTTTAGCAGAATTCGAAATATTTTTATATTCTTCAATTCCAATAGGACAATCAATCAGTGCAATAAGTCTTTGCATTAATACTGGATTGTCAAGAACCGCGAGTGGGTTGTTCAGGAAATAGTCCATGTCCTTTTTTTCAAAATCATGAAAAATACTGATTCCATGTCTAATAAGAATTACAACATAATCTTCAAATAATCCAATAGGACATTCAAATTCTCCAGAAAACTCTTCTTCGGGTAATGGGAGAGAACCGGTTTCAACATTCTGTACAACCGGTGCACGTTCAACTCTTGTTAAAAGATCGAATGAATAACCTTGACCTGGTATACATGCTTTTAGTAGTCTGTCGATACATACCTGAATTTGTTGAGAAATTGTTTGATTACATGGCGATATCAATCTTACAAACATTTGAGACAATTCGTCAGTATTGATACTGGAACTAGTCGATTTTTTACCATCGAGATAGTCTATTACGTCCTGCAAGGGTTGTAAACCTGTTTCGGTACTCATACTAGCCACAAAAGCTATAAGATTTTTTTGA
>CAIYHQ010000005.1 GCA_903926075.1 uncultured Methanomicrobiales archaeon
GAACAATTCTCGGGTTAGTTTATTTGACAGGGTCTTGCCCTAAAATTTAAACAACCTCTTCTGCCTATAATATATTACAACAAATAACTAATGTTTTTCATCAGTTAGGCCTGTGTCATCGACTCATCATGGTTTATTTTATTTACAGGCAGAAGCAGGGAAGAACTCGTCATCCAGGCGATAAATAATGGAGTCGACTTTTACCTCCAGAAAGGTGTGGATCAAGAGGCCCAATTTGCGGAACTTTCACACAAAACTCTAATGGCGGTAAATCGTTACACAAATGAGAACAAACTTAAAGAAAGTGAGAAACGATTTCGTTTAATGGTGGATGCATCACCCGACATGATTTGGGAGATTAATAATGAGGGAAATTTTACTTACATAAGTTCACAGTGTTATGCAGATCTTGGTTATACACCGGAGGAAATGGTGGGAAAGTCATTTTTTTTACTTATTCACCCTGACTCTATTTCAACCATTAGAACTGCCTTTTCTGAACATATTGATAATAAAAATTCATTTAATATTCTTGAAGTGCCAGCAATACGGCACGATGGTAGCAATTGTATCATTGAGATTCGTTCAGTTCCAATAATTGGAGGTGAGGGACAACTGAGAGGATTTCAAGGTATTTCGCGGGATATCACCAGGCGCAAACAAGCAGAAGAGGAACAAAAACGTCAGTCTGCAAGACTCTCAATTCTTAATGAGGTTATTTCTACGGCAAATAAAGCAGATAATCTTGATCAGCTCTTCATCAATATATTAGAGGAATCACTGCTTTTATTAGATTTTGACGCGGGAGGTATATACCAGGTCGACTCTTCTAAAAAAACTGCAAATGTTGTCCATTCTAAAAATCTTCATCCGGAATTTCTTGCAGAAATTCAAACTGTTGCAATTGATCAAAAACCCTATGATACAATTTTTGTTCAAAATGAATCAATCATCACTGATAATTATATGAACATCGCTCCCGAACGCTCTAAAAAATATGGCTTTCAATCAATGATTAGTATCCCTATAATTTCAAAAGGAGTAACAATAGGGGCAATGAATATCGCAAGTTTTAGGCGATATTCAATCTCTGAAGAAGAAAAACAGATTCTCATTTCTATTGGAAAAGAACTTGGTAATTCAATTGAGATGATGGCTGCCGAAGAGGAATTAAAAAAAGGTTTGAAAAATTTCGAGACCCTTTTTAACTCAATTGATGACATGGTCTTTGTTCTGGACATGAATGGGTGTATACTTGCAGCAAATAATACTGTCAAGAAACGTCTGTTGTATTCATCTGATGAGCTTATCGGTACTAATGTTTTGATGCTGCACGAACCTGAGCGGAGAGATGAAGCACTTCACATAGTGCAGGGAATGATTGCGGGAACAATCAATTCCTGTCCTGTGCCTGTTCTTATAAAGGATGGAACACGTATCGAAGTCGAAACAAAGATCACGCATGGATTGTGGAATGGCAATAAAGTGCTAATTGGCGTAACCAGGGATATCACTGAACGCAAACGTGTTGAACAAGAGTTGATATCTGCTCATGAGTCCCTCAAAGAGGCTCATCGCCTGGCACATATCGGAACTTTTGACTGGGTTATAGAAACGGATTCTGTGACGTGGTCAGAAGAACTATTCAATATCACCGGAATTAATCCTTCACTATCAGCGCCTTCCTTTGTAGAACAATCGAATTTATACACTCCATCTAGCTGGGACCGTTTGAATCAGGCATTTTCAAGAGCGCTATCTACAGAGGAACCATTTAATATTGAACTTGAATTCATCCGTCCGGATGGTAGTATACGATTCACAAATACATATGGGGGTCTTAAACATGACACAAATGGAACAGTTTTGGGATTTTATGGAACGGTTCAGGATATAACCGAACTAAAGCTAGCTGAGAAAGCACTAAAAGAGAGTGAGGAGAAATACAGGGCACTTTTTGACGCTGGATCAGATGGAATTATTGTCGTTGATAGTGAAACTGGAATTATTATTGACTGCAATAATGCACTCCTTGAAATGTATGGTTATCAGAAAGACGAGGTGATTGGTCAGCACGATACTAACCTGTCAGCTGACCCAGACACAACACGAGCTGCGATAAAGGAGGGTATACATCACGTCCCAATTAGGTACCACAAGAAAAAGGATGGCACAGTTTTCCCTGTTGAGATTATGTCAAATGTTATGACTCTGAATGGGAGGAGAGTTACAATCGGGGCTGTCCGCGATATCACCAAACGTAAGAAGATAGAAGATGCTTTGCAGCAGGCACGGAAAAAGTACACAAAAGTATTCCTCGCAAGTCCTGATACAATTACAATCACGGATATGGAAACAGGGCGATTTACAGAGGTAAATGATACAACCCTCCAATTATATGGGTATTCACGGGATGAGATGATAGGAAAGAGTGCAGTTGAGCTTGGTATCTGGATTAAAAATGCTGACAGGGAAGCTTTTATCCATCAAGTGAGAACAAAAGGGAAGGTGGAACGGTATGAGGCAATAGGGCGCCGAAAATCAGGGGAAATATTTAATGCATCGATTTCTGCTGATATCATTACTATTAATGAACGAATGCATTTGATCAGCGTAATCCGCGATATTACCGAACACAAGCAATCAGAGGCTGCCTTGAAAGAGAGCGAGGAACGTTTCAGGATATCCATCGAGAAAGCACCAGAGGCAATCCTTCTTTATGATGCTAATCAGGATCGTTATGTTGAAGCAAATGCCAGAGCAGAATCTCTCTTTGGATGCAATCGGCAGCAGTTGCTTGATTTTGGTCCCCAGCAGTTTTACAAATCCAATCAATCTGATGGACGGTCAATAAGTGAAACGGTACTTGAACATCGAGATCGCGTTCTAACCGGAGAGATAGTTACGTTTGAGAGGAGTATTCGCAATAACCTGGGTAAAGATCTTGAAATGGAAGTACGCCTCGTTCAATTGGGATCTGGTGACCACAGGTTAATCCGGAGTAGTTTTATTGATATTACTGAACGTAAGCGGGCGGAAGAGGCAATTTATCAGGCAAACAAGAAACTCAATCTCCTTTCCGGTATCACTCGACATGACATTAACAACCAACTAACTGTTCTTCAGGGATATTTCACTATTCTTGAAAAAACACAGTCCGACCTATCATTGAATCAATATTTCCTAAAAATCAATAATGCTGCACAGAATATCCGAGCAATGATTAATTTTACGAAAGAGTATGAGGCTATTGGTGTTAATGTTCCAATTTGGCAATCCTGTCATCAACTCGTCGAAACAATGGCGAATCAAACTCAGCTCGGACAGGTCACGGTGAAAAATGATCTTGATAATAGAATAGAATTATTTGCCGATCCCTTGATTGTTAAGGTTTTTTACAACCTAGTGGATAACTCAGTTCGATACGGTGGGAAGATCTCAACAATCCATTTCTTTTCTGAGAAACAATCTGGCGATTATCTCATTATATGCGAAGACGATGGATTTGGCATTCCTAATGATGAGAAGGAGAAGATCTTCGAACGTGGTTACGGGAAAAACACAGGTCTGGGACTTTTTCTAGTCCGTGAAATTCTTGATATTACTAATATTACAATCCATGAAACAGGAGAACCCGGCAAAGGAGCACGGTTTGAGATCTCGGTACCGAACGGGAAGTGGCGAAAAAACTATGATAAAAATGATAAGCAGAGGATAAAACCATGACGGTATTACCCACATCAAATTCTAATACGTCTGATTCAGGACAAGGTAACCGAAAGAATCACAGCTTGTCCCCATTGCTTGCAGAAATGGAAAATGCCTTGATCTCGGTCGACCGGGTCAGAGCCATAAGGATCGTCCGGGACTCCTGCATAACCGGTTCCCCGTTCATGTGTCTTGAAACCCTGATCGTTCCGGTGCTTGAATCAGTGGGACGGCGCTGGGAAACCGGCGATGTTGCACTTTCGCAGGTATACATGAGCGGGCGGATCTGCGAAGAGATAGTAGACACCATGCTCCCTGCCGGTGACCCCCGCCGCGTTGATCAGCCGAGGATGGCAATTGCAGTACTTGAAGATCAACATACTCTTGGGAAAAGAATAGTCCTCTCCGTGCTCAGGGCCGGTGGGTATGTTGTGACAGATTACGGTTACGGTTTGTCGGTTGACCAACTCATTGATCAGGTAATCAGTGATAAAGTCATTATCCTACTAATCTCTACCCTGATGCTCCCAGCCGCCATTAGGTCAAAGGAAGTAATTACCCGTATCAGGGAAATACAGCCACAGACAAAAATCATTGTGGGGGGAGCTCCATTCATATTCGATCCATTGCTCTGGGAAGAGGTCGGTGCGGATGCAATGGGATATGCAGCTTCTGATACACTTGATCTCGTCAGGCGAATGGCTGAGGAGGTGCAGAGATGACCGGTACCATGACGTCAATGCAGCGCACTCTTGAAACGATGGGATTTAAAGAACCTGACCGGGTTCCGCTATTTCTACTGTTCACTATGAATGGAGCTAAGGAGCTGGGACTTTCAATCCGTGATTATTTTTCAAAGCCTGAGTATGTCGCTGAAGGCCAAATGAGACTGTTAAAAAAATACCAGGGAGATTGTGTCAACCCATTCACTTACGCTGCGTCTGAGATCGTTGCATGGGGAGGGGAAGTCATCTTCAGGGACGATGGGCCACCAAACGCAGGTAATCCTGTCATTAAGACTAATTCAGATATTGAGACGATAGAAGTCCCATCAATTGAAGATAGTCCCAGCCTTCTTTTTTCCCTTTACACCATTGAACTGTTAAAGAAAAAAGTCGGTAATGATGTGCCTATTATGGGATCTGTTATTTCCCCCTTCTCGCTCCCAGTCCTACAAATGGGTTTTGAAGCCTACATCGAGCTCTTGTACGGAGAACCTGACCTTTTCTGGAAACTTATGAAGAAAAATGAGCAGTTCTGCGTGGCATGGGCAAACGCCCAGCTCGCAGCCGGAGCTACGGCAATCGGGTGTGCTGATCCTATTGCATCACCGGATATGACACCCATTGATCTCTACCGAAAGACTGGATTTATTGTTGCGCAGCGTACAATTGCACAGATTAAGGGCGGTGTTGCAACCCATCTTGCTTCGGCACGGACTCTTTCGCGTATCGACGATCTGGCAAAAACAGGGACTGTCGGTGTGGGGGTTTCCGCATTTGATGATATTGGAGAAGTAAAACGAGCAATCAATGGCAGGATGGTCCTTATCGGAAATCTTAATGGTATTGAGATGCGGCGCTGGACTCCAGAAATTGCAGAGCAAAAAGTAAAAGGCGCGATTGCACGGGCAGGCAGTGGTGGGGGATTCATTCTCTCGGATAACCACGGGGAGATTCCCTGGCAGGTTCCCGATTCCGTTCTCTTTGCTATCAGTGCTGCGGTAAAAAAATGGGGTCGCTATCCACTCAACTGGGTAACTGATGAAGGGTAAATTCTGTATCCTTTGCTGCGAGAATATCCTGCCTGAGGTGGATGCCGTAATTGCCATGGGTTCATTGCCCAGAGCTACAGTCAGATCATTTCCATTCCACTGTGGCCATGTCACATCAATGTGGAAAACGGTCAGTTTCCAGTTTCACAAACTTGAAGAGGCCGGAGATCTTGTCTGCCTGTATGGATGCGGATGCTCCAATACACTTGATATTCCTCTGGGATCCGTTGCAGGGTCATCCCTAATCTCCCATGCAGCAGGTGCTTCCTTATTCTTGCCTGATGATCTTGTCAATAGTTACGAGAAAAACGGTGCAATGGTCATACTGCCCGGTTGGCTTTCCCGCTGGAAGCAGAACGTTCAATGTGACAAGCTTGACCAGACAACCGCCCGGCTTATGTATACTGAATCGATAAAGGAAATTATTCTGCTGGATACCGGAACACATCCTGGCACTCTCGGGATTCTTAAAGAGTTTATTGAATTTATCGGGGTGCCGGGCCGGGTACTGCCCGTGGGAATTGAGTATTTTCGACTACGGCTTATGGAACTTTACCTAAAATGGGAGCGAGAACAGGAGATCATCGGCTGTAGGACCGAAGTCCGTACTTTGGAAAAGAAAGTGGCTGATTACTCAATGTTAGCAGACCTTACAACAAAAATCATAGGAGCCCGTGGTGAAAAGACCGTTATCTTCCAGATGCTTGACCTATTCGTCCTTCTCTGCTCACCAAAGAGAGTGGAATTCCTTCCTTTCCGTGAGGGTGTTTACCAAGATATTATCTGCATTCCGCAGAATACACATAATCAGGAAACCGGGCAGATACCGTTTCCCGATCCCTCCATCAAGTACATGATCGCAAAGACAGGAGATGGGTTCCGGTTCAGGGTGATGTATGGCCAACAAATGCTCGGGATCCTTTCCATTGACGGGTTATTGCTACCTGAATATCTGGATGAATACCTCAATCTTGCTCACTTCATAAGCCAGGTTGCTGGTCTCTCGATTACGATTGCCCGGACATATGAGGATCTGGAGCGGATTGTTGCAGAGCGTGAGGCCGAGATCGTTGAACGAAGGAAGATTGAAGAGGCACTAAGTGAGGCGAATAAGAAACTTAACCTACTATCCAGTGTCACCCGACATGATATAAAGAATAAAGTGATTACGATACAGGGTTTTTTACGATTCGCTCGTAAAACAAATGATATTGACACGATTCAACCATTTCTTGATAAAATACAAGATTCAGCAAAAGCCATTGAACATCAGATAGATTTCTCAAAAATTTATCACGACCTGGGAGTAAACTCACCCAAATGGCTGACCTTATCTAATATGATTATATTAGCCGGTAATCCAGCACTTCATATAACTGATGAAACCAGAACACTCCAGATATTTGCCGACCCGCTCTTTGAAAAGGTGTTGCATAACCTTGCAGATAACACGATCCGTCATGGAGAGAACGCAACCGAGGTTCACGTATTTGTTATCACCGATAAGGATGACATCAGGATTATCTGGGAGGATAATGGTGTGGGTGTCCCTGCTGATCAGAAGGAGATGATTTTTCAGCGGGGTTTCGGGAAGAACACCGGCCTTGGGCTATTTCTTATCCGGGAAATTCTTTCAATCACAGGAATGACGATACGGGAGACTGGCGAACCGGGGAAATGTGCACGTTTTGAGATCACGGTGCCGAACGGGAAGTGGCGTTATGGGAGTGAAGGATGCAGACGCTTCAACACAAAGCCCTTATCGGGTCAAGCTGGCGACAGGGTGGAAATATAAAAGGTGACTGTATCACGAATGGAGAGGAGGTACTCGATCTCATCAAGGATGTGTTGAATATAGACCCAGTTATCCTTCAATATAGATAACCTCGCTCTCTACATGGCAATGGATATACCTGTCAATACCATTGATGGTCAACAGGTCTACTTTTCGGGAGAAAAGGTATTCCAGGTAAAATGCTAGCAGCATGAAATTATCAAACGTCGCCTTTCCATGTGCGAATTCTACGAGCACGTTAATATCACTTGTTCGTTTTTTGTTTGATTATCTTTAATACAGAGTTCTTTTGCGAATGTTGTAACCATTCTGTAAATTTAAAGGTATAGTACAATATCGTTTTCTCCATATTAACGATGCAATACTCTCTATAGTTACTTAAAATATATTAATGACGCATGGCTATAGTTATTCTATGAAATTAGTTTTTTTTTCGGGCTTATCATAGTGCTAGGTATGATTACCTGTGGGTGCACCCAGCCGAAGACTTTACCGGTTATAGATACCACTCCTTCCCCCGCTGTTGTTACGGTTAAGTCAGTTCCAGCAACCGGATTATCTCTTGCAGATTTATCTAATGAGATGCCAAATACTAGTTTAACGTTGGATCCCGGGGTTATCCTCGTTTCGTTCCAGGCTTACGATCCCCAGAAAATGCGGTTCAATCAGCAATGCA
>CAIYHQ010000006.1 GCA_903926075.1 uncultured Methanomicrobiales archaeon
ATTGCTGAAAAAGATTCGGATCAATGGTACCGGTATTTCATGCAGATACTAAACCAGGTGGAAAAACTGATCTGCAATCTCACTCTCACTCGGTGGGATGGCTCACTGTTCCCGGCATGGTTGGAGGGTGTCAGGCTTATCGACAGTGAGGGCTTGATTACAGTTCGTATCGCTATCAGTGACATAACTGAACGCAAGCAGGCAGAGGAAGCGCTGCAAAAGAGCGAAAGCCAACTTCAGGCTACTCTTGAATCCATTGACGATGGTATTCTTTCTGTGGACAAGGAGGGGAAGGTGTTAAAAGTCAGCCGGCGGTTTGCTGAGATCTGGAAAATCCCCTCGTCCATTATAGATTATTGTGACCACCGGACAATGATTGACTTCGTGCTTGGTCAGTTGAATGATCCCGATGCATTTCTCAAGAAGGTACAGTCGCTCTACGATTCGGACGCTGATAATATGGACACGCTCACCTTAAAGGACGGCCGGGTTTTTGAACGTTATACCTCGCCAATGATCATGGAAGGTGCTCGCATAGGTTTTGTGGCGTCCTTCCGGGACATCACCGAACGTAAACAGACAGAAGAGGCACTCCTTCAAGCGAATAAAAAACTCAACCTCCTTTCCAGTATCACCCGTCACGACATAAAGAATAAAGTTATAGTAATACAGTGTGCCTTACAATTCGCACGACAAACAAATGTTATTGAAGAGATTGAACCTTTCCTTAATGGAATACAGGATTCAGCAAATGTCATTGAACATCAGATAGATTTTTCGAAGGATTATCAGGACCTGGGAGTAAAATCACCAGAATGGCTGAATTTATCTTATTTGATCACATTAGCCGGTAACCCTGCGATTCAGATTATAGATAAAACCGGAACTCTCCAGATATTTGCAGACCCGCTCTTTGAGAAGGTGTTGTATAACCTTGTTGATAACACAATCCGTCATGGAGAGACTGCAACTGAGGTCTATGTATCTGTCATCACTGAACCGGACCGTATTCGAATTATCTGGGAAGATAATGGTGTGGGTATCCTCGCTGAAGAGAAGGAGATGATCTTTGACCGAAGCGTTGGGAAGAACACTGGCTTAGGTCTTTTCCTCATCAGGGAAATTCTTGCAATTACGGGAATGACAATACAGGAGACCGGCGAGCCGGGGAAGGGTGCACGGTTCGAGATCACGGTGCCGAATGGGCGTTACCGGAATTATCAGGATAATCAGGACTGAAAGGAGGACAATCTAATCCAAATCCTCTCATCACTTGGTTATACTATTTTAAAACCTGTTCATGAAACAGGTTGAGATTATCGACGACCTTGTAACTCAACTCGATATAGGCTGGGTGGAATCTGAAAAAGTCTGCAATGATACTATCTTTCTCCGCTACAGTTTTATTTATCGCTTCGATAGTCTTATCCTTTTCCATTACGGTTTTTCCTATCGCTTCAATTTTTCGCTCAAGATCTGCCAGTTCTCCAAGTATCTCCATGAACTTTTTAATAATCAGATAAATCATAGTATTCAGAGATTTTTTAGAGGATAGATAATTTTATGTATACATATCATCATTTTGTATACATGGTTTCTGTCATCTCTATTCGTCCAACCTCAGACATATCACGAAAAATTGAGAGGTTGTCACTCCTTACAGCATTAGATCGATCTTCCCTGATTCGAATTGCTTTATCATCAGGTCTTGACGAAGAATTAAAAAAGCATGCTTTAAGTCAGTACAGGGAGGGACGTATCTCACTCGGGAAAGCAGCAGAGATATCCGGTATATCTGTGAGAGAGATGATGAATCTCCTGATGAAGAATAATATAATCCTCAATTTATCAGTTCAGGATATTTCGGATGATTACGAGGCTGCGATAAAGATATGATTCTAGTATTTGATTCATCGCCTCTAATCTATTTTTCCAGGTCCGGGGCTTTACAACTCGCATTAGAGTTATCTGCAGAAAATTACATTACTCCGATTGTATATGATGAGGTGGTTACCCTCGGGCGGGCACAGGGATATCCTGATGCTGAAGTTACTTATCTTGTCATTAACGAGGGATTGCTTACTGTAAGAACGCCAAAAGAGAAATCTACAGAAAGATTCAAAGGCCTGCACCGCGGTCTCCACGCAGGTGAGATGGAGGTCCTGGCGCTCGCAGACGATTTGAATGGAATTGCCATCCTTGATGACCGAATTGGTCGTGAAATAGGAGAAATGTTTCAAGTTAAGGTGAGAGGATCGGGATTTATTCTTTTTGCTCTTGTTAAAAAAAGGATCATATCCAAAGAGAAGGCAAAACTAATTATTAAGGATATGATCCGGGAAGGCTTCAGAATTGGTGCTCTGCAGTACGGATTAGTCCTTGATCTGTTGGAACAGATAAAAGATTAAAAAGAGGATGTATGAAATGTTATTCTGAAAGAAATTAAGGTGTTGCAAAAAAAACAGTAGTGAGTCTTGCAATATTACAAAAAACCTGCAGTGCGAGGGCAATGATTGTCTCCTAAAAAAATCGCAGATGACGGCATAGGAAAACGAGAAATGGAAAAATTTGAATGATATAACTTTCATGAGTCAGACTCTCTATAAACTCGTCTTTTATAGGATAGATCTCATTCGTTGTCCTATCCGTACATACCCGGCGTATATCCAGAACCGGTCCGGGTATGTCAGAAATCGGCACAGCAAACCCTTAAACATATACACGCCCATTATCACTTTACAAGTGTACCTGACGAAATATAATTGGATTTCCTTAATATTTTCCATGAAACATGGCGTCTTTAACTTGTAAACATGCCTGCAATAATTATGCATCATCGAAAACGCCGTTACTATGTGCCGGGATGTTTGCATAGGATATCATCCATATCTCA
>CAIYHQ010000007.1 GCA_903926075.1 uncultured Methanomicrobiales archaeon
GTAATTCCATATGGGAAATGTTCTTTTCCAGTTAAAGTAATGGAACGATACAAGCCAACTGGAATTGTAGGAAGTGTCTTTAAACTTTTAAGGCTTGCTTCAAGGATGAAGGCAGAAGGGGAAGACCCGAAATTATCCAGTATTGAGAGGCTTGTAGTAGGGGGTGAAAGTTTTGCCGAAGAATCACGACAGTATCTGTCTGAAGTCTGGGACCGGCCGGTCTACAATACATATGGGAGCACAGAAGGAACAATGTGTGGTGAATGTACTGAAAAGTCCGGGCTTCATATCCCTGAAGACCTCGTACATCTTGACCTATATGATCCATCACTAAACAATTTTGTACCTGAAGGCGAATGCGGAAGAATAGTCCTTACAACCCTTCTCCCGTCTAATGGAAGATGCGGAGCACTGCTCCTGAATTATGATACAGAAGATACAAGTACCATAATTTCGCAGGCAAAGTGCAATTGCGGGCGGACTCATATGAAAATTTATTCTCCGCAAAGGGAAGCTGAAACAGTATGGGTTGCAGGTACACCTTTCAACAGGGTAGATATCGAGAGGGCTGTTTTCGAGCGGGAAAATATGGAATCACTTACAGGTGAGTACGAGGCATTTCTTTATGGAGGGGAAGAAGAAGGATCTACAATTCTCAGGGTAAGCCTGGAAACATCCGACCCTGAGACATCCGAAAAAAAAGCAATTGAAAGCAGGTTTACCGAATCACTTCTTAAATACAAGCATCGACTAAAAGATGCCTTTTCTGATAATACATTTGAGATACTCTTTAATTTTTCCAAGCCCGGCAGCCTTGAACTTGGAAAGACAAAGGGAAGAGCGAAAAGACTGGTTGACAGACGGGGGTAAAAAGAAGTTATTCATCCATTATTGCCTGTCCCTTTTTTCTAAGGACAGTTCTATCGAGGATGAAAAAGCTTATCAGTCCGATTATTACTCCAAAGAAGAGTGAGCAGAGTCTAAAGAGGATTGTAATAATTGATGCTACCGGTAGTGGGATCTTCATTAAGGATAATAAAACAATGAAACTTCCTTCGGCTGCCCCCAGACCTCCTGGGAGGACAAGTAGAGAACCAAAGATAGACGAGAAGGCGAAAATAAACATAGACTGAAGAAAACCAATATCATACCCGAACTGACCGATTAGAAAATAAAGGGCAAGGCACTCAAATGACCATGATAAAACAGACAATATTACGGAAATAAACAGAGGTACCGGAGAAAAAAGAATTGTTGATGAAGAGTGAAGGTCCTTTGCATAGTGAGTGTAATTTTTCACAACAGGGATTCTTTCACCTAAATTTACAAGCACCATGAAGCACCTTTCATTTGTAAGAACTATTATTGCTATTGCAATAAGCATAATAACCGGGAGAATATAGTAGATCTGGTTAAAAAACGAGATCGCTCCAAAAAGTGCAAGGATTGAGAGACCTATAATATCAGTGAATCTTTCTGCAACAACAATCATCAGACTGTTACGCCTTGGGATGTCATCTGACATCTTCAGAAGCTGGGATTTCATCACTTCTCCAACCTTTGCTGGAGTTATTACCATCATAAGTCCGGAAAAATATATCAGAAAAGAGTGTGTGAAAGGGATGTTTATCTGCGAAATCTTTAGGAAATATGTCCACCTCATAAATCTTATGCAATTATTCATTAATACAAGTGAGACTACTGTAATAACCATCCATATTGTAACCCTGCCCATCTCTCCAGCAATTTTACGGTAATCCCCTATAATAATTATTCCGAAAAAGACAAGAATTCCAATGATAAAAAAAAATGCTAGATTTTTAGGTTTAAGGTAATCCATTGCGTTTCAATACTCGATATTGTGTTTCTTATAAATCGGCCCGAATTCCTTTGAATATTCGGTTTTCATAACTGACCTGATGTATTTCTTTCCCTCACTGTTATACCATATATTTGTATTATAATAAGTGGCAATCCTGCAGAGAAGTGAAAAAACCGGGGTATCAAAGAGGATTTGCTTTAGAACAGGGACTTTCCGAAACATCATCTCGTACTTGAATATGGGCTGGTTATCTGGCTCAGGCCATTTGAAAGGGTTTACAACCGGGTTGTCACCTATTATGTTGATGTTCTTTGTTGACCCTATTCCCATTGCCTCAGCATTCAGGATATGAGGTATGTTTTCAGGGGGAAAACCCATATATTTAGCTACAGAATAATCTGCAGCTACCCTGTCGTTTGATGCAAATATTACGCTGCACACCTTTGAGATACCGGTACGCGGGGCATTACCCTCCATACTAACAGTGCCGTCTATTAGGTTAAAACGGGTCTTTTTGAAGTAATAATTAATATCAGGGATACACTGGTCGGCTACTACATGATACTGATGTCTGAACCTGGGGACACAGCCCCAGTGGTTTTTCAGGCAACAGGTTATTGTGGTGAGACAATGTGACTTCATAACTGGAATATTGAGTATACTGTCTGCATCAACAAGACTTTTTGGGAGCGTCAGTTTCTTGAAGATCTTTCCCCCAACTTCAACTTCAATTGCCTCATCTTCCGCAAGGTTTACCAATTTTATCCCGTACTTCTCTGCAAGGTCCCGAAATCCCCATAGTTTCGCTGCAGTATTGAACTGCTGTGCTGCCGCAAGGTTTGTGTCACCCATCGCAATATCAGCTTCCGGGAACTGTTCTTTTACTATTCGAATTACTGCCTCAAGGACCCAGGGTGAAGTGCACTGGCCCGGGACTACCTGGTCGGAAATACCATTAATCTTGAGAAATATTTTAGGCCCTTTGATAAACTCATCCCACCTTCCGAGTTCCATTGCTTTTTTTACGGTAGCGAAAACTCCGGCTTCACTTATATCCTGTACGTTAAGAAAGATAACATCAGACATTTTTCTCACCAGTTATATAACCTGCAATTTTCTCTCCTTCTTCAATCGCAGAGGCCATATTCCTTATCTTTGGGAAAATTTTGTAGATACCTGCAAAGTATAAATTACCATAATTCTCTTTTATGTTCTTATAACCTGGTTCGTAAATAGCTTCAGCATCCCTGAAACGAGCTATATTCATCCAGAGAACATTTGCTTTAAAACCAGGAAAGAACATGTTTACTTCGGACAGGTAGATATCCATCACGGATTCATCATCCATTGACCAAAGTTCTTCATCACGCATGAGATAAGTCGAAATATAAAATATTGAGACACCTTCAGGGGCAGAATCTTCATAGAGGACAGAGTGCTGGAATAATGCTGATATATGCATGTTCCTGTCAAGTACATTTATCCAGTACCGGTCAGTAAATATTCCTTTTACTACAACTGTTGCACATATACAACTAAGGTACCTTACTTTCTCTGCTGTTTCTTTCAGTTCAGGTGGAACATTTTGTGCCAGTTTAAGGAAAATCTCTGGTGAGACTGTGCTTATAAGACAATCAAATGAGTCTTCACCTTCTTTATGGGTAACTTTCACTCCGTTATTTGTGTCAGATACCGATTCCACTGCCAGATTTTTTCGTATCATCCCTCCATTGGCCCTTATCTTCTTTTCATAACCGTTTATTAGTTGTATTATCCCTCCTTTCAGCCACATGAACTTCTTTAGGAAGGAAGAGGACTCTTTAACGAAACGGGTACCGAGCCATGGTGCAGATATCTCTTCGGGTGAACAGTGGAACTTATTCTGTACAAGTTTCTCAAAAAAGACATCATAATTATTCTTCCCTGCTGTCATCTCAATCCACTGTTTTGCATTGAGATGTTCGATTGAAGACCAGTCTTTTTTCTTTGCATCAATAAGTGTAAACTTTGCAAGCTTTATCTTGTCAATTATCGGTATAGGGAAAGACAGAATCTCCATCGGCGTTGAGAACCCATGGACTTTTCCCTGATATAAAAACCCCTGGAAAACTTTCTTCTTGTTCAGGTCTGCATTGAGACCGCAATTGGAAATCGCATTGATTGTGGCATCGTCCCCAATCAGGAGGTGGTGATAAGTTTTTGTGACATGGTAACTCTTCCCTTCTATTGGAATCAGGTATGATGCTGCCATTCCGCCAAGTTGAGAATCACATTCGTAAATGGTTACATCATGATTGCGCGAGAGTATTTCTGCTGCAGAAAGTCCTGTCAGTCCTCCCCCAAGGATTGCTATCTTCAAGCAATCCCCCTCTTAAGGTCAATTAAAAGCTTAACTATCCTCAATGACTCCTTCATCCCCTTTAAATTGAAACCAACATTTGAATGACCAAATTTTCTTGCATGAAATGTAATCGGACATTCATAAACGGTTGCTTTCGATTTATATATAGTTTCAATGACAAATTTATATCCCCTGGGCCTGAGTTTGATTTTATCAAAGACACTTCGTCTGGTAACGATGAAACCGGTCATTGGGTCTTTTAGATTAATTGACAACAATAACCTTGTGAGGCCTGCAAAAATATCTGAAACAATCTTCCTCCCACTTTCATCCTCACTTTTCCCCCCCTCTATAAATCTGGATCCTATGACAATCTCATATCTATCGATGAATGAGATCATTTTTGCAAGGTCTTTCGGGTCATGGGAGCCATCACCATCCATGACTGCAACCACATCACCTGTAGAATAGGATATTCCCTCAAGGACTGCATTGCCAAGCCCGTCGCTCTGTTGCATATAAACAATGGTCCCCCTTACCGCAATAGGAACCTCACTCTTATCAATAATTAGTACTTCGTGTTCAACTTTCACAGTATCATGGATTTCTGCAACCAGGTCAGATATATATGGTTCATTTTTTGTAGGGATAATTATTGAGAGAAACATATTACCAAAGAAATAAAATTCTAATACAAATTACTCTTCCACTTATTTATAAATCTCCAATTCCGAATGTTGGGTTAACAAACTAAAAAGATCCAGGATTCGTAATCTACATCATTATATTTAATTATGTTGAAATTATTCTCTATTGTACCAATGTCAGTGAATAACACTTCTGATATTATCAACAAATACAAAAAATTTAAGAAGGTCGATGGGTCTGCATACACCAAAGTGAACCAGTTTTTAAGGAAAAGAACATATGTCACAGCCCGTGAATGGGCAATAGCCCGTCTATGTACAGATTTCAGGACGAAAGGAGGGGCGGAAATGACATTTATCGGCCAGAACCTGCCTCTGCTTGTCCCGTTTATGAGGGAGACATACACGCCCCAGGCTGTCAACCAGGCAAGAAATTCATTTAAAAGGAAAGTGTACAAATCAGGTGCTACTTTTTTCTATGGTGCCATGTGTGGTTTTCTTACTGGCGAAGAACTAGATGATCTTCTCTTTCAGGCGAGTGAGGTGGCGAGGTTTCTTCTTGAAGTCGAAGGAACCTCGCTCGAAGTGGATGAGGAGATAGACATCGAAGAGCGTATAACCATGGTTATGAGGAGAGTAGGAGAAGCCGCAAAAATCTTATTGAAACGCAGAATAGAAAGTGAAGATGAAGATATATCAAATACAGAGGGAAGCTCCCTTTGAAGCATGGTCAGCTATTTCATCTTATGAGGATATCTTTGATAAGAGAACAATAATAGACAGGTAGATATCATGGGGGCAAAAAAACTGGAAAAAAAGCTTTTCGGGACAAACGGGGTCAGAGCAGTCGTAGGGAAAGATCTTACTCCACAGCTTGTAATGAAGATAGGTCTCGCGCTTGGTACTATGAGAAAGGGAAGGATTGCAGTTGGTATGGACAGCCGTACCTCTGGTCCCGCATTAATTGCAGCAGTAAAGGCAGGTCTTATGGCAGTTGGGTGTGATGTGGTGGATTGTGGCATGCTACCGACACCCGCCCTCCAGTATATTGTAAAAGGAAATTTTGATGGTGGAGCGATGATTACTGCTTCACATAATCCACCTGAATATAATGGCATTAAAATAATAGAACCTGATGGAACCGAGATGGGGGACGAAGAGACTATCGAACTTGAATCATTGATCTTTTTAGATTCAGTTTCACTTGCAAAATGGGACGAGGTTGGATCTGAATCAATTGAAAAGGAAAGAGTCCACGAATATGTTGCAGGTGTTTTAAAACATTTTCCGCAAGGGATAGGAACTGGCATAAAAGTTGTAATAGACCCTGGATGTGGGGCAGCAGTATCTACCACACCTGAAATTCTCTCTGCAATGGGAACTCAAATCTTCACGATAAACAGCCACGCCGATGGACATTTCCCAGGAAGGCTTCCTGAACCTTCTGAAGCGGGGTTAAAGCCACTCTCGACACTTGTGATAGCCACTGGAGCATCTTTTGGAGTAGCCCACGACGGTGATGCAGACCGGGCGGTGTTTATCGATGAAAAAGGCGCATTTATCGAAGAAAATAAAAGTTTTGCTCTTATTGTCCGTTATCTCTGCAATGCACAAAAGGGCGTTATCGTCACACCTGTAAGTACCTCAAATCTTATAGAGCGTGTTGCAAAAGAACTTGGTTCTACAGTTGTTTATACGCCGGTTGGAAGTATTTATGTGGCAAGGACCATGATCAACCTTGAAAATGAAGGACAAATAGTTGTGATGGGTGGTGAAGGTAATGGCGGTCTTATTTACAGGGAACACCAGCTCTGCAGGGATGGAGGAATGTCAGCAGCGGTTATGGTAGCCCTTCTCGCAAAAGAAAAGAAACCATTGTCTGAACTTATCTCGAGACTACCGCCATCATTCATGCTAAAAGAGAAAATAACTACCAATAATGGAACTGCCATATTGGAAAAACTTCGTGATATTTATAAAAATTACCCAATTGATGATACTGACGGCATAAGGATTACAGTTCGAAATGGCTGGGCTCTCATCCGGTTGTCAGGTACTGAACCTCTTGTCAGGGTCATGGTTGAATTTGAGACGAAAGAGGAAGCGTCCACCCTTTATAATGAGATAATCGGAAATATTAAAGCCTTAATCTGATCTCTGCAGATGAAACCCGATAAAAACAATCACTGCTCTGATATAAATGAAAATAGTCAGAGCAGTCTATTGGACAAAGATAAAAACATTGGCGGAGAGCGAACAATTGAAATAAAGGTATCAGGAAAAGTGCAGGGAGTAGGTTTTCGGAATTGTGTCAGGAATATTGCTCAAAAGCTTAGCATTAAAGGTGAGGTTATGAATTTACCTGATGGCTCGGTTAAGATTCTCGCGTCAGGTGAGCATGTACTTCTTGATAAATTTCTTGCCATGCTTTACTGCTGTCCAAGGGCTATTATCCGCGATGTTGCAACAAAGGAGGTAGAATTTATTGTTTTCGATCTATTCAGCATCAGGAGGTTATAAACTATATTTTAAGCCGTAATTCATCTCTGGCCTGCAATACGTCGATAATATTTATCACAAAATTATTAATGGTTTCACGGTTGATTGAATTTTTCAGGCTCTCCTTTAATATCCTGATTATCTCCCCATTAAGATTACACCTGTCACCTGAGCAATCGTATTGATCTTCTGAAAGTATCTCCCTTGTAAGAGTAAAAACCGGTTTATCTACCATATTTGCCCGAAAGAGGTCCATAATATCATAAACAAGTCCCCATTCACCTTTAGCCAGAAAACCGCAGTCTGGATCAAGATCTGATCCGACAATTTCTGAACAAACTATTGCAAAAAGTATTGCATAACCTAGTGACAGCATAGAATTGACAGGATCGTTATGGGGACGTTCAGACCTCCTTCGGAACTGAAACCGGGGTGATATAGTCCTGCTCATCACCTCATAGTACATATCTGTTGAAAGCCTGTGAAGGCGCCGGATCTCGTCCATCGTTATCATTGATTCAAGACCGGTCCTCGATGATTGAAATATCTCGACTTCACCTTTATAAAAAAAATCTTCTTCCAGTTCTTCAATAACTTTTCCTATCGCGAGAAGACGGGAAGATATAGCGTTCTTTGCAATGAAAACTGCAAATTTATGGGGTGGTGATGTAATCTGGAGAGTTCTAATGTGTTCATGGTACCTGGCTTTAAACGGCCGGGTTACAGTTACAGGTAAACCATTTGAGTCAAAAATTGTTATAGGTATATTTTCGCGTGTAAGGATAGTGATTGCAGATGTTGAAATGGTATGGCCGCCAATGAGGACCAGGTGACTGATATCGACAATTGGAATCTCATAGTTTTCCATTTTCTGCTGGACTATAAGGCTTCTTTTTGTCGCTTTGATTATAGCACCAAATCCGGTGACTACGTGCCAGGTAGAATGCTTCATAAAAAAATCAGACCAGATAATTCCACTTATATTATTTCTCCAGCCTTTTTATTTTAGTTACTCTTTTATTTTGAGAACTTTCCGGCTCTCTCTGGATTCATTTAGTATGCTACAAAGTGACAAGGTTTTTTGGCTATTCCTGCCAAATACTATGACTAGGGGCATGACACAATACTGGGATGAATCAATGGAGCGCCTGAATGGACCTGATCTAAAGGAAATCCAGGAAAAAAGGCTCCGTAACACTGTTATTCAGGCAATGAAAATCGGATATTACCAAAAGAAATTCAAAGAATCAGGGATAAAACCCGAATCAATAAAAAAAATCGATGACATTACAAAGGTCCCATTTACGATGAAGAAGGATTTAAGAGAGAGTTATCCTTTTGGATTCATTGCGGTCCCAATATCTGACGTAATCCGCATTCATACCACATCAGGAACAACCGGTAAACCGACTGTCGTGGGTTACACAAAAAAAGACCTGGATAACTGGGCCGGATTAATTGCACGAAATCTTACAATGATTGGTCTGAAAAAAGGGGATGTTTTTCAGAACATGGTTAACTACGGGATGTTTACAGGTGGTCTTGGATTTCATTATGGTGCTGAATTGTGCGGTTTAACCGTCATTCCCAGTGCTACAGGCAATACAAAGCGTCAGATTGAGATGATCCACGATTTTTCAGTTACTGCAATTCATTGTACTCCAAGTTATGCCCTTCACCTGTCTGAAGTAGCAGAAGAGGAAAAAACAGATCTCTCTTCATTAAAAACCGGGATTTTCGGAGCTGAACCATGGTCTGAAACAATGCGCAAGGAGCTTGAAGATGCATTAGGAATAACTGCCTTTGACTCTTACGGTCTCTCTGAACTTTATGGACCCGGCGTTGCGTTTGAATGTGAGGAGAGAGACGGCCTTCATATTTGGCATGATTCGTACCTTGTTGAGATAATCGATAGTAAAACAGGTGAGCAATGTACTGATGGTGAGAGGGGGGAACTTGTTGTAACGCCTCTTGTCAAGGAAGCGATGCCTCTTTTAAGATACCGTACCGGTGATGTCACAATGAAGATTGAGGACGGGTGCCTCTGCAGACGGGCCGGGAGAATTGAGAGAATAACCGGCAGAAGTGATGACATGCTTGTAATCAGAGGAATTAATGTTTTCCCGTCTCAGATTGAGCATGTTCTTCTGTCCCGGCCGGAAGTAGGCAACCAGTTCATGGTATATGTTGACAGGATAAACCATCTCGATGAGCTTACAATTGAAGTCGAAGTAAACCGTGAATTCTTCAGCGGAGAACTTCATGACCTCGCTAACCTTCAGAATAAACTTGTAAAGACCTTGCACGATGCCCTTGAAATCAGAACAAAAGTGAAACTGGTAGAACCAGGTTCGCTACCCAGATTTGAAGGTAAGGCAAAGAGAGTAATTGACCGGAGGGAAATTTATTGACGCATTATTGGAACCCGAGAATTGAAACAATGGAAATAAGTGAACTGGAGGACCTCCAGTTCAGATTATTAAAAACACTTGTCTACCGGCTCTATAGTTTTTCCAGATTTTACCATGACCGGATGGATGAAAATGGTGTACATCCTGACGATATTGGTTCTCTCGAGGATATCAGAAAGCTCCCATTTATGTTAAAAAAAGATCTCAGGGATAACTATCCGGATGGGTTGTTTATTGCACCACAGGATGAGATCGTAAGGTACCATGTTTCATCAGGGACTACAGGGAAACCTACTGTAGTGGGTTATACTGAACAGGACCTCAACCGGTGGACCGAATCCCTCGCACGTGCACTTTCCTCCTGTGGAATGGGCAGAGGCGATGTGATGCAGGTAAGTTATGGGTATGGGCTCTTCACCGGAGGACTCGGGCTCCATTATGGTGCAGAACGGATAGGAGCCACTGTTCTCCCTGCAAGTGTCGGGAACACTGAACGCCAGGTTGAGATGATGATCGATCTAAAAGTGACTGCAATTGCATGTACACCCTCTTATCTTCTGCATATAGGTGAAGTTGCAGAAAAGATGGGCATCTCAATCAAAAACGACACCCGGCTTCGCATTGGCGTCCTTGGAGCTGAACCCTGGACTGAACAGATGAGGGAAAGAATTGAATCATGGCTTGGAATCAGGGCGTACGATATCTTCGGTACAAGTGAATTATCAGGCCCCCTTTTTACTGAATGTAAAGAGCAAAAAGGCATCCATATCTGGGGCGACCTTGCTTATGCAGAAGTTCTTGATGAATCAGGAAATGAAGTGCCTCCCGGAAAAGAAGGCGAACTTGTTGTAACTATGCTTCAGAAAGAAGCTCTGCCTATAATCAGGTATCGGACAGGCGATATCACCAAAGTCGAACGTTCAAAATGCTCTTGTGGCAGGTCACATGCACGAATTCACCGGATTACTGGAAGAGTTGATGATATGCTCATTATAAGGGGAATAAATGTATTCCCGTCCCAGGTTGAATATGCCCTTATGGAGATTCCTGAGGTAGGTGAGCACTTCCAGATTGTAGTTGACAGGAAAGGAGCTCTTGACGAGATGCTTGTTCGTGTCGAAGTGAAAAAGGATTCTTTCAGTGATAAAATTACTGATCTGATGAAGATACGTTCGAGTGTCGAACACAGGCTGAAAAATTCACTGAATGTGAGTTGCAGTGTCGAACTCGTTGAACCGGGTTCTTTACCCAGGTTTGAGGGGAAATCAAAAAAAGTAATTGATGCGAGGAAAATTTGATGGAGACAGATGAGTATTGTATCAAACAGATATCGGTCTTTTCCGAGAACAAACCGGGCAGACTTGCGGCAATAGCAAAAGCTCTTATGGAAAAAAAAGTGAATATCCTTGCTTTCAGTATTGCAGAGGCAGATGGGTTTGGAGTTGTAAGGGCCCTTGTAGACAAGCCTGAGGTAGCTCACTCAATTCTATCTTCCCTTGGTTTTAATGTTGCATTTACAGAGGTAATCGCTGTCAGAATGAAGGATGAACCGGGTGGCCTATATGACATTGCTGAAATTCTTGGTAATGCTGGTATCAATATCGAATATTCATACGCATACAGCGGTAAGGATGGTGCTGTGCTGATACTGAGAGTCGACAATTCAAAGGACGCTATAGAAAAGATAATTAATTTGGGTGCAACACTTTTAAAGTCATCAAGGTTTCACTAACCTTTTAGTGTTTCTCCCACCTGAGAAGGTCGGCTATCTCCCCCAGCGTCTTTCCTCTTTTTATCTCCTCCCTTATTCTTGATTCAGTCTTTTTCACTTCAACAGATCTTCGTGCTATTTCGTACGCATATTCCTTAGGAATAACAACAACCCCACTTTCATCACCAAGTATCCAGTCACCAGGTCTTACAGTCTGGCCGCAACAGGTAATTTCGGCGTTAATCTCACCATATCCCTTTGGTTCTCCAGCATTTGGAACCGTTGCTTTTGCAAAAAGAGGAAATTTCAGGGACCTGATATCGTCGACATCACGGACTGCTCCATCTATTACAACACCCACGACTCCTTTCCTCATGCAACTCAGTGTTGCGAGTTCTCCCCACGGTGCAATATTTGTACATCCATCATTATTTATTACTATGAAATCCCCGTTGCGTGCATGATCAATTGCCTCGACTGGTTTTGCCCAGTCTCCGCCAATTGTATGGACCGTAATTGCTTTCCCTGCAGCTTTAACTCCTCTATAAATCGGAAATATGCCCTCCATTGCTCCCTTTCTGTGCATCGCATCACTGACATTAGGGGTTGAAACCGAGAGAAGAAGTTCCCTGATACTTTCGTCATGTGACTTAATATCCTCATTAACCGGTTGAGGTTTGTCAATCGCGTCTCTGATCTCCCTTGTTGCCTGCACTACGTCCGGGACCCGTGTTATTGCACCGCCGATGATTACAATATCAGCGCCCATTAAGACGACTTTTTGGGCCGAAAATAAGTCAAGCCCCCCAGCTACGGCAATTGGAATAGAAACAGTTCCGATTATTGATTCTGCAAGGTTTGGGGAATTCACTCCAACCATCTGCTGGTCAATTCCAACATGTGCAATAATTATATCCACACCCAGTTCCTCAAGCCGGCGGGCCCGTCCAACCGGGTCCTGTACATAAAGAAGGTCAGCCATCAACCTTACCCCGAATACTTTTGCTGCCTGTACAGCCTCCCTTATAACTTCGTCTCCGGCTCCCGCAAGGATGCAGATTATATCAGCTCCTGACTTTGCAGCAATTTCCACTTCCAGGCCACCGGTATCTGCAATCTTCATGTCCGCAACAATGGTAGCACCAGGAATAAGTTTGCGCAATGCTCTGACTGCTTCAAGGCCTTCGCTTTTAATAAGTGGAGTTCCAGCCTCTATCCAGTCAGCTCCCCCCTCGACCGCCTCTTTTGCAATTGTGAGTGCTCGAGGAAGATCTATGAGGTCAAGAGCGACCTGCAAAATTGCCATATCTGGTAGTGGATTTTTCAGTGGATATAAATAACTGGAGAAACATTTGAAATTTATTCCTTTGTTAATGGGAGTTCACAACGAACCCAGCTGTCGATACCTCCGAGCATCTGGTGAAGGTGTAAGTACCCCTTTGCGCGCATCATTTCCAGGGTTTTCATGCTACGGTTTCCTCTCCTGCAATAAATAAAATATATCAAAAGCGGGTCCATTTGCGTAATAACAGATAAAAAATTTTTATTGTAATAATCTATATTTATCGCGCCTCTGATATGACCTGATTTATATTCATCAGGTGTACGAACATCAATAATGACAATGTCATCTTTATTTAATGAATTAATATTATTATGAAATGTGAGAGGTGAAAGGTCCTCACATAATTCTTCAGATCTGTTCGTATCATTCATGGAAAAACTGGTTGTTTTTTTCGATATTGGTTTTAACTTTTATCGCGATAACTCTCAAAAAAAGTAAGTGACTCAATATCCTTTTTTTTGACAATTGATATCTCTGCAGGAATTCCTGCCGGGACTATTGAAACGAGAGTATATTCCGGAGGCACAGAGAGAAATTTTCTGATATCTTCAGCATATGCCTTTTTATCGCCAGCAACCCAGCATGTCCCGATTCCGTATGCCTGAAGAGCAATAATAATATTCTCAGTCACAGCACAACAATCCTCAATGTAGAAGATTGCTTTTTTCTCCCCGAAAATCAAAAAACAGGCTGCAGAATCTGCAATAAACTTCCCATGCTCTGTGTAATCAGCAATTTTTTTCAGTTTATCTTTTTGCTTAACCACGCCAATAAGCCAGGGCTGAAGGTTCATTGAAGAAGGAGCACTACAACCTGAAAGAATCGCGTCCTTAATGGCATCTTCCGATATCGGTTCAGGTTTATATTTCCTTACACTGTGCCGTGACTTTATTACTATCGTTGCGACATTCATGTTTCAATCCTTCAGTTCGAAAGTAAAAATATTTTATTGGTCTATTCTTTTCTTCTGTATATACTAAATCCCAATCCAAAAATGGCTAATATTACAGAAACATAGGCAAAACTACCTGCTTTTGTTGTAGCAGGTGTGGCTACTGTTGTAGTGCTGACTGTTGTAACCTGGACTTCTATGGGGTTCGATGTTTGAATACTCGTAACATTTACCTGTGAAATGTTCGCAACACTTTCATTGGCCCTTAAAGTGGCATTCGTAATATTAGCAGGAATTAGTGTGGTGGTCGAAATTTTTGTCGAATTGCCTGGGAAATTTGTCGTTTGCGAATCATTGACCGTGGATGAGACCCCAACCGAAAGTTCGTTTGATCCTTTCGTTTCCTGACCTATCAGGGGATTTTTATCCTGAATCAGTAATACAGGAGTGTTTTCATCGTTCGATACAGTCTCACCAATAACGTTGTAGTTGTCCAGCATTTTATTCGCATTGCACTCTGCCCAGACAATGTAGTCTCCTGACTGGAACCCTGCAGTGTTCCAGACAACAGGCATTGTGAATGGTGAATCGGTGACGAGCATGTCCGTAAGGCGGATTGAGTCTCCATTACTGGTAGTGAGACTGTTATATTCAGTTCCATTTGAATTTTTTATTTTGATAGAAATCGGGGCACCCATAACACCAACTCTTTCCTTCATTTGATAGAGATTGGTCTCAATTCTGAATGTTATCTGGTCTCCTTTTGGGACCCATTTCCCTGTGGCGTCAAAATTTGCGGTTGTATCATACAATCTGAGTGTAATCTGCGGCCTTTCAACATAAAAAGCAAGGTTTCTGTCATTTACTGTGTACCAGGGACCGGTCCGGTCCTTGAATATTGCAGGGTCGACATAAAATGACTTTGGATCACTTATTGTCACAATTTTATCAGGGCTGTCAGTTTTTACATGAGTTCCCGGACTCCAATATCCGATCTTCTCATTTGAGGAGATTTCTGCTCCGGCAAGGTTAAGATTTTCTTCTCCTACAAACAGGGTATTGGATTTTGAGATTGAATTCAGGTCTGCTGATATTAATGGGATTCCGATGACGAATATAATCAGAGTAATTATAAAAACAGTGTAGTTTCTCATAGTAAGCCATTTTGACTTGGATCGGGCAGGAATAAAAATCTTTCTAGGGAAAGATGTAAGTAAAAAGAAAAAAAGGATTCTAATTCAGCCTGAAAGACTCTCAACTGCATGTATCATGTTATTCCAGCCATTCATAATAAGGACTGCAGGATCAACACCAAGAATAGGGAAGATAAAAATGAAATAGATTATAGTCCCAAGAGCACTTCCTACATTTGCTAGTACTGCAACCAGTACTACACGAAATAAGGGGACGTTCATCATTTCCTTGAAGCTGCCGGCTTCAAATATTTTTTTGATATCTCCAGGACTTGGTTTGCGGATTTTTGCCTCACAAATTGCAGAGAACCACCCTGCTGCAATAAGAGGATGGAGTGCAGTGAACCATGAAACCCCGAAACCTACAAGGGCAGAAATGGGATGACCCCTTGCAATGAGTGTAAATACTGCAGTTAAAACGCCATGGATTAGTACCCAGTAAACGAGTGCCCAAAGAAGTACATCGAGCCCCACCCCCGAGAAAGCAATCGTTGCTATCATGAACGCAAATACTACAATTACAATTACTTCGAATATTCTGCCCCAGTTCCTGGGTTTCAACTGTTCTGTCAGGGATTCAACAGGGGGTATGGTTTCAGGCTCCAGAAGGTACTTTTCAATTCCCTTTTTGTGTCCAGCCCCTACAACAGCAAGAACTCGTTCGTGATATTTTTTTAGAAGATTAATCTGGTATGCAAGGTATGCATCCCTTTCATCTATAAGGGCACGTGCCCCGTTAGGTGAAAATGACCTGAACTCTTCAAGGGCTTTTGTGACCATATCATCCCCGGTGAGAGCATCAATGTCAATTTGTTGTTCACTCGTTCCAATAAGTGAGACAACAAGTGCGTAGATAAGTTTTAATTTCTCTAATATCCCTAAAGAGTGCCAGAACCTGTGAATTGTAATTCGGATATCCCGATCGATAAGAGCTATCGGAAGACCTCGTGATTCTGCTGAATCTATTGCTGCCTTCATATCTGCACCTGGCTCTACTCCGACATCCATGCCAATTCTGCGTTGAATATAGGCTAATATCCACTGTACGAGCATCTGTGTAAAATTACCGGATTCTATTATCTCTCCGATGTTGGCATCCGCACCCTGACGTTTAACGGCCTCAAATCTGGGGCGGTCAAGCTCGATTGCTATAACATCAGGCTGAAACTCTTCTATAGCTAAAAAAACCTCGTCCACACTTTTTTGTGAGACGTGTGCAGTTCCGACAAGTTTTAATTCAACCATAATTCTCTTTCTTTAATGCCTTCAGAATCTATTACACAGAGTTTTTCACTATAAACAGGTTTCAATAAGTAATATTCCTGCATTTTTTTATCTTCTTTATTTTCCTTATAAAAACGGTCCATTAATCTTTCAGAAATTTCAAGAGCATCATTTCTCTCTATAGGATATGTAAGTCCATTACAGGGGAATATTACAAGGTGATCCTCGTCTATCATGAATGGATATGTGGCACAAATCCTAGGCCTCACTTCATATATACTACAACGGTTTTCAACAAGAAAAAGGCAGGCTCCATCTTTCCTTTTTAATGACCAACCGAACGTAACTGACCCACCTTCCGGGATTTTTATAATTTCAGGAAAAGGAGTCACAATCTCATCCCATTCAAGCTTCGTAAAGGAAGCTATATCCCGAATTTCCTCAGGGCCTACGAATATTGTCTCTTCTATGTTGCCATTATCCCTGCAGCAATCAGCACAACCTTTACAAGAAAAGCCAATTTTTTGCACTTCGTTACAAATGAACTCGGTTGTAAACTTTATACCCAATAATTCATTTTCAGAGGGATTCAATTGTTATCCTGTTAAAATTTTCAAAGATAAGGTTCCCATTTTCAGTATGGCTGACTTCCGGATGCCACTGGATCCCGTATATACTTTTGTCCTGTATAACCAGAGCTTCATTTTCACAAATTTCTGATTTTGCAAGTCGTATCCCCTGTTCAGGCATTTTCCTTACTTCATCAGCATGTGAGGCCCAAACACTGATTATAGGGGGATATTCTAAAAGGAGGTCATTATGTTGAGTAATCTCTACACTGACAGATCCATACCCGCCCATTTCTCCTTTCCTGACTTCCCCTCCGTTTGTCAGGGCTATTACGTGAAGACCTAGACAGATCCCCAGAACCGGAAGGCCGAGATGAAGATATTTCCCTGAGTTTCCTGATTTCCCGATATCCGGACCACCGCCAAGTATGATACCCCGGGCCATATCCAGCAGTTCTTCAGGTGCGGTAGAATTCGAGACCATTTTTGCTTCTATCTCTAAATCACGAAGAGCCCTGAGAATAAGATGATTGAACTGTCCGTAGTTATTTATGACAACTATTGGAAGCATTCCTCTTATCTTTTGACCTGCATTATAAAAAAAGTCTTTTCAGATATACAAACCGACTGTAGTCCTTATAGCATCACGGATTTCCTCTTCACTCTTCGCGAGAATAGAGGCAAGCATCAGTGCACCCCCTGCACCCATCCCTTCTTTTACTTCCCCGATGCAGTATCTTGCGAGTCCTGGTATACCGATATTCTCAAATCCGGGGTCTATGTATATCATGTCAATCCCAATATTCCTTGAAGTGCGGATGATGTCTGCTGAAGGGTCGTCTCTCACGTATGAAGTTGTCACCACTGCAGGAGGAATTTTTCCCATCCGTTTTATAAGTGCTGCCACTGCCATCATTTGTGTGCCTCCTGCAAGAAAGAGCTTTCCTTTGTAACTAGACGCAATTCCGGTGGCAACAGGCATCATTGGGTCCCCGGCCTCCTTCATTATCTGAATTGGTTCAGTCACTCTTTTTAGTTTAAGTCTGTCCAATGTCCTCGCAGCAATCTCTTCTTTCAGTTTAACAGGATTTTTTGAAAAGCTGCTGCTCACTCTCATCTCATAACCCAGTGCACGGGCTACACAAAGCGCAGTTGTAGTTCCTCCCGGGACACATTCACCAAGGACCAGCATGTCACTTATTTGAGAGAAGAAATCTCCAATCCATTTACCTCTTTGAAATAATCCTTCAGCGTCAGGAAGTGATGGTTCTATTCTTGAATCTCCGCTGCAGTTTCCGAGTGCGTCCAGGACCGGAATAACAGGCTTAAATTTAAGGCCGGCATTAATAAAAAGAGGTTTTAACCCGGTAAGGTTCATCATGGCCCGGGTGATGGTTGCCGGAGTCGGGCAACCTGTCGGAGTATTTGGTTTTACCGGCATACTTACAATATTACCTGTAATGATGAGTTCTGAGTCCAGAATTGGAGTATATAATGTCTCCTCCGGGCCAGGGCCTGCACCTGAAACCCCCGGGAAGGTCGAAAAAATTGTATTTGCAAGGATACTGCAAAATAATGGATTTCTAGGTTTAATTTGAATATTTTCTGATATAAATGGCATAACTTAACTTCCTGCATTTTTTCATGATGAAAAAGTTTGAAGCATCAACAAACTGCTTATTGATATGGCTATATCAATAATGAATAAGATGATTCAGTCATTAAAAGCTCTTCTCCAATTCTCTACGATTCTTCCACTTGGAAAACCTGCTGATTTTTTGGAATTTTCCCGCAGGTCTTATCTCTATCCTGTTGCTGGTTACGTAACCGGTGGGATTACAATAGGGCTTCTCTTCTGGATAGTCAATCCAATTATTCGTGCTGCTCTTGCTGTGGCACTCCTCCTTCTTTTGCAGGGGGGAAATCATTTTGACGGACTTCTTGATTTTGGAGACGGCCTGATGACACACGGAACTCCTGAACGAAGAATTCAGTCAATGACTGATCGATATACAGGGGCCGGGGGAATTTCAGCAGGTTTATCTGTAATCTTAATATTATTTGCCGGACTTGGTTCTGTCTCTCTATTTATCCCATTAATTCTATTCGGGGAAGTTGGTGCCAAATTTTCAGTGGAAGTGATAACGGTACTTGGAAAGCCGTTCAGGGAGGGCATTCATTCCGCCCTTAACAAATCTTCAAAAAAAGTATTTTTATTCTATTCAGCACTACTTCTCCTGCCTTTAATTTTACTCCCTGTCGCGCCGATTGTTCTGCTATCAACCTTTTCCTGTATGCTCATCATTCCTCTCGTAATGATTTATATGGCATACCATCTATTCAATGGTGTAAATGGGGATGTTGCAGGTGCATGCCATGAAATTACGAGGGCGCTGATTGTGATGTCAGCTGCTATTCTTCTTTCCTTATAAATGCCATAATTATTGAAAGAATCAGGAGAACACCTTTTATATGATAAAGTGAGGACTTATGATTCTTTCTGCGGGAGGGATGAGATATACAATTGACTTTATCAAAAATTATTGGATTTCAATCATTTTCGGCTGAAAATTAAGGTTTTTTGCCTGTTCTCTCCATGGAAATGATTAATATAGATTGGTCGCTAATATAAACTACTCGCATAGATGGACTGTTCTAAACAGTTTTTGTCGGAGGAAGTGTATGGCAAGTGAAAAGCCTCATATGAACCTGGCAGTCATCGGACATATCGACCACGGGAAGTCAACCACTGTTGGGAGGCTCATGTTCGAGACTGGTACTGTACCTGCGCATATTATCGAAGGTTACAGAAAAGAAGCGGAATCGAAGGGGAAAGCAACTTTTGAGTTTGCCTGGGTTATGGATAACCTGAAGGAAGAGCGGGAGAGAGGTATCACCATTGATATCGCTCACAAGCGTTTTGACACGCCAAAGTTTTACTTCACGGTCGTTGATTGCCCGGGTCACAGGGATTTTGTTAAAAATATGATAACTGGAGCATCACAGGCAGATGCAGCAGTCCTTGTGGTCGCAGCACCGGATGGTGTAATGGACCAGACAAAAGAGCATGTCTTCCTTGCACGTACGCTTGGTATCAATCAGCTCATCATTGCAATAAATAAGATGGATGCAGTGAAGTATGATGAGAAGCGGTACGAAGAAGTTAAAAAGTCAATCAGTGAACTTATCAAGATGGTCGGATACAAACCCGACGAAGTCATTTTCATCCCGATAAGTTCACTTCAGGGTGTAAATATTAAGACAAAAAGTCCTGAAACACCTTGGTATAAAGGGCCAACATTCTTCGAATCACTAGATACCTTAAAAGAGCCGGAAAAGCCAACAACAAAACCATTGAGAGTTCCAATTCAGGATGTATACTCAATCAGTGGTATTGGCACCGTCCCTGTGGGTCGTGTAGAAACCGGAATAATGAAGAAAGGAATGAAAGTCTCATTCCAGCCGGCCAATAAAGATGGGGAAATAAAATCAATTGAGATGCACCATGAAGAGATCCCAACGGCTGAGCCTGGTGATAATATTGGGTTCAATGTCCGTGGTATTGGAAAGGGTGACATCCGCCGAGGAGATGTTTGTGGCCCTGTTGATGCTCCACCGACCGTCGCTGACTCGTTTACTGCCCAGATTGTTGTTCTACAGCACCCAAGTGCCATTACAATTGGTTATACCCCTGTATTCCACTGTCATACAACTCAGACGGCATGCACCTTCATTGAACTGAAAAAGAAACTCGATCCACGGACAGGTCAGACAAAAGAAGAGAACCCGACATTCCTTAAGACCGGGGATGCAGCAATTGTTGAAATCCAGCCAACTAAACCCATGGTTATTGAAAATGTGAAGGAACTTCCACAGCTCGGAAGATTTGCAATTCGTGATATGGGTTCTACCATAGCAGCCGGTATGTGTATCGCAATCAAGGCTAAACAGGTGCGGTAACCAATAAATTTTTTGGGGAGTACACATGCAAAAGGCTAGGATCCGATTAACTGGAACAGATTATAATAAAGTTGAACAAGTCTGCGAACGAATCCGTGAGATTGCAGAGAGGACCGGGGTAAATCTTTCCGGACCAATTCCACTTCCTACTCAGCGTCTCACCGTTCCCATACGAAAAAGCCCTGATGGCGAAGGAACAGCAACGTGGGATCGGTGGCAAATGCGGGTCCACAAGCGCCTTATTGATATGGATGCTGATGAGCGGGCCCTCCGACAGCTGATGCGCACACAGGTCCCAAAAGATATTGGAATTGAAATAGTGCTCGAAGGTTGAGGCAGGTCAAATTGGCGGACTCATTTTTTTTTCAGGATCTCCGCAAAAATGCTACTCTTGAGCGTTTATTTTTCCTTATAGTCTGTCTTGGAGCATTTTTAAGATTTTTTTTCCTTGACTACAAACTGTTTCATCACGATGAAGCCATCCATGCATGGTTTTCATATGACTTACTGACAAAGGGGTCGTATACTTATGACCCGATGTATCATGGTCCATTTTTATATTATGTCACAACAGCCATGTTCTGGCTTTTCGGTGATAACGATGTTGTAGCGAGGACACTCCCGGCTCTGTTTGGAACACTCACTTTAATCCTTGTATATTATATCTATAAACTTGGTTACCTTAATGGGCGGCAGACACTTGTTGCGGCTCTTTTTATAGCATTATCCCCGGATCTTGTTTATTTCTCACGATTTCTCAGGCATGATGTTTTTCAGCTCTTCTTTACCCTTTTAATTATTGTTGCAGGCCTTCTCTATCTGGAGCATAAAAAGCTCAGGTTTGCACTTCTTTGTGCCCTTGGTATTGCAGGGGGACTGAGTTGCAAAGAAGACATGCCAATAATGATAGGAATCTTCGTTATCTTCCTTATATATGCAATCCTCACAAAAAAAGTGACACTTCCCAGGTTCTGGAAGCGTGACCTAGTAATTGTTATTGCATTTGTCGTAGGATTCATGGCACTCTTCTATTCGACATTCGGACTTCATCCGGAGGTCCTTATAGATGGATGGTTAAAAGCCTTTCAGCACTGGACTGAAATGCATAAAGAATGCAGGATTTGCGGTCCCTGGTTCTTCTATATCTCAATGTTAGTACTTTATGAGCTCCCGATTTTCCTTCTTGCCATTTATGCAGTAATTGAGTGGTTTTTCTATGGCTCGTATATTTGTCCTTCGACATACCTTTGCAACTTCTTCCGCAAGATCAAAACACGATTTTCAGGTTTAAAAATCAAAAAGAGGAAAATTTTACACGAACCTATTCAGGAAACGGTTCAGGATTCAGATGAAATATACGAAACAGCGGAAGAACCAGAAAATATTGATACTTTCGTTGAACCAGTTGTTGAAGTCCGCCGGACAACAAAGATAACTCTTCCTCCATTCAGGGAGACTATCCGTCAGGAGCTCTTCATGCAGTTATGCATTTTCTGGGCTCTTATCACCCTTATTGCATATGGGTACATAGGGGAGAAAGTCCCTTGGCTTTTAATTCATCAGCTTCTGCCAATTATCTTTATTGCAGTTTACAGGATGACTTCCGTAAAAACGTTGGTCTCACTTGCCGGGTGTGTATTTTTAATTATAATGGCATGGCATGTAGCGTTTGTCCCGGTTGACATTAATGAGCCTATCGTTCAGGTCCAGAACTCAGAAGATCTTAGAGAAGTATTCAGGATGATGGATTCTGTGGATAAGGTAATGGTTGCTTCCAAGGATTATTGGCCTTTGCCCTGGTATTATAGAGGAAGCCGGTGGGACAAAATCCTCTTCTATGGGGATACCGTGGATTTGGATACAATTAACTCTACAAACCCGGATATGATAATTTTCCATGATGAGGAGAGCTATCCCTCTATAGCCGGATATGATAAGAAAACCTTTAAGCTGGATTACTGGTTCTCTCTCTACGATAATGAGAAGCGTCTTGCAGAATGGTTCTTCAAACGGGATGGAAAGGTAGGAAGTGTAAATGTTGACGTTTTTACACGTTCGAAGGAAGCAGTTCCTCCTGAATCTCCTCAGGTTATTGAGGAAAATGGATCTGCTACCAGTGTCCAGTATGAATCCGGAGAAGACCAGGTGGTCTCTAATGAAACACTAAATAGCAGTGACTCTATTAATTTTAATGATACTCAGATAGGTTTTGCGGATCTAGCGACTGCTAATAACACAATAATATCAAACCTATCAACTGCAATGGTTTAAAACCTTTTTTTTTCTAAAACAATATTTAATAACTACCTCTCTCTATGTATGTTGAGAAAGAATGGCAGTAACACCTCTTGTATTTGGACGTTCCCATGCAGATGTTAAACTCGATCCCGCAATGGCAAACCGGCATGGACTTATTACCGGCTCCACTGGTACTGGAAAAACGGTTACCCTGCGGGTACTTGTAGAATTATTTAGTTCAATAGGAGTCCCGGTATTTCTTCCGGATATCAAAGGTGATTTATCAGGCTTAACCCGTCCTGGCGGTGACAGCACGAAGGTAATTGAAAGAATACAGAAGATGAACCTGGGCCAGTTTCCTTTTGAAGGGTATCCTGCAGTTTTTTGGGACATATTTGGTATATCCGGGCACCCTGTCCGTACTACTATTTCTGATATGGGTCCTCTTCTCCTTTCCCGGATCCTTGGACTTAATGACACACAAAGTGGCGTACTAACAATGATCTTCAAGTACGCAGATGAAAAAGGATTACTCCTTCTTGACTTAAAGGACTTAAGGGCGATTCTCGCCTACTCATCAGAACATGCAGACGAATTTAAGGCCGCTTATGGGAACATTACTCCTGCAACAACCGGTGCAATCCAGAGGGGCCTTCTGACTCTTGAGGAGCAGGGAGCAGACCGCTTTTTTGGGGAACCCGCCCTTGATGTGGCAGAAATCAGAAAGGTCAGGGACGGGAAAGGCATTATAAACCTGCTTGCGGCAGACAGGTTGTTTCAGTCACCAACATTATACTCTACCTTCCTGCTCTGGCTTTTATCTGAAATTTATGAGGGTCTTCCAGAAAGTGGAGACCTTGAAAAACCGAAACTTGTATTTTTCTTTGACGAAGCACACCTTCTCTTCAAAGACGCTCCCAAACCGCTCGAAGATAAGATTGTTCAGATTGTCAGGCTTATCCGTTCAAAAGGCGTAGGCGTCTTTTTTATTACTCAGAGCCCTTCAGACCTGCCGGATGAGGTCCTTGGCCAACTCGGAAACAAAATTGAGCATGCCCTCCGGGCCACGACTCCTAAAGAGATGAAGGCAGTAAGAACGGTTGCACTGTCTTTACGACCAAACCCTGAATTTAACACAGAAAAGATTATTACTGAACTAGCGATAGGCGAAGCTCTTGTATCACTCCTAGACAGTGAGGGGATTCCAACGATAGTAGAACGTACTGTTATTTATCCACCCCATTCAAGGCTCCTTCCGCTATCTCCCGATGAAAGGGCAGAAGAGATGAAAAAATCTGAATTAAGCGGGAAATATAATACTACCATTGACCGTGAGTCTGCATACGAACGTTTATCTGCAAGGGCAGCAGCTGAAAATCCGGTAAAGGAACCAGAAAAGACAAAACCAACAAAGAAGACAGCACCACAATCGACCGGGACTACAACTCATACAAAAAAATCCCAGGCATCATCTTCTGGTGAAGAGATTATTAGTGTTATTGCAAAAACTGCTGCATCGCCAATAGGAAGGCAGATTGGAAAAGAGATCATGAGAGGAGTACTTGGGTCCCTTACAAAGGGTATGAAATAACCGAATAATTATACTTATTCGTTTCAGTTTATGAAATCTCAAAAATTTTTTCATAATATAAACAAAGAGATTTATTAGAATTAAAAATAAAGAGGTGACAACACTATGAAGTTGCAGGCTATAATATCAGGGGAAAAAGTGCATGATGTGGGGCACAGAATATTCCTGCTGAATATATCTCTAAATTCAGGTATTCAAAGGTTTAATGCACGCAATATTATAAATAATAGCAATCAGCAAGTCATTGTTAAGGTGACAATGGAAAAATCTATCACAGGTGAGATTTATGACCTTCGTACTGACATTCGATCATATCTTGACCGAAAATTGTCAATAATGGAACTGGATATCCAGCAGATCAAACAAAAGATAGGTTTGATGTAAGTCCATTTTCTATTTTAGAGATTTTATAACTGTGTAAAAAAAAGGTGTGAGATTCTATAGATGTTGACTTCAAGACTCATACTGTAATTATTATATCTCCTTTCCGCATTAAAAATCCGGCTATCAGGCTTATTATACCGAATATCACAAGGTATATTCCCAGAAGGATAATCAGGAGCGTTGCCCCGGCTTTTGGGAATGGAACGACTGCAACAAGGATACCAATCACAAGTGCTATGAAACCACTGACTCCAAGCAGGATTCTGTGTGCATCCTTTAACGTAAGTGCAAACCAGAGTTCAGATATTCCGAGGATTATAAGCCATATTGCGACGAGGAAAGTCATGACTACTACCATCCATATCGGTGATATAAAGATCAACACGGCGATAATAATACCAATAATCGAGAGTATTAACATTCCCCATCTGTGTTTTGCTGGATGTCCAGCTGAAATACAAAGAGCCCCGCTGATAACAGAAATTATCAGGAGGAAAATTCCAATAATGTACGCAATTATGTCCTGCATTGTAAGCGGGATCAAAAAACATAGAATTCCAATGATAAGGGCAAAAATACCCCTGGCAAGGAGACCTCCTTTTGTAAAGATTTCAGGTTCCATACCATTGTTGAGTATTTTTATTTATTTAAATGTTGCTTTTTGAATTTTTTTATATTACAATTATTATCTTCTTTTCTGGTAATGATCCGAGTATTAGATTCGATAGTATATAGTAAGACTACTTAAATATTAATTTGGTAAAAAATTTTGAATTTATTTGCATTCGGAAGAAACCTGAAAAATAAAGATCCTGCTTTAGGAAAGATTGATACTGGTCCGCTTCGGTCTGAACTCTTTAGCGGGGACCATCTTACTTCGCATGCAAAGGAGATTGCCTTTTTGTACAGGATAGATCCCAGAATAGGGCATGACCGCCTGCTCCCGCGACTCACTGATAACGAGAAGGTCCTCCTCGAAACACATGAACTGATGAATGCAGTTATGGAGGAGAACCGACGGATAGCTCCTGCTGGTGAGTGGCTTCTAGATAATTTCTATCTTATTGAAGAACAGATAAGGACTGCCCGCGAGCATCTTCCCGAAGATTTCAGTAAAGAACTTCCTCATCTCGCAAATGGACCGCTTGAAGGATTTCCAAGGGTTTATCATATTGCCAGGGAATTAGTTTCACATAGCGATGGAAGAATTGATGCCGAAAATCTCTTTGGATTTATCGATGCATATCAGAGTGTCACCTCCCTGCTTCTAGGTGAACTCTGGGCAATACCCATTATGTTCAGACTCTCTTTAATCGAAAATCTTCGTAGAATCGCTGATATTATATCATTAAACAGACGCGATAGCAATTCTGCAGGTCATTGGGTAGACCAGATGATTGAAGTCGCAAAGGATGACCCAAAAAGTCTTATACTCGTTATTGCTGATATGGCCCGATCAGATCCAC
>CAIYHQ010000008.1 GCA_903926075.1 uncultured Methanomicrobiales archaeon
AGCAATAGATGCGTAATGAAGACTTTTCAGTAAACACTGTTTAACTTTTTTTTATCTTTATTTGATGCATATCTTTGTATTTGTTTCTGGCTGAAACATTCTATAATACTCCCCGAAATTCGGACCACTGGTTAAGTTGAAAATTATCAATTAAATTTACCAGTGAATTATGAAAAAAACAAGAAGGAAATTTACCGGGGCTTTTAAAGCCAAAGTTGCAATTGAGGCTCTCAAGGAGCGTGAATCACTTGCTGAGTTATCAAAACATTTTGAAGTACATCCGACCATTATTAGTAAATGGAAGATGGAGTTTTTGAAAAATTCCGCCAGTTTATTTGACCATCAATCCAAGGAAACGGAAACAGAAATTGATGTGGATAAGCTCTATTCTAAGATCGGCCAATTAGAAATAGAGAATGATTTTCTAAAAAAAAATCTCAAGAAAATTGGACTGTGAAAGAGCGACTATATCTTATTGATAGTGAACATATTTTGAGTTGCAGGAAACAGTGTAAAATTTTAGTGGTTCACAGAAGTAGTTTGTATTATAAACCCCAGGGTGAGAAGAGGGATAATCTTGAGATCATGCGAATCATGGACGAGCATTATTTGAAGCATCCGACTGAAGGAGTTATACGCATGCAGGACCTGTTGCTGAGTCTGTGTATGGTAGTTAATCATAAACGAGTTCGCCGGTTGCTTCGCCTGATGGGTTTGATGGCGATATATCCCAAGAGGAATCTGAGCAGATTGGGTTTGATTAAATATATTCGCCCTTACTTGTTGAAGGGATTGAAGATAGAACGTTCCAATCAGGTCTGGGCCATCGACATAACATATATTCCCATGAAGAACGGTTTTCTTTATTTAACGGCCATCATAGATCTTTACAGTCGCTTTATCGTTGGCTGGGGAATATCCAATACTCTTGATGCTGAAGCTTCTTTATCGGTCATGAAACAGGCTATTAAAGAACATGGTAAACCGGAGATCATAAACTCTGATCAGGGCAGTCAGTTTACCTGTGAAGACTGGATTGAGTGTATGTCAAAAGAGAGCATCATTGTAAGTATGGATGGCAAGGGTAGAGCCATTGATAATATCTTTATAGAAAGGTTCTGGAGATCTTTGAAATATGATTATGTATACATTCATCCGGCAAATGATGGTTTGGAATTGTACCAGGGATTAAAGGAGTATATCAGTTATTACAATTACGAATTACATCACCAGGGTATTGAAAGAAGAATTCCGGCAGAACTATACAAACCGGCAGCATAGATATTAACAAAAAAAGAAGTTATTAACAAAAGAAAAAAGTAGGCAAAAAAGAAAAGGTGTTAATAACCAGAATAACTCTGCGAGTTATTTCCGGTTAATTAACAAAGAGTTACATCATCATAAGAGTGATTTTAATCAATTAAGAAAAGTCAAATAGTGGTCCTAAGAATGGGGAGTAGTTTAGAGTATGAAAAGGTGAGGAAATGGATGGACGAGCAGGGACAGGGTCAGCTCTAAGAAAAAGCACTCTTAAACTATAATTCCTGCTTATTTCACCTTGTATTCAGTCATTCCTGTCACAGGGATTCCGGTAGAAGTTATAC
>CAIYHQ010000009.1 GCA_903926075.1 uncultured Methanomicrobiales archaeon
CAATTATTGATACGCAAAAAGGAATCATGGTAGTAACTCATGATAATTATCAATATCTGCTTCCAGGAGGAAGCCCAAAGCGGGGAGAATTACAGATTCAGACGGCAATTAGAGAATTGCGTGAAGAGACAGGATTACGGGCGTATGAGGTTCGGTATTTATTCACTCATATGGCAGCAAAAGTTTTCCTTATCAGGGCAGAAGGGATGGCAGAACCAAAAAATGAGATAACACATATTGGGTATTATCAAAAGGGAAGTAAATTAAACGTATCAAATAATACGAGGCTTATTATTGAAAAGTATTGGGATTATGATAATATTTGAAATACTAATGGGAATTGTGAAATTAGTTTGCCATGAAATTTTTACCCGCAGAAAATACTCTCCCATCTTTCTTAAGCACAATATTAATGGATGATAGCCTCCTTAATATTTGCAAGAGCCTCTCTTTTTGTTTCCACTTGGTTTTATTTTCTCGTTACTATTATCACTGATACTCTGATATTCATATCGTAAAAATGCGATAGATAATAATCTTAATTATCACTGATATGTTTATATGCATATCGTAATATAGTGATATGCTGAAATTATGAGTGATGACAGTAATACTTCAATTATTGATTATATCAAAACCGAATTAACTATTTCTGATAGTACTATAATCAATCAAGAAATTTTTATTTCGAAAACATTTCCATTGAAGGCTGATTTGGTAATTGAAGAATTTCCGAAAAGATATTTTATCGAAATAATATCCAGGATAACAATTGAAAAAATTGGCCAGCAATTAGTCCTAAAACAACTTATCCAAAAGAACGATGATGAGAAATGGGAGAATGAATTTGTCATCGCCGGTAAAATCGTTACTCCCAATATTGAGGAGATTGCTCGCGAATGTAATATCCGTCTGATTATGTTACCAATCAGGACGCGTATTATCGAAACAGGGAAGTCCGAAATACGTAGGATTGAAAAGATTAGTTCAGCTAAATCATGGAAGATAGTTATTGCCCTTATAATCGAAAAGGAATGTTCTATCCGCCAGCTTTCCCTGAAAACAAAAGTATCCTATGGGTGGGCTCATGCAACTATTCAGAGTCTTATTGCAAAAGGAATAGTTATCGAATCCAATGGCCGGATAAAACTGCATGATGTTCCAAAACTTCTCAATGGTATTGCTTGGGAGCGTCCTTTTGAAAAATTATATTACAAAGAAGCAGTTCTCCCAGACATTGATGCAATTACAGCAGCACGTACTATTACATCACTATGCACAAGGCAAAATATCGATTGTGGTTTTACAAGTTTCACAGCTGGAGGGTTATATACCCACTATGGGTTCCGCCATGATACGGTTTATGTCTATATATCAAATGAAAATCTTGATTTATTTCTCAAATTATTTGAATTAAAAGATACTAATGGTATTAAAATCCGGGTATACAAGTCCGACCGGGACGTTTTTTCCGATACGAGAATAATTGAAGAAGTAAGATTAGTATCCCCTGCCCAGACACTTCTCGACCTTGCTGGTTTAGGGTATAGCGGTAATGATCTCACACAAAAACTGGTTGAAATGTATGACCGTTTATAGCGCCAATCCGGCTATTATAAATGCATCTCTTGTCGAGCTTTCGGAAATTTTTCTTTGGAATGATAAAAGAGAGAAAAATTCAGAAGAACACTCCGTTGTCCTGATCGGAGGTTGGGCAGTTCATGCCTATAATCCCTGGTATGGTTCGGTTGATTCAATAGTTCGTTCAATGTTAATACTGACCAAATATTTCAGAACATTCTGCTAAATCAAATGAAAAACCATCCTACAAATACACTAATATTAGTACATATCTGTCTCACCTAGCAGTTTTCTTGAGTGGTAAACAAGGTTTTATCTGAAAGAGAATCTATGCGTAGATAAGCGGAATCGTGGTGGGATTCTCATGTGATGAATGAAGATAGAACTAGTGAATTAGGTGACCATTTTGCAGGAAAAAAATTTTGACCCATCTAATCCATCTATTACATTGAAGCCTATATCCTATTTTGTATCCAATAGTTGCGATATTATTCCGGATATCAGTTTCAGGGTCTTTAAAATCGACAATACCAATGTGAAGGAGGTCTATTATTCTGCTCCATAATATTATCAGGAGACTTAAGTCAGAAAATGATTGCTTTTCTCTTCGATGTGAGTGTTCCGAGAATAAATGAGCACATAAAGAACATTTATGACAGCTGTTATATTACCCGTGATGCAACTATTCGGAAATTCCGAATAGTTCAGAACAAATTGCATTTCGTAATTCATGAACATACAGCAGAAGAACTTATTATAGGACGTGTCAATAGCAGCAAAGAGCACATGTGCCTCACAACATGGGAGAAAAGCCAGAACTGAAAAGACCCTAAAGACCGATGTCCTGATTGCTAAAAACTATCTGACTTCGGAAGAAATGGAGTCATTAGATCAGGTCGTCAATGCATTGCTCGATCTTGCCGAAAGCGAATTTGAAAAGTATTGTGTTGTTCAGGACAGACTATTTGAAAGTGATTTTGACCGGATGCTGATACAGAGTGAGCCAGGGTTGATAAAAACGAAAACCAGGTTAAAGAACTTGATAATGGAACCCGCGATAACGGATGAAAACTTTTGTTGATCAGATAATAGAAGAGGGGTAACTTTCTAGGTCATGCTTCTCCGACTTTCCAGAGAGCAATATGCATTATCTGATCAGATATCCAAAACTTCCCTGTTGTTCGTAGCTTTTCGATTTCGTATCAGAATTTTGAAAGTGCTGAAGTGTCTGTCTGTCAAAAGGGTTATTCACAACAGAAAAAAATATACAGGTATCAAGAAAAACCTGACCTCTCATCGAAGAGCCTTGAGATCTGACATAATCCTTTCATGATCTGCCCTGCTCGTTGCAAAAACGATTCTACCTGTCCTCATACTTACCCCCCCGCCATAGGGTAGGAGGTTGGGTTTATAGGGTTGCCCAATTACGTCTAACGGTTGAAATTCTTCAGGCATTTTGTATTTCATTCTACAATTTATACTTACTACCCAAATAAGATTACTTATGTCATCAGTTTCATTTTATTATGTTTAATAACTATGAAAATGGGTATAAGGGAGCCAAAATTGAAAAATCGACCTATAAGAGAGGCAAGATTTCATGAGGACGTGAAGGCATGAATGAGCACATCCAACTCTTTTAGGGGGGGCCTTCGAATCGCAGGACCATTGGAAAATATTTGTTCGAATCTTTGAGGTACTCCGGAAGCTCGACTGTTCTGTGGAGAGGCTCGATGCGATGCTTGAGAAACTCAGGGATAAAGCGGTTATAAAACTTCACACCGGGGATAACACATCGATGACGAAAGAGGATATCCCGGATTCTTTTATAGATGAGAACGGGTTTATTCATCTCTTACATTACAACAATTCTCGTTTAAAATCCTCAATTTCAACCCCTGCCTGCTTTAAAATTGATAAAAGTGTCCCCTTTTTTAATTCACTATGGAGAGGGACTGAAAATACTCTCCAATCTTTCTGAAGCACAATATGACTGGATGATTGCCTTCGAATTTCAAATCCACGTTTAGAAAGAAATTTTATTAGTTTTTCACCTGACACTATCGGGAGTTTATGCGACATCTGCAACTTCGATCTTTGAGATTTCTGATTGACCGATATGGGTCTTTTTCTCTAACTCTTCGCGCTGAACTTCTAAAACAAGTTCTATCGCCTCCTTAATATTTGCAAGAGCCTCTTTTTTTGTGTCCCCTTGGCTGATCGCGCCCGGCAATTCTACACATTGAACTGAATAACCCCCCTCTTCCTGAATTTCAAGAACAACAGTATATTGCATATTAACACCTCAGTTTTTCAGGCTATTCAATTTTTGGAATAACAAAACAGTTTCAGATATGTTATACCGGAGATTTCAACCTGACATTCTGCGATAATTATTATACAAAACTGGAAGCAAAGTCATTGCTGGAACAATCCTTTGCAAATTTTAAATTAAAACTACTATCAGGAATAATTCCGGCTAATATTGGCCATATTGTTATCAGTGAATCCTATCTTGAAAATACTTCTATAGAACTTAATTGCTGGAATGAGGACAAGAAGTTAAGTGATCATAAAGGTGTTTCTGCTACGATTCAATTTGCTGACCCACCGGTTTCTTCAGGCCATGAATAATTTTATCAAAATTAATGTAGCATTCCTTGAATTGGTTGATAAATCATAACAACTGATTGAAGATAAATTCCAACCGTAAGGATATAATCTCGGAATAAACGTAGAACAAGTTTCATGTTAGACAGTTATGTAAATAAATAACCAATTAGTCACACGATACAAGGGTGATATTGTAAATTCAAAAGGTGTTGGTATAGCAATGATCTCTGAAAAGAAGGGTAATTTGTAAAATTCATAAGGACGATTTCCCCCCGCTTTCCAATCCAGGACACCGGCAAAAGAACCCTTGCACCGTTCCCGGTCTTAGCAGGGGTCTTATCGAAAGCAATGTAGCCCTCCATCCATTCAACGATTTTTGTGAATTTCTATTGGTCATTTGCTTGATAACAATTGAATATATCAGATTCAGTCGCTCTCCTCCCTGCAATACACTACTCCCTTGTTTGTTAACCGGTATTTCTGATTACTGCTCTGTGGTTTATCTGGTATCGTCATCTTCAACAGTCCCATCGTTAGTAAAGGGTTGAGAAAAGCTTCTCTAAACTTGGTCCGGTTGGTCCTTCCCACAACTTCCATCAGCTTCGTAATTCCTGACTCCAGGATACATGCCTGGAGAACCACTCGTTGTTCCTCTGTCAGATCACCATGTTTCCCAGAGAAGGGACTTAGTCCCGACTTGGTCCCCACATGGTCCCTGCTCAGTCCCTCCGGGTGGACCTCCAGGTTTTCAGAGAGGAACACCGTCACCCGAACCCGCATCCCTATCTCCTCGATTATCGGTTCTGAAAGCCCCTTCTCTAGAGCTTCCCGGAGAATCCGCCGAAAACCACTTCCCCACTGCTCGATCAGGTCAAGTTCTCTAAATACCCGTGCAATAACCCTATTCCTGATCTTTGATACACCCGTTTTCACATCCTCAATTGTCATACCAGGAAGGAGGATGCCAGGATTTTCTATCTCGATCCGGTCATCAAAGAATGATACCCGGATAGGTGCTCCTTTCTGCGAATAATCAGCATGGACGATTGCATTTATCACCGCTTCCTTGAGCATGGTAAGGGGAATACTCCAAACATCCTTTCGCCGAATATCAGAAAAATCAGCTCCTCTCATTGCATGTTTCTTCAGAAACAGGATGATGCTTTCCACCGCTTCCGGAAGGTGATCATGGATATCTATATGATCAAAGATATCAACCTTATCGGTCCCGATAAACCGTCCGCACTGGACCCAGGCATCAGGAAAATGAAAGTCCCGTTTCTTTCCAAAAAGGAGGATTCCTCCATTGGTGGGGACGAGTTTTCCCTGTACCGGAACAAGAACCCGGAGAGTTTTAAGTTCTTCTTTATGCAGGTCTTCTCCCTTTCTTTTCATGTCCTCGCGAATCTGTAAGATCAATTCGCCAGACCTCACCTACTCTGGGTTTCATCAATCACCCCTAAATGACTGAAGTGCTACCGCCCGCCATGGGGCAATCTCACCATTAAGGTGGTTCTGATCTTCTTCTGTCACCTTAAAGAGAAACTCTTTTGCTTTAGAAATCCCGATTGCAATTTGAGTATCAGAATATTGCGACTTCATTTTTTTCACGAGACGTAGTGCCTGGGTAGAGTCATATCTCATATGGTACGCAAAATACCCATATGTTGCTCCAATTTCGAGTAGGGATGCTTTTCTTGAAAATATGGAATCCAGTTCTTTTATTATCGATATCTCTTCTGATGGAAGAAGAGAGTAAGTATTCAAATCCTTAGACTGGTCTGAGTGGGCGTAGTAATCTGATGCAAGCGTCTGTGAATAAGGACCTCTTACATAGAGTCCGAATTGATATCCCATTCCTATCCCTTTTAAATGAAGAAGGAATATTACTTTTTGAGCGATCAGCCTATGTTCAAACTTATGAAAGTCAAAATTGAAATCGACCGCTTTGAAACATGCAATTACCTTATTCATATTATCCACAAACATCACCTCTGCACCCGAGCAGGCTACATAACCAGTTTTTTACTTTTTGCCATTCTTTTAAACCCTCTGATGTAATTGACCAAAGTTCCAGCCCTTTTCCCTCAAACATAATATCCTCTCTTTTCAGATATCCCTGTGATTCAAGTTTTTTGAGATTGGAATATACCGCCCCATCGTTCAGGTTGAGTGCCGATTTTAATTGTCGTGCAGTTGCACCATCCTCTCCAAGGTCAGCAAGAGACCAGAGGATCTCGAGTCTTATCTTATAAAAATTGCTTATATTTATTAACTTTCACTTTAAAGTTAATGTAAGAGCATGCAATTACTATCCCTTTCAATTTGGATAATACTATCTTTCGATCATGAATGCCGAGTTCAGGGATGGAAAGATCTCAGGCCATGCGGATGGATCATGGACAAGTGAAGCAAAAAAAGGACAGCCCTGCAGGTTGTAAGTGGACGTCTTACCCACCGGAGGTGAAGGGTAGACGGATAGCGGTGGCTTATTGATTTTTCTCGGGATGAAGTGACATTGAATTCTTTCATTGAGTGTGCAACCTCGATAAGCTTTCGCAGGTAGGAATCTGGTGTTTTTAAAGTCATTTAATTATTCATATAAATTCTTGTTAAGGTCTCCAGACTGTTAAGAAAGGAACCCGTCCAAAATCACTGTCATTGGTTGCAATATTTGTGATGCATAACGTAAAAAAACCGTCGGAAAATTTTATTTTCTAAAAAAATAATCCAAAATAGACATCCAGAATGTTTCCTAATTAATAATCTCTTTTTGTGTCCCCTTCCTTTCATAGCTCACGGACCGTTACATACTGATCCCCTGCAAAGACAAGCACCCATTTTTTCAAGCTATTCAGTTTTTGGAATATAAAAAAAGTGAATGTTATCAATCCACATACTACTGCCTGTGTTCTTATTGACACTCCATATGGTCAATTAGCGGTATATGGGTGTATTATTGGAGTATTCGGCAGAGGCAGTGGGTTTGACATGGACCTGGAACAACAATTGAAAGATTTATCTTTACTTACAAAACAGTTTCAGGTTAGACAGTTATGTAGATGCACAACCAATTAATCATACGATACAAGGGAGATGTTACAAATTCAAAAGGTAGTGTTAGAGTAGTGATTTCTGAAAAGAAGGATTATTTGTAAATCCATAAGAAGGTATCTGATAAATAATGGAACAATTCAACTATTTCTCACAGGACTGGTGTAACCTCTCATGGTCACCCTGGATTCCGTTCTCAGCTAACCGGTATGAATTCCGGGCTATCCCTAAAGGGCCGGGTCTTTACCGGATCCGACCGGCAGAGAAAGATTTCCTGATGTATATTGGAGAGACTCGCAGGACCTTGCATCAGCGACTTAACGAGCTTCGTCAGAATGTTATAAAAAATGAAGTTATGCCATGGAATGATCCTCATACTGCTGCCCCCTCATTGTGGACATGGATGGAAGTAGAAGGATTCTCATATGAATGCTCTGCAGCATTGTTTAATGCCCCAAATACAGGAAGGAAAGGGATGGAAAGTTATCTTCTATATCGATATCATCAGGAATATGGAGAATCTACATTATGCAACTTCGGACGGTTCCATAAACGTTATAGAAAATCTACAAACAGGAAAGAAGGACGTCGTGGGGGAAAACTCCTTGATACTCAGATAGACAATCACGCAGGCGGTCCCAGCTTTTCTCCATTAAGTACAATAGGCTCTCCTAGTGATCAGAACTGGATGGGTTTGTTATGGGCTGAAAAAAGAGATTTTAAAATTGATAACTTCATGTCAATTCCTATCGGACCATGCCTATATCTCCTTTTTGATATTGAATCACAGGATATAATCCACATCGGGCAGTCAATGAATTGTTCAAAAAGACTGCAGGATCATAGCCAGAAATCATGGGGAGGTAAGGATCTCACTTTCTCGTATTGCAATATTCAAAAAAATACCTTAGCCCATAATCTTAAAGAAATGGAAAATGATCTCATTGGAAATTATTTCGAGATGAACGAGAGACCCCCAGAATATCAATTTCCTGTTAATCCGTAAAGCAGGAAGGGATTATCTATTTTTTGTTCTTCTACTAAGGCCAGACGATATTAAAAGAACTTCACCATTAATAAGAGTAAGCAACCTGCCTCGGGGCAATTCTCTCCAGTTTTCACTGCCTATTTTCTCTATTATATGATGGAAAACTCTTTCAGAATCGGTATCTCCACATGCCAGGTTATGCTCATCAATTGTCGGGACGCTCCCGTTATGAGCAAAAACCTAGTCTCTTTTAAAAAAATTCCGTATAAATGGATGACAATTATTTTTACAGGGTTTCCCTATTGTTCCTTTACGAATGTGAACAATAATTATGTTACTTTTTGCTTTATCTTTAAGGTCACGATATTCCTGACTTCTAGCGCCATTTCCGGTTGTTTATGGTCTTAATTGGAATGCAAATAAATTATCCCATGTTTTTAGTTCACGATTTGCAATTGAGTCCTCGTACCGAATGCGAAATGAAGTAAAACCTCGAACTTGCACAAGAAATGTCAAGACCCGGTATCTATTTGTAATAATCTCATTCCTTCTGAAAATTATATTAGAGAAGTAATGAATATAGAATATTCAGTAACTATGCCAATTATATAAGTCTCATTATTCTTTCTTGTTATTGTTTTATCAAAACATCAACAATTACAGGGCAATGGTCACTTAATGTTCGCCATTCATCATAACTTCCAACATCGACATTCTCAATTTCCCATCCATCAGGAATAAAGCAATAATCAAAATGATAAGGCTTGTCTTTATGGTTGTATAAATAAAAAGTTTTATGCGTTTCCTCTCCATGTTCAATATTCATTTGTTTATGATAACTGCTTACCAGTCCGAACTCTTTTTTAAAGAAGTCAACCATTTCCAAATGATATTTTTTAGGGGAAGTTTTTTGATTTAAGTTAACATCACTATTGAAATCACCTAATACTACTGATGGAGAAGATTTTAGAAATTCACGATATGCGTTAAGAGCAGGAATTATTGATCGTACGTATTTTGGTTTTTGTTGAGTCCATACTGCTAGAAGATTGAATGAAACAGGTCCAAGTATTGTCGCTGGAACAAAATAGTCGGAAACATTTGTATCAATTGGAAATGGATTAATTGTAAAGTCATTGAAGGTTGCTATAACTACACCTTTGTTAAATCTTTCATCAAAAATTCCGTAACAATTGGTAGAATTGTAAAAAGGTGTATTGACTTCCTGGAAAGTTACAATATCGGGCTTAAATTTTTTAATTGCTTCAATATTTCTTTCAATACTTCCACTACGGCAGTTCCAGGTTATAATTCTTATTCTTTTATTTAGAGAACTCACAATATTGACCACAAAATAATAAATTTTACAACTTTATATATCTAATACCAATAAATGAACAAAAGGTAATCAAATACCAGGTATTAATAAAAATAAACAATTTTGTTCAGTAAAGTTCCGGTTGTGAAGCAAATGACAAACTCTATTCAGATGAACGCATTAGAGATTATGAAATCTGCTGGATATTATGATATGTAAAACAACAGGTATGAAGATTTTGACAACTCTTCAGTATGAAAATAAATGTAACTTGGAAGTCGGTTGCCTAAAAAATTTTTTAGATCTCTAATTTTCTTCGAACTAAAATCTAAAATAGAAACCCTTAAATTTTCTCCAGCTTACGATAAAATCATGTACTCTATCCGGGAGGCATGAAAATTTTATCCAATGCAATTAATGAATTTTCTCTCCTTGAATTAATTGAATACCGCAATAAGGAGATGAGTCGGACCGAAATCTGGGTTCTTGGTGACCTGGCAGAATCTATCCCGCCGGGCCCTCAAAGAATTCGGGGAATAGATTACTATTACCCTGGAAATCCAGGACCAAATACTATTCCGATTGATGATTTCAAGCTTAGAAATCCAAGACTTTTCTGGTTTGAGAATTGTGTAACTATTGCTCATATGAACCAGGTAAAGGGAAATGAAGCAGATTTTGTCTTTGTAGTAGGAATTGAAGGAGTTGCCAGACGGGAGCACGAGATCAATCAAAGAAACACTCTCTTCACTGCTATGACACGGACAAAAGGGTTCCTTTATATGTCAGGGATTGGGAATTACCCGATTTATGCTGAGATCATGTCAGTCCTTCTTTCCATTGCCAATAACCCGGAGAGGATCGCTTTTACTTGTAAGGGGGCACCCAGGACAGCAATTAATGCGGAGTGAAAATGGACCGATTCTTATTGATTGTAAAGCATATCAAGGAAAAATATCAGGATGTGAAAATGGAGTCTGGAGGGTTAAGACTCGCTCCGGTCAAATTGTAGATATGCATAATAATCCCTTTGAACAGTCAAAAGACCATAGATTTACTTTTATCAGAAAGTGGCAGGATATTGTTAATAAACATTTCACTCAGCAGATCCCAGACTGGCAGTTAATGCATTTTTGCTGTTGGGTATACTTTATGTCTGGAAGTGAACATAGTGATTCCAGGTTTTCTCCATATAGAGTCAAATGGTTCAAGGTAGTGACAAAAGAGAACCTTATTAGTTCAATCGAGGAATTAAACCATCATTATCGGATAAGTAAAAATGGATACGATAAGATTCTAATGGAATTAGGGTTAGATAACATAGACCCAATGGAAATATCCGGGACATCCGACAATGAAAATGTGGATGTCGTGAATCCGGACGAAAACGTCTCTATTAAAAGAGAGCCGGCAGTTATTGAGGAAGTACAAACCATATCCGGTCCTGTACCGCTTGTTATTCAAAAAGGCGTTGTAGAAATCACTCTTCCAATCCGGACGCAAAGCAGGACACCTGAGTTTCTTAGTGCTTATAATGAAGCTACAATGCATTTCGAGATGAAGAACTATGACCGGGCATTAAATCTTATAGAATATGCTTTGCAAAAAGATCACTATGATATAGATGCCCAGGACCTCAAGTACGATATTCTATGTCTGATTGGGAAAGAAAAAGAGGCAGATGAGTTTATCATAAGGGCAATAAAAGGATGATATTATCTAGTAATTTCACAAGGTTATCCTGATAAACATTTGATCATTCTTTTTTATCAGGATCTATCAGAAACTGTGTTATTGTATTACTTCGTTTTATATATCTAACCGGTTTTGATAGTTTTATAGCAAATCCTTTTTCGACAGCTATCTTTAGCCAGTCTTTCATCTGAATTAATCTTACTGTAAAAATTTTTGAGAGTTCTGCATCAGTCCTTGGAGCAGCTAGTTGTGTCTCAATATGAGGCCATACGAGAGAGAAAAGATCAATATTATTAATATCTGGAGTCTTTTCGGATGAAATTTTTTCTTCCTGCCCCATTTTATGTTGTTCGGATGGCTCCTCAAGGATTGTAGTAATTTCCTCTGGAATTTTCTGATTTTCAGATAATTCATATGTCATAGAAAGATCGCAAACTTCAATTGCATTATCAGGGATCATCAAATATTTATGAAGTAGTGACATGAATGTTGTTGAATTCGACAAATAATCAGAGCTAAAAGAATTGGCACCTTTGTTAATCAATTGATAATTTCCTTCAGGCACATCATTATCTTTTCTGACAAACATTGGGACCCATCCATACTTCAGATTTTCAGTTGCACCAGCCCAAGTCCCCCCTTTATTGTATGAAGAAGATATGACAAATGCCCAATCACTTAAGCAATAAACAAGTTTATTCCGAGCCATAGCTTTTCCTACTGAAAATGTCTCTTTCGGGTCAAATGTTGAAACAAGAACCAGGCGATTTTCCCTTAAACCGCTCCGATATTTAGTCTGCACAGCTGCTTTTAAAAGACTATCGGCAAGTATTCCTGTGACATAACCTCCTTTCTCCAGGGCAGTAAGCATAGATTCACTATCAACCCCTCTTGCCCCTCCGGAAATAATCTGAATATTATTCTCTGTACAAAGACGGGCTATCTTGCGTGTTGCAATTGTACCGCTCTCATTTACGTCCCTGGAGCCGACTACGGCTACTCCTCGTTTAGATAAAATTTCAGCATTTCCTATTCCATAAAGGAGGGGCGGTGCTTGACTATCCAGATGGTCAATCCATTTCCTGGGGTAAGCATTGTCAGTTTTACTAATTATCCAAATCCCTATGGTACTCCATTTTTCGAGAGAAAGGGCAAGGATTCCACCTCGATTTAAAAGTGAATGAAATCTTTTTGGGTCAAGGTGAATTTCATTACAACAAGCATCTACATATTGCTTCTCAAAAAAAACTTTTGGACTAAGGGATGTTTTACCAAGCCATTTGGAGACAGATGCAAATTCTCTAGTGGATAATGGAGATATGGAAGCACTTACTGGAAGTCCAAAGTTTGCACATAATAAAAGAATTACCTGCGTATCTTGTGAGATTGAATTGATATTCATTGAGTATCCTTCCCTTGTGTATCAGTCAATGCACATGGATATACTGGGCCACTCCCTGCGGATTGCAATAAAGCAGCAAGAATAGTGAATGTCCAGCGCGAATCGACCATGTCGTCTATCAGGAAGACAGGCTCATTTTTTATTAAATGATTATTATCGATTATAAAAGCCTCCTCGAGATTTCTAATTTGTTGAAAACTATTATTCATTCGTTTTTGAGGCTGTGTTTCACGGACTTTACTTATACAGGAGACAAAAGGAAGGTTCATTGATTCAGCTACACTTTGTGCAAATTTTTTTACAAGTTGTGTCCTTCGCAAAGATGGAACACAGGTAATCCAGGTTGGTTTCGGTTCTGGTTTCCAATGGATAGTTATCATTTCTACGAATGCGTCAACAAGTTCTTTAGAGAAATGACCCTCCTGTTTTCCGGATTTTATCAAAAGACTCATTCCGCCGTCACCCCATGAAGACATTACCATACCCTGCTCTGCTTGATAATTTTTTTGGTAAAAACTGGAGAATTTTAAGAATCCGCTGATAATCGGGGCGAAAATCGTGACCCCATTCACTAATACAATGTGCCTCATCTATAACAAAGAGTCCGATTGTTTGGGCAACCGGCAACAGATGCTTTTCTCGAAATTCATCATTTGAAAGACGTTCGGGTGAAACAATTAAAAGGTCAATTAAACCCTGCTCCAATTCCTCATAGATTATATCCCATTCTGCATTGTTACCTGAATGGATGGTCCTTGAATGCAGACCAATTCTTTCTGCTCCCTGAATTTGATTTCGCATCAAAGCAATTAATGGAGAGATGATAATAGATGGCCCACTTCCCCTTTTCCGTAGGATTTGTGTAGCAATAAAATATATAAAACTCTTTCCCCATCCAGTTCGTTGTACAACAAGCAGATGTGCTTTATTTTCAATCAGTGATTCAATTATCTCCCACTGATTATCCCTAAACTGAGCTTCCTGTGAATTCAGTGCCGTCCTGAGTAAAGTAAGACACTCCATTTTTAATGCAGTTCTAAGTGGGTCACTTTTCTCTTGTTTTTGAATTTCAGGTTGATTCAGTTTTACTTCGTCTTTTAAAAATTCTGGGGTATTTTTATTTGCAGAAATATCAGCTTCAATTGATGAAAAATACTTATAATATTTTGAATCAGGCTGAAGGATTTTTTTAATTTCCTGGATTGATAAAAATGCTTCCTCCTTCCTTCCTGCTAGAATGAGTGTATGACATTTGTTAATTCTAGGATGGGGAAATTTTGCATCAATTGATATGGAACATTCAAAAGCAATGAGAGCTTCGTCATATTGTTTCATTTTTAATAATGCATTTCCTTTGATATTCCAGGCTAATGCATTATTTGTGAAATATCTGCAAGCATTTTCACATGCAATTATGGTTTCAGGGAACCTCTTACATTGGAGAAGTGCTTCAGCTTTCATATTCCAAAGCCAGGCTGAACCAGGTTCGAGACTTATTGCATTATCAAAAGATTTGGTTGCATTAATATGATCATTTTCATAGTTGAAGAGTAATCCCTCAATATAGAAGACGAATACACTTTTTTCTTCATGAGATAACTTTTGTACAAAATTGCTAATCTGCGAAATGTAAGACTTTATAGAGAATGAAGAATATTTATCAGATATATTTCCATTTTGAGATTTTTTTGTTACTGTTGTACTTTTAAAATATTTTGTAATTGCGTTATGCGAGTCATTCATCCTAAAGAGAATAAACGCACTTATCCCTAAAAACAAAAAATTGTCTGGATCGATTACATCTAATGCCTCAATTACTGCGAGAATCTCATTATCTTTTTTGCCATTGTAATATCTTTGCAACAGAAAAATTATATTTTTTAATTTATCCTCTTCCCATTTCATGAAAAATGTCTCCCTAAAAATATTAATACTTGTATTAAATCTCTCTCTCTTTTTAGTCTATCATTCTATTGTTATGTTAGAAAAAAATTAGGTTATTTTTCTGAAGAAATAACTAATACAATCCTTTTTTATAACTTGACATTATAGATACTTATAATTAGAAAATCAACAATCCTGTCGTATAAAGATTTTATTGGAGGAATTTTATTGTCTATTATTGTTCCTGATAAACTTCCCAAATCTGCAAGTAGAGGAGAAGAACGCACTTATTCTATCCTAAAAAAACTTCCAGATGACTATTTCATATATTATGAACCTGTTGTCAATAACAGGAGACCTGATTTTATTATTATTGCCCCGGAGATGGGAGTTATGGTAATAGAAGTCAAAGGCTGGTATCCTGGAGATATTTTAGGGGGGAATGACTCCGAGATTCATCTGGATGATAATGGAAAAGAACATAGGGAAATTCATCCTGTTGAGCAGGCTCGAAGGTACATGTGGGAACTTGTGAATATCTGTAAAAGAAACCCTGAATCTTATGAACTTCTTAATCGGGATGGAAGATATAAAAACAAGTTCATCTTTCCTTTTGGTCACCTTGCAATATTATCTAATATCACATACACGCAGTTACAAAACCACGAAACTGGTGATCTTACTAAAATTTTCAGGGATTATAATGTAATCTGCAGAGATGTACTTCTAAAATGGGAGTCAGAAGATGAAGAAACAATTGTCAGGACGATACGCCAGTACTTTGACCCGTTTTGGTTGTTTCCAAGATTAGATAAAAGCAAAATTGATATTATCAGGGCAATTATTCACCCGGAAATTGTCATCCAGAGGTCAAAAGAGCTTGATAAAACTCTTCCGGGCGGTGAACGTTTTTCATTGAAAGTGCTTGATTACCGGCAGGAAAATAACGCAAGAAAAATCAATGAAGGTCACCGGATTATTTATGGTGTGGCGGGTTCTGGCAAAACAATTCTATTAATTGCAAGAGCGAGGTTATTCAGTGAAAGTTTCACTGAAAAAAGAGGGCTGTTCTTATGTTATAATTTTGTCCTGAGTATATATATTCGGGAAATGCTCAAAGATTGTCAAAATATCGATGTCCTTCACTTCGATGGCTGGTCAAAAAAGAATTATATTGTCAGGAGTAATATCGATGGCATTTTGGAAAATCATGAATCTTTGGGTGAACGACTTCTGAATAAGTTAGCTAAAAAAGAAGGAGATTTTGGCAGATACAATGCTGCATTTATCGATGAAGCCCAGGATTTTCATCCTAAATGGTTCCAGTGTATTTTAAAAGCCCTAAAAGATCCTAACGAAGATGATTTGCTGATTGTATGTGATGGTAACCAGGGTATTTACTCAACAGGTAAAATAAGCTGGAAATCAGTAGGTATACAGGCCCAGGGACGATCAATATCTACGAATTTTGATTTGGACAAAAATTACCGAAATACACGGGAAATACTTGCACTCGCGTCAATTTTTGCGTCATGTGATCAAACAAGCAATGAAGATGGTTTTGGGATAGTTCCGATTTGTTTGGAATCGGCTATTCGATCAAACAACATCCTTCCTATGCTGGTACATTGCAAAGATCATGAAGATGAATGCCAAAAAATACTATCATTGGTAACAGTTTTGTTAAATCCAGAAAAAAAATCCAAATTAATTCCGAATGGATTAAAACCTGAAGATATTGGAATTTTGTATCCTGCCATTCCTTTTAAGGATAAAGCGGTTTTCGAGAAACTCATGGAAGAATTATCCAAAATTGCTCCAATTGTCTGGATAAGTGACAAAAAACACCCGGAAGCCAGGAAAAAAATATTAGATAAATCAATAAAGATTCAGACTGTACATTCGGCCAAAGGACTCCAGTACAGGGCAACAATAATTATGTGGGCTGATCATTTCCAAACTGCACATATTATCGAACACGATAGAGAAAATTCGCTAATTTACACAGCTTTAACACGTGCTGAGGATTTTCAAGCTATTACTTACTCAAAGATGACTGCCATGATTGAGAAGATTATTGAATCTAAACTGGTGTATGAATACCCCTCAAAGAAATTAATGGAAAATTTTTCTCAATAAAACGTGTCATGGTCTCATCTGACCGCATAAAGAACGATTCTTTCCACTGTATCATTTATGTTAAATAAATACCCTGTCAGTGTAAATGCCAAAAACAGGATTCCTGCAAAAATTATAAGGAGTTTCAATTTGATGACTTTCCTCAGTATAATCATTTCAGGAAGCGAGAGACCAATCACTGCCATCATGAATGCAAGAGCAGTACCCATCGCCATTCCTTTAGATGTAAGTACCTCTACAATGTCAAGTTAGAACAGAGCCCATATAATTTATATCGAAAGATCAATATATAAAGAAGACAATATAATACATATGTGCTCAAAATCGCCCACAACTTCGGTTAGATGAACTTGCTGAACAAATAGGGGAACATTTAAGCCTTTTATTTCTTCTCTTTCAA
>CAIYHQ010000010.1 GCA_903926075.1 uncultured Methanomicrobiales archaeon
ATAATTATATATACTAATACATCATATATATAATATGTCAATGAAATTACACGACAAATACAAGGAGAGGAAACACGATGTACCAAAAATTCATAATCACATCTGAACTGACAGCAGACAACCCGACGAACCCCAACACCAACCTGAACGTCAGGACGAAGGAGGATCGGATGTATACCGTAACAATGGAGCAAGAGGATAGCCTCACAAGGACCAAAGGCAGCAAGGTAGCAGTAAAGTGAGATAAAGATCAGGCAACCCTGTGGATATCGGCAAGCGGGAAGGCTTTATGCTTCAATAACCCAACAACCGGGTTCTCATTTATCAGCCTTTCATCACTCCTGAAAGTATGCACCAATGGCGGGAAGGGTTACTTTGTTGCTCCACCAGCAAAGCAAGCACCTGTTAGAGAGAAGGTAGTAGCCATCCCCGTGAAGTATAGATCGGAAGCAATGGACTTACCACTACTTGACAACTCCCACCCATGCAGGAAGGTTGAACCATGCTGAACAGACCAGATAACCCCCTACTTGCAAAGACACTGGAGAACGAATCGACAAACGAACAAAACATTGAGAGGGATAAAGGATTGAGAACATGAGCGTGTTACAAATAGATGAATCAGAATATGGAAGAATTTTAAAAACTCTTATTTTTGACAGGAGTGGACTCGATTTAATTAGCCGATCGGTTTTTACCTACAACGATGAAAATCATATTATGAGGCTCAATGGGTGGAATAGTGACATTGATGAGGTAAGTGAGACACATATCGGTGAATGGGTGGAGCGGTTATATATCGCAAACCAGCTTGCATTCATCACACAATACAGGGAAAGAACCCAGATTGATTTTCTACCGGATGAAATATCAACAGGCAAAATGCCGATGTCTATGAGGGAATTATACAAATCTCCCTCAAGCATCCAGTATAATTTATTCAACAATGCGGGTAGGTGTTTCTTATCAGGTGATGATATGGAACGACTAACAAATCTTATAGCAGCGACAGCACGACGGATAATAGAGACGTGAAGAGATAACGAACTTGAAAGATCTATATCACGAGATACTCAAGGTTGACAACTACAACATACACGAAATAGAAAGGATAACAGGCGGGAAATGGGAGACTCTGGACACCCCTGAAAAACGAGCCTTATTCCTGTTAGGGTTCAGGACACCGGGAATCAGTGCCGGGTATTATACGGACAGTGACACCGATCAGGAAGAATGTATCCCGCTAAACTTTGGAGCAACCGATAATGATGCTTTCTATGTAGTATGTGGACAGGATTATTTCGGGATTAAAAGATGAATCAACAGGAAATAGATTATAATAGACTGTTCAATATCAACGGAAGGACTGTTCAGATCGCGACGGAATATACAACAAGCTACCCGTTATGAATAGAATAGTCTGGACAACCAATTTAGCCTTGCAATTGTATTAGCGCCTCTGCCTAGGGTCTGTAAGGATAGTTATGGGTTCGTCCTCCCATGTATGGGAACTCTATTATCTGAGACCCTATCATAGAGCCTAGACCAGTTCATCCCCACGTGTGTGAATGAGTGCCAGGGGAAAAGTTACCTGATAGACTTGATGCTCTTGTGTTGAGCATAACAGAACTTATGTAAGGAATACCCGTAGAAAATTATCTCGTCACCTATGAAGGAGATTATGCGATTAGCCCAATTTAGAAATTGGGAAAACTAGATGGTGATATATTTCAAGATCTACAATATGATTGGACTTATATTTCTCTCCGAAAATATCCTTATAATGTACCAATAAAGAAAATCGAAGTTTATCCTCTGCTCGTAATTTTTCATAATTTTCAGGCAACCATTTTAATTGAAACTCAAAACTTTGGTCTTTACCCAATTCAAAAGGGTGATTAACAATTCCTAAATCGTGAAATGGAATTGTAATTTTTCCATCATATGTAACTGGAAAATCGCTGGTTGATTGAATCTTTATCTCTTTTGCCAATCCCCACCAACAATTTGTTATTGACATTAAAATTGATTGAGGTCGATTTTCTAACGGTCTTGTAATGATGGCTATTATTGGTTGTGATTGTCGTTTACGCATATATCGAGTTTCCATCCATAAAAAACCGGTTGCAATAGCCAATAATACTGTTGCAAAAGCAAGAATGAGGGTAGCCCAATCTATAATGGATATATTAGGGGGGATAAGTGAATAGAGAAAAATACTTACTGCTGTTAAAATAGTCATTCCAGCTATCAAAAACACAAGCAATTCAAGAATCATAAAATGTATTCCTTTTATCTTTCACATTAACTTTTTTAACTTATTTCTCTTCCACTTTTACTATCTTCTATAAAAACCTAAACGGAATCTCAATATGAATATTTTCACCGTTTATTTTCTTCTCCTTCTCTGCCTTCACCACATAATGATATGGAACGCTTAAAGGAATCCTTGAATTATATTAATGAATAAATAGCAAATGGTTCAAACCCAGGTCATACAGTTGTCTGATCGGGTCCAAGTTGGCGGGAATGTAGTTTATGGGAATTATTTCAATGGTAGATGTGAGTTAGACCGGGCTTTATTAGATTCTCTCACGAATCGGGCACGACTTTTCTATTTTAAGAATCCTTGAATCAAACAAATAAGCCAGATAACCAATCTTTATGTCTGGGTGAAATGAGTCTCGATTAAAGTAAATGCCTTATAACCTAAAAGAAACCGGTGATCATCCTGATCAGTAACTGATCACAACTGATCACGAGAAAGTGATCATACCAAAATCAGAATTAGATCGATAAAAGAAGAGTATATTATTATTATTTTATTCTAAGTAAGTAAGAAATAGTATAGCTGATCACTAAAAAGAGAGAAAGAGTATTCCTAAGATCCACCAATCCATCTGTGCTTGGATTTACCGCGACGAGGTGAATTGAATCCTCTTCTATAACGTGGTCATCCATGAGGGGTCTTTCTTATGTGTGGGTATGTCATAGTATCAATGGAGGGATTACCTGGCTTCTTAACAATTAAGCCATACAATCACAAGCCATTACTTATTACCCTGTAATTGCATCTCGTTAAATGTCACGTAAATGGCTTATCTCTCTTTCCATTAAAATTTGAGCTATATGAGACAATCCCTCTCTGAACCACCGTTGTTGTGATGATAACAACCTAGGATCCCGATCATTATGGTAACGTCATATGGTGTGATTATGCTAATTCTATAACGGTTAACACCATGATTTTTATGTTTAGAATGTAAAAAGAATAAACCATGACTACTAAACCAATTTCTCACCCTGTTCCTGACAATAATGAGGAATGTCATTTAGTGGAATTAGGGAGGGATGCCTTACAAGATTATTATGAAGGAAAGACCATCCCACTAGAAGAGGTAAAAAAGAAGCTTAACCTCAAATAAATGTATTCAATAACACTTTATCGATGCGCAGAAAAAGCACTTCGTAAAATTCAACCCGATATTCAACAGTATATTTATACAACCATTCTATCTCTTTCTGAAGATCCTTATTATCACCTTGAACGGTTACATCTAAACAGTAATCCACCACTCTATAAATTGCGAGCTGGGGCATATCGTATAATTGTTGCAATTATCCCAGATGAAAAAGTGATTGTAGTTGTTGATATTGGACATAGATCAACGATATATAAGCGATATTCCTAAATTCCAATTTTAGTTTGTCTGAATCTAATCATTATTAATGCTAATGAATTTAAATTAACATTGATAGCGTGACCCTTTCCGCGTGCCCAACATCTCCATACAGCTGTTAAGTTGGGACTTGATACCAGTTGTGAGAATGAGAAAAGAAAAAAACGAAGGATTGACCCTCTTTTTGTTTTGGTGATTTGAACTGATAGTGAGTAAGCCTCAGCCGGGCATTAGACATAAGATGTTCAAAGCCTATATTTATTAACTCTAAAGGACAATTATGATTCATGGTTACTGACACTCTTTACCGTTCACTTACTCCTTATGATGGAGGCCGGTCACTCACGAAGAATATTTCAGCCGGGATAATCACAGAAGATGATAAAGCGCTTATTCTCGAGTACACAGATTTTAAAAGCACAGCAGACGGGAACGGAGAGAGAAGGATTCAGAAACTTATCATAACCCTTGCAGGATGGAGGCGATTTATAGCAGTACCCTATCGGACCATGACCACCACCGATATGAGAGCAGGAGTAGCAAGTCTGAAAAACGGAATCAATGCAAAAGGGACACCCTTCAAGCCTAATGCAGTTCATGACCATATCAAAATATTAAGACAGTTTATCCAGTGGATGATAAGGGAAGGTTACAGTACAATTCCAGAACAGAAAGTAAAAGAGATAAGAACCCCCCCTGTAGAATCCGGCACTACACGACCCGATGAAATAATTACATCTGAAGAAGTGAAAGCAATCCTTACCCATTGCTCATATATTCGTGATAAGGCCCTTGTAGCAACTCTTTATGAAAGTGGATGTAGGATAGGGGAGTTATCCCGTCTCACCTGGAGAGATGCAATATTCGATGAACACGGAGTTAAACTCTATCTCACCGACACCAAAACATCGAAACGGCGATATGCAAGATTAACAATGGCAACTGAATTTCTAGCACAATACAGAAATGAGCGGGGAGACCCGGACCCTGGAAGTTTAATATTCCTTTCAATCCGGGGAGATGAACCAATAAGTTATAGGATGGTTACTCATTGCTTAACCCAGGCTGCGAGAGATGCAGGAATAACAAAGAAAATCAAGCCTCATTTATTCAGGAAAAGCAGAATTACCCATCTAATCGAACAGAATTACCAGGAATCGGTAATAAAGCAAACTATGTGGAACAACCTCAACACGAAGATGTTTCAGACGTATGTATGTCTCGGGGAGGATTCAATTGATGATGAGTTTCTCGGGAAGGCAGGTATCAAGCAGAAGAAAACATCCCAGGAAGACCCAATGGCCCCTCATCCCTGTGGTAGGTGTCATTACGTAAACCCACCAACCGGGACTTATTGCTCCAAATGTGGAATGGCACTAACAGAAGACGCGGTAGAAACTCAGACTGACAGTATGCTCTCAATTGAAAAGTTAATGGCAACATCCCAGGGCGAAGAACTGATAAAGAAAGTTATCCGCGAGATGGCAGAAAAAGGAGAGTTAAGAGGTTGAAAGTTTTCATATAAAACACAACCATTAACCATCTTAATGAGAGATTTTGATTATGCCAATCACGCTTGAAGTCCCGGAAGAACTGTTCCATAAAATAGAAGCATTGCGAACCAGGCCCAATGAAACGCCCCTGGATGTAATTGAACGTATATTATCTGATTATAACCCACTTTGTGATGGATGGGGTAAACGAGCAAACGAAGCTATACAGGAATATCATAACGGGGATACTATTTCTGAATCAGATATTATGATTAAATATGGCATTAAATGACCTATAGAATCCAATATACCAAGGCAGCAGACCGGGACCTTTCTCACCTTGATGACTCAATTAATTGAGTTATACTCGTTAACCAATTTTTCATATATTCGGGGGAAGCAAATAACGAATTGCGCAAAATTTTAAACTCCATTACTTCAAGTTTATACTCAGATATAAGATTTATTATATTCCAAATATATGGATATTTTTTATATTCTTCTCGAATTATCTTCTCAAATTCTGTTATTGAATGTGGGCCAAACCCCGCACCTCTATGAGGTGCCAACATTGCATAATAGATATTGGGACAATCATCATTAAAGCCGTTAAAATTTTTGGCATTAATATCTTTAACCATTCTTCCACTAGAATATTCTACACACACACGGTTTAATAAATATAAGATTTCATGGCGAATTACATCTCGGGACGAATCAAATTCAGACAATAGATGTATAATGTTAAACCATATTTGAAATAACGGATCTACATCGGCGTATTTTGTCAGCATTTTAAGAGAATTATCATTGTAAGCATGTCTCGGATACCACAAAGTAAAAAAGACACAAACACCATTAAAAGTTAGAAAATAAGTTCTCTTCTGTTTCTTTTTTGCATTTTTACCCATAGTAGAGAAAAGAAAACCGCGTTCTTCAAGGCGCTTAGAATTTAAAAAAATCGTTGGATATGAAATCCCTGTCTTTTTGTGAATTGTATATGGTGAAGATCCAGATTCTGAAACCCCGATTTCATATAAGATAATGTTTTCAGTGTCATTTAATTGAAGTGATACGCTTCCTTCAACACTATGACTATGCCTCACTTCAGCATAAATCTGCTTTGTGGGTTCGTTTGATGTTGGCAAGGGAGGCAAAGAGTCCGGCATCTTGCATAATGTTTATACGCTATGTTGTATAAATCTAATATTCAATCTAACATTAGGACAACTTAATATTAGATCCTAATATTAGACAATGGAGTAAGAAAATGAGTGTATTACTCACAAAAGACGGGCGGCGTATGTGTCAAGTAGCGGCACACGTTGACGAAAATCTAAAAAATGCTGCGAAGAAGGCAGGGATCAACATGAGCCATGTTTTCAACGAAGCATTAAAAGGAGCACTGGAAGCGAAATCTCCAGGAGAAAAGAATCATGAACAATGAACCAACCCAGGACAACCCACTGAAATTAAAGAAAGAAGTGGTGGCAAGCCTTCCAAAATTTTATAGGCTCTTTGCCGAGGAAGCCCAGAAACAAGGGCTAGTGGTGATTAAATGACAGAAAACGGGTATTCCCCGATGCGACAACATCAGGGGAAAGAAACGATCACGACGGGTAAAACGTCTACTCTATGTTTTACTGTCGAAAGGTTTAATGATTTCTCTTTTTCTGAAAAACCTCAATATGAAGGTATTCCCGTATATTGTGGGCAGTGTGGCATGATTAAAGGGAAAAGAAACCCATTTGGCGCTTCAACCTGTCCCGGGCATCATGGACCGAGGCCCTAAAGCGAGGTGCCGATAATGAGACAACGTGGCCTTTACTGTTCAATTTGTGGACTACGTTATTTCTCTCGCGAGCTCCAGGCAGACGAACCGGACAGGCCCTTATGTTCAGGGTGGCATATCACACCAGGTAAGCCCAGGCCAAAGCCAACAGCAAGGCAGGTGAGGGTATGACATTCCATAATGCCAAAGTCAGGAAATTCCCCCCCGCTGCAATGTGGAAACCTATTAGGGTATTGTATTCAGAACAGAGCAGAGCCCTGGAAACGGTTGAACAAATTATAGCGTGGCAGGAAACCCAAAAGCCATTGTGGGACCGGGTTTGTTATAACTTGCGAGAAATGGAAAGCGGGGGAATTCTCGGAACAATCCGTATTTTTTCGAGTGTGGAGTTTCATGAAGATCTTTCAATGGATGGCGATCCTTTTCTCGGACTTGCTGGTAGTATGCTCTCACAGCCGATTATTGAGGACTTGATGACACTCGGGGGACTACACGACGTTATAGAGAGTTTTTTCTTAACCAGGTATGGAATAGCACCGAGGATAAGCCGGAAAGAAGGAAGAATCGTTTCTGTAAGTCTCCCAGGATTCTTTCAGCGATTGGTTTTAGGTTATCCATCACCAAGGAAGATTCAGAAAGACTTCAAGAAGTTATCACAAGATTTGTGGTCCCTCGGGTTCGAGACGCGAATTACGGGCAATGTGATTCTTTTTGGCGTATTTTTGCCCGAATACGACAATGAGGGCATAGATGAGGATTATGTTCGAGTAGCTGTGGACTTGTTAAACCTTGCAACTCGGGGAGGGATTGCATATGACTGAATCTGCCAACATCCCAACCCAATTGCAGCGGGATGATATCTGTTTTATTCCCATTCCGCGAGGAGAGAAGGGGCCCAAAATACCAGAATGGAACAAGCCTGGCAACACTCAAAAATGGGACTCGTCGAAACTGGAAGCACACCTTAAGAGTGGTGGCAATTATGGCATGTATCCTGCTATGGGTTCAGACTTGCTATTCATCGATATAGATAACGCAGACGAGTTTTCTCATGCAGGCGGAACCGACCTTGTAGGAGAAACTTATCAGTATTCGGCATGGCCGGACAAGCACAAGTACCGGGCAATTGTAGAATGTCCTGACATACCGCAATATTGGAGAGGCAGCAAAGCCGTATTTCCTGAAGTGCTCGAGATATTTTTCCCGGTAGGGCTTGTTTCAACCGAGGCACGTGACCCCAATAACGGCGTGATGAAATCAACACAGATTGTAAAGGCAGCCGGTCAGGTAGTGGGGCCCGGAAGTCTACACCCGAACGGGAATATCTATCAACCGTTCAATGAAAAGGCAGGCATTTTAGCAATTGCATGGGAAGAATTGAAGGAAGTCACTGACAAACTCGGAGATGGGAAACTTGATAAAATGCCCCAATATTTTCCAGTTCAGGGAGATTATCTACCAGGCCCAGGGCGGCAACTCTTACGAGTCAGGTATAACCTGAGCCTCGTAATGCCCGACAATCCGTATCCACGTGGCAACGAGATAAGAGGAGCAAACCCTTTTCACGGCAGCACAAGTAAGGGCGGTAACACGTCTGTGAACCCTCACAAAGGTGTATTCTATTGTTTTAGGTGCAATAAGGGCTATGATGCTGCCGGAGTAGATGCAATACGAAGGGGACTTATTGAGTGTGGGGATGACTACACAGCAGACGTTTTTCAAAAACATGTAGCCGAGCTTGAACACGACTTCCCAAAAGTCAGAATTGCTGAAGTAGAACTTTTCAAGGCAAAGAAAAGAGCATTGAACGATGTCACACCCGGGAGGAAATTATGGAATCAGAAGCGATAACCTTCACTATCGCTGAAGATATCCCTACTCCTGCAGGGGTTGAAGTTGACCAGGTCACGACTCCCGAAGTGGTTGAAGTCAGCGAAGATGATATCTTAAGAATGGGTTCAGGAAAGACCCTTAAACAGTTACGGGACCGTGGTGTCTTTCTACTTAAGCAGAAAGTAAAGGAATACGGGCCCGAAGTTGAAAAAGACCTCTTTGTTATCGCAGTCTCTATTTTACTAAACCCCAGGAAAAAGGAAAATCTGATTGACATTTTATCGACTCGGAACGCCCAGCTCAAGGATGAGCAAAAGCTCACGTTTGAAGCTCTTGAAAATATCGAAACTTACGCGACCAGGTATATCCAATACATGCAGACCGCAACAAAAGAAGCTACTGCTCTTGTAAGTGGTTCAGCGGTTCAACGCCCCGGGACACTACCCGGCGGAGCAACCAGCGGCGACGATTCAACAAACGGAGACCCGTTAGGTATGAACCATGTTGTTGGTTCAGCGCCGGATCCGGTGGTTCAAGGGAAAGCACTTGCAATATTAAAGGAGGGAAACACCCTTCAAAAGTTCAGAGATGTTTTTAGGACTATACACAGCGGCGATGAAACTATTTGTGATGTTATTCTTCTTGCGGGCGCAGCACAACAGGCTATTACTACAATGGGGATTCAGCCTTCACTGTCGGGCGAGAAGGGCTCGGGAAAGACAAGCGGAGTACACGCAGCCCTTCACTTATGGCCCCCGGAATATGTATTTGATACCTCATTTAGTTCAAAGGCGCTATTTTACGATAAACGACTTCAACCAGGTTGTTTAGTGTTCACCGACGACACTTTCATAGTTGACGATATCGAAGCAACCATTAAGAAAGCAATGTCTAAATTCCAAAAGGGGACGCATTATCTCACAGTTCAGAAAGTGGACGGTGAAAATAGCGCAGTACCGTTAAAGATTCCAGAAAGAACGGTATTTATCTTTACATCGGTTGACAATTCGGGGAGCGACGAGACGAGCGATAGACAATATCAGATATCACTATCACCGGATTCAAAATCGAATGAGAATTACGACAGGTTCCTTAAGGACCGAATGTTAACCGGCCGAGAAGAGTTTCCGATAACTGAGGAAGTTCAAATATGTTGGGAAATATTGCGCGAAATTAAATCAAAATTATTTTTCGTCACGATTCCTTTTGCTAACAGGGTAAAATTCTCGGACCTTTCAGCAAGACGGGACATGAATATGTTTTGGGACTTTACCCAAGCCGTCACAATATTGAATTTTCCGGACCGGGCGAGCGTCGGTGATGAACCAATAATACACCTAGAAGCAACCGAGGCCGATTTCTACACAGCAGAATCGATATTCACAGCATCGAAAGAGATTCGGGAACATAGATTAACGAAAGAAGAGCGAGCCCTCACCGATTGGCTTGCAACCAATTGTAAATCTGATGGCATCACCGAAAGTGAAATTATCAGCGATTACAGGACCAGCTCAGGGAAACAATATGACAGAATGAAAATCAGGCGCCTATTACATGGCCGCGATGAGAAATCCGGCGGGTTACTGTCAAAGATACCAGGGTTGTATATGCAGAAACAACTTCAAACAGCCGGCGAGGCGGGAACCAAGGTTCACCACAATGTATATTTTATAAACGAAAATATGAAAACAAACCTTGATTCATTTGGTTCCTTTGTCAGTTTAGAGAAAGGAGCCGTTGAACCATGTGAACCACCGTTGAACCACGTTGAACCAACGGCACGGTTCACCCCGGGAAACTCTCCCGACTCCTGTTTAGATGATGATATGAAGATATATAATACTAAGATAGTAGAAGAAAGTATAGATGAACCAATAGAAAAAAAGCAAGCGAACAAACTCTCATACCCTTCTCTTCTGAAAAAGTGGAATCTGCCCGAGTGGATAGAAGTTAAAAAATATATTCATAGTTGTATTGGTCACGAACGGTGCAGGGTGCCGGGATGTAAGTGCAACAGGCCGGAATTGTGGTATGAACCAGGAAAGAAACTGTACCCACTGTGCGACGAGCATTATCAAGAATTGCTTGCAGCCAAGGAGGAGGGATTATGATAACATGGTACGAAAACCCGACCCAATACCCCTACCTGCGAGAAGGCCGTTTCACGATAGACGCTCTCTATGCTCCACGACTAACGCCCCAGCGAAAGATAAGTGGCGTTTATGGAAAGGTTGTAGGGTTCGAGTTTCTTAAGCAGGACGATAATGACTATAATATTTTTGCAGTCTATCATGAACCACTACCACCGGGAAAGCCAACACCCGTTAATGCTGTGGACCCTTGCGAACTTGTTAAGGTTTCACCCTTCACAGGGCCCGTAAAAACGGTTGCAGACTATAGCGACCTGTGCACTCCAAAGGGACGGGCCCGGCCAGTTATCGGGCTGAAGAAATGGGTATGTTGGGGCTGCGAGTTGGGAAAATGTTCAATCGCAATACCGGGAAAGGTTATGATAGAGCCTGATATGTGCCCTTCGGCCCGGAAATCATCTTGGAGCGTGCGGTCATGATATCCCTTCACCGGATTGAGGCAGCAGTCCCTTCACTCTGTGGGTTAGGCGTTTTAATTGTAGCAGTCTCCGCGTTTATCCTGAGTTATACCAACCTTACAGCCCAGGCTATAGAATCGGGTATACCACCACTATTAGCGCCACTGTGGGCATTAAACCTTGATGCATTCCTGATAATCGGTACTTTGTTTATCCTTCGCACTTCACTTAGAGGAGAGAGCACAAAGGCCGGATGGTGTGTGGTAATTCTATTCACTATTATCTCTAGCGTGTTCAACGTGATACACGCACCCCCGGACATAGTAGGCAGATTTGCGCATCTAATCCCGCCGATTGCCTTATGTGTTTCACTGGAATTTGCTATGTTGATACTGAAATCAGAACTGAACAGGCAGGGTGAAACGGTGGCTAAGGAGGTGGCTAAGCTACCACTTGAACAACCACGGCCAGCGGCTAAGATGGCTAAGGATGTGGCTAAGCCAGAACCAACAGCCATTACAGCCAACCACTTAGCCACTGTAACCACATACTTAGCCAACCACCCGGCAGCCACAGCCAGCGAAGTGGCTAAGGCTACCGGACTTAGCCGGTCAACAGCCAGGTATCATATGGCTAAGCTACCACAACCGGTTAACCAGGAGGCGGGATAATGGCCCAGGTATGCACGATTTGTGCCCATAAAGACAAGGACGAGATTAACCAGGTATTGTTAACCGGTCAAAGTAAGCGGTCAATTGCGGCTAAGTATAGTCTCTCAATAACCAGCCTGAGGCGACATAATGATAGCCACTTATCCCAGGCCCTTATCAAAGGTAAAGAGGTTCAGGAAGTCACACAGGCCGATACGCTGATAGGTGATCTTCAATTCCTGAAAGGGAAAGCAATGACACTTTTAGGGAAGGCCCAGGAAGTGGACGACCTTAAAGCCGCCTCTTCTCTGATAGGTCAGGCACGACAGGTTATAGAGACACTAGCAGAAGTGAGGGGAGAACTTGACAGAACACAGACTGTGAACATCTTCATAAATCCACAATTCCAGCAGGTTCAAAATATCATCCTTCAGGAGTTGGAAGCATACCC
>CAIYHQ010000011.1 GCA_903926075.1 uncultured Methanomicrobiales archaeon
ACACATAAAGGTGCAAAATTCATTGCCCTCGATGAATATTTTCCAAACAATGGTACCAAGGAAACCGTGAACCAGACCTGGTTAGATGAACAGCTCACACAGGACACCCGGCCGTTCATGTTCGTATTCGGGCATACGCCCGCATATAATGTGTCCAATGATATGGATGAATATAAATCAGGCATCGCGGTTCATCCTATTCAGCGGGACGCATTCTGGAACAGTCTCGTGAAAAATCATGTCTTAGCCTACTTCTGTGGACATGTCCATACTTATGTCAGGGCAGAATCAAAGGGGGTGCAACAGGTTCTCTGCGGGAATGGTGGGGCACCTGCAGATAATTTTAGCCCTTCGTCAGTCGATCCGGTACTAAATCTTGAATATCCAACTAATCCCGTCAACGCATCGGACCAGAAGTTCGGCTACCTCGTTATTACTGTTCATGAAGACACCGGAACACTCAGCGGGGTACAAAAATTGTATAATCTAAAGACAAAGACCTGGACAACCGGTGATACCTTCACACTTCGTGCCAGATAAGTAGCGTGAATGCAAATATAAAAATATTCATCAGGTTATTATGAAGGTTTCAGTTGCGAGCATGATCTTTCACGAATATTCGCTTTGTGAAATATTTGATGCCATACAAATTTCAGGGCTTGATTCAGTAGAATTCTGGCCTGAAACTCCTGACTTCTGGCTAAATGGAAAAAATAAAGATTATTTAAAAAACTGTCTCAAAGATCATCCAATGTTTTTTCCAATAACATTTCATGCCCCGGTTCTGGATTTAAATCCATGTTCATTGAATGCAGAAATTGCAGAAATCTCCATACAGAATACATTTGAGGCAATCGATCTCGCAAGGGAACTGGGTGCTTCAGTGGTAACAATACATCCAGGAAGAAGAACTGTAAAGAGGCCCCCCAGTGCTGCGGATTATGAGCGCTTTCATAATTACATTAAAAGAATTAAAGATAGTGGGGCCAGTGAGACTATTAAAATTGCGATTGAAAATATGGCTCCTGCAATCAATTCACTACTAGCGGACCCAGAAGATCTTCTTGACCTGTTAAATAAAGAAAAATGGCTTTATTTTACACTTGATACTTCTCACGCACTATCAGTCTCTCCTGATCAAGTACTAAGGTATATCAGTCTTTGTGGACACCGGCTCGCAAATGTTCACCTTTCATACGCGAGTGAGGGGTCACTTCATCTTGCACTGGGAAATGAAAATATCTTTAAAGAAATAATTTCTGAAATTATTAAATCTGGTTACAATGGGCATCTCACCCTTGAAATTGAAGATACACATTTTTCTCATACACTTTCATATGAAGAAAAAATTTTAATGTTAAGGAAAGAAAAGGAGTTTATTGACTTTATCATTAAAAGAAAGTGTAATTGAGATCTGGCACGGATATCAATGATTATAGACTTCACAATGCTTATTCTCTTCATAGTATGTGTGGCATTATCCGCGTTCTTCTCAAGTGCTGAAGTTGCCCTGATAGGTATCACGAAAGCAAAAGTGAGGACGCTTCACAATGAAGGGAAGAAAGGTTCAAAAGCACTTTCCACTTTGAAGGAATCACCAGATAGAATTCTCATTACAATTCTTATTGGTAATAATATTGCAACTATTGGTGCTACTGCCATAGCAACATCCATTGCAATTTCTGCTTTTGGAGATATCGGTATAGGTATCTCCACAGGTATTGTAATTATAATTCTTTTGATGTTCGGAGAGATTGGTCCAAAACTCTATGCAACAAGGTCAGGAGAATCATATACACTATTTATTGCTCCAATTATCCTTTTTCTCTCTCAAATTATATCTCCTTTGATATATCTTGTGGAATGGGCCGGGAAACGCAAAGGGAATAAAAATGTTCTTACTGAACCTTCTGTCACTGAAGATGAGATAAAAGAATGGATAGAAGTAGGAAAAGAGGAGGGCACAATTGAGCAGGAAGAACGTGAGATGTTATATTCAGTCCTTCAGTTTGGCGATACTAATGTAAGACAGGTGATGATTCCGAGGATTGATGTGTCAGTAATTGAAGATAACTGCTCTCTTGAAAAAGCAATGAAAATCTTTTCAGAAACAGGATACAGCAGACTCCCAGTCTATCATGATACCATAGATAACATTGTTGGAGTACTCAATGTAAAGGATGTATTTTCCATTCTTATTAACCAAAAACATGAGGTCAGAATACGCGACCTGGTATATGAACCATATTTTGTACCAGAGTCAAAAATGATTGATGATCTCCTTAAAGAGTTGCAGGTAAGAAAAATGCAACTTGCAATTGTACTTGATGAATATTCGAGTTTTGCCGGGATTATCACAGTGGAAGATATTCTCGAGGAACTTGTGGGTGATATCCTCGATGAATTTGATATAGAAGAGAATTCGGTAGAAAAAGGAAATAACGGTGAATTTATCGTAAATTCTCAGGTCTGGGTTCAAGAAATGAATGAGGAGTACGGGTTTTCACTTCCTATACATGATTCATATGAGACAATAGGAGGCCTTGTTTTTTCACACCTTGGTCATATCCCTCACCCTGGTGAAAGTATTATACTCGACGAAAGCGGAGTAACAATCGTAGTAATGCAGATGCGAGGAAGAAGGATAATCAAAATCAAAATAATACCGAAAGAATCTCCAGTTCTGGATGAATAATATGATACAATTAGGTGGTAACAATTAAACGAATAATTGTCCTTGGGTCAGGGCGTGGTTCAAATTTCCAGGCATTAATCGATGCAGAAAGGAAAAATCTCTTTCCTGGGAGGATAATTACTTTTATTACAGATAATCCCAATGCACATGCAATAGAACGTGCAAGAAAGGGAGAGATCCCCTTTTTTATTATAGATTTTTCTCTTTTTCATAACAAAAATCAATACGAAGAAAAGCTTCTTGAAACGATGCTTTCATGCGCTCCTGACCTTATAGTATTAGCTGGATATATGCGGATTGTGGGCGAAAAGATTGTAAAACAATTCAAGAACCATCTCATAAATATCCATCCCGCCTTGCTTCCCAGTTTTCCAGGCCTTAATGCCCAGTTACAGGCTATTGAATATGGCGTCAGAATAACAGGATGCACAATTCACTTTGTGACAGAGGAGATGGATGCCGGACCCATTATTCTTCAAAAGGAAGTTTATGTTGATGAGAATGAGAATGTAGAAAGTTTGGCAGAAAAAATTCTTGCTTTCGAACATAAGTGTCTCCCGTATGCAGTGAAACTTTTCTGCGAAGATCGGCTCATCATTAATGACAGGCATGTAAAGATTCTTCCAAGAGTAAGTTAAATTATGAAAACCCGGCGTGACAATGGAAAACGAATAGCGAAGGAAAGAATTTCAAGGTTATTCCAGCTTGCTCCGCTATTTTATGAGAAAGACCCGGATATTAGCAACAGATGCATTGACCTTGCAAGGAAAATCGCCATGCGTCAGAGAGTACGCATTGATCGCGCATATAAATGGAGATTCTGTCATTCCTGCCATTCATTTCTTGTTCCAGGTAAAAATATGAGAGTACGTATACGAGAAGGAAAGGTCGTTATGACCTGTCTCTGTTGTAAACAAAGAAGGCGGTATCCGGTGGTGAAGACATATAAGAACGAGTGATGAGAAAAAGACTGCAATTGACTTAAAACAGACAGTCTGGATAGGAAAAAATGGTTGTACTCCTGAGATCATAGAGGAAATCCGTGAACAGATAAAGAAAAGAGAGATAGTTAAAATTAAGTGGCTGAAGAGTGTTGAACTAAACCCGGTTGAAATTGCCGGATTATGTAATTCACGTCTCATACTTGTAAGAGGAAAAACAATGGTCCTTTCACGGAACAGAAAAAATGAGAAAAACTGATCAGGACACAAAAAGCCTCGAAATATATAATAAGTCTTTTTGCTAATAAATATAGACTATTTACACCGACATAGTTTGATGTGTGATTTTAATGACAACAGTATATGATATCCCTGCCGATATACTCATCAGGAATGTAGCGGCAGAACTGAAACAACGAACAGAAATGACTCCTCCGGAATGGGCAGCTTTTGTCAAGACCGGTGTCCACAAGGAATTGCCCCCGGAAGACCCGGACTGGTGGTTTATTCGTGCTGCAGCAGTCCTGAGACGAGTTTATATTGATGGCCCAGTAGGCGTTCAGAGAATGAGAACGTTTTATGGGGGTAGTAAGAACAGAGGAGTAAAACCTAATGCACTCCGTCGCGGAAGCGGTTCGATTTTAAGAAAAGCACTTCAGCAACTTGAGACTCTCGGGTATGTCACTCATGAAAAACAAGGCCGAAAGGTAACACCTTCCGGGATGTCCTTTCTTGATAACATTGCACATAGAGTTTCAACTGAAGAGAAGAAGGAATAATCGGATAAATCCGGGTTGTGCCTTATGACAGATGAACTTGATGAGATTCGCCAGAGGAGACTTGCCCAGATGCAGGACCAGGCAATCTCACAACAACAACAGATACAGGACCAGGCTGAACGTGAACGGCAGGCCAAAGAGCAGATGCATGTTATTATGCTACAAATTCTCGAGCCTGATGCGAGGGAACGTCTGAACACAATCCGAATTACAAAGCCAGAATTTGCACGATCTGTTGAACAGCAGCTTGTTGCTCTTGCACAGAGCGGGAGACTGCGTCAAAAAATTACTGATGCCCAGTTTAAGGACATCCTCACACAACTCACCCCGGCACGACGCGAATTCACAATTCGAAGAAAAGGTTAGTGAAGATATGAGCAAATTGATGAAAGGAAAGAAGATACGCCTGATGAAAGCGTGTATGCAGAACAGAAGAGTCCCTGCATGGGTAATGGCAAGAACGAAACGTAATGTTAATTCGCATCCAAAGCGCAGGATGTGGAGACGTAGCACATTGAAGGTCTGAAGATAATGGCAGAAAAATTACAGGAGCACCTGTTTGTTATTCCACTCCGTGACGTGAAAAGAGCACCAGTCTGGAAAAGAAGCAGGACTGCATTGAAAGATATTCGCCGTTTTCTCATGCGGCATATGAAGAGTGAGGATGTAAAGATAGACAAATCAATTAATGAAAAAGTCTGGGAACGGGGATCAGAGAAACCACCTTCGAAAATCCGCGTCCGTGCTGTGAAAATGGAGGACGGGCAGGTTCAGGCTGAACTTGCATCGGAATAAACTGATATGGACAGAACCATTTCGTTTGCAGGAGACCCACATATTGGTGTTTTTTCCAGGCTTTTTGAAGATGTGGCAATAATCCCAAGAGAAAGCCCGGAGGAATTCGGAGATCAGATATCAGATGCTCTTGAAGTAGAGCTTATCAAGACTCCTATACAAGGCTGCTCAATTATAGGATCGCTAGTATGTGGTAACAATAATGGCTTTGTTGTAAGTGGCATTGCATCTGGTCTGGAAGTTGAACTTCTTGAGGAGTTCCGTCCGGTTATGCTTCTTGACGAAACAATGAACGCGGCCGGTAATGTTATACTTGCAAATAATTCAATCGGACTTGTTCACCCGGATATGCCATATCACCTGGCTTTAGAGATTGGCGAATTTCTCAAAGTAAAAGTCATACACCTGACATTAGGCGGAGTTAAAACTGTAGGGATGGCTGGAGTTGCAAATGACAAAGGTATTCTTGTCCACCCGAGAACTACCGATAGTGAGATAGCAAAACTTGAAGCCATTACCGATCTTCCAATTGGAAGAGGATCAGTAAATATGGGCTCAGGTCTTGTTGGTACAGGCCTCATTGCAAACAACAAAGGATACCTGGCGGGTCATGCCACGAGTGGTTTTGAACTTGGTAGAATTGAAGATGTTTTAGGTTTTATATGAGAGTGAGTAAATATGCAGGAATTTGAAGTTAATGGAACTTTTAGGATGGGGGATGTCTGGAAACTCTATACAAAGGTTGTTAGTGCTCCTAACGAAAACCAGGCAAAAGAGAGAATTTTTACACTTATGGGAAGTAAGCACAGGTTGAAACGCCAGTATATCACAATTAGTGATGTTAAGGTGTACAAGCGTGAGTGACTCATCTGTAATGGACCCGAAGGAATATCAGGCCTTGCAACATTATCTCAATGAATACGGTCAGCAGATAGAATTTCTGGGCCAGCAGTTTCAAATCCTTGAACAAGGTCGTTTTGAAGCCCAGGCCTCGATAGAGACGATATCAGGCCTTTCACCTGCAGCAGAAACTTCAGTACTGCTTCAGATTGGAAGCGGCGTAAGTGTAAGAGCCAAAATTCTCGATCCTGATAAAATTCTTATTGCAATTGGTGCTGATGTTGTAATCGAAAAGACTGGTGCTGACGCTATTGATTATCTGAATGAACGCATTACTGAGATGGAAGCTTCTGCGAAGAACGTTGCGGGTTCTATTGAAAAAATTCGCATACAGATGAATGAGATCTCAAAGAGACTCGAAGAAGTCGATGCAAACAATCCTTCAGGTACCTGAATTAATAATATACAAAGGGGGCCTGCAATGTGTTTGACGGATTGAAAAAAACCCTTCAGGGAGTTAAAGAAAAATTTAATTCTGAAATTATAGATAATGAAGAATCAGACAAACTGGAAAATATTTTAACTCGTGAAGAACCTGTTGAAAATCACGGATTTGTTGAGAAGGTAAAAGTCTTTATTACAGACCGTGAATTTATTATCTCTTCTGAAGCCTTAAACGAACCTCTATCAGAACTGGAATTTGCACTTCTTGAAAGCGATGTTGCTTTATCGGTAACAGAGGAAATATCAGGTCATATAAAAAAAGATCTGACTGGAAAACGCAGAAAGATTGGCGAACCGGTTGATAAAATTATTGAGGAATCATTACGTTCAGCACTTTTGCAGGTCCTTGGTGAAGGAATAAATTTCCCTGAATTCATACGGTCAAAAAAAAAGCCTGTAAAGATGCTCTTTACTGGTGTCAATGGAACCGGAAAGACAACGACAATTGCTAAAGTGGGAAATTACCTGAAAAAAAACGGTTTTTCAGTTGTTATTGGAGCAGGAGATACATACAGGGCTGGAGCTATTGACCAGATTGATATCCATGCAGAACGACTTGGAATAAAAGTAATTGAGCACCAGGAAGGAGCCGACCCTTCAGCTGTCCTCTTTGATACGGTCCAATATGCAGAATCACATGGGATAGATGTTGTGCTTGCTGACACTGCAGGACGATTTCATAATAAAGTCAACCTAATGAACCAGCTTTCGAAGATGAAGCGGGTTATGAAGCCGGACATGGTTATTTATGTTGATGAAGCTGTAGCAGGAAACGATGCAGTGACGCGTTCAGATGAATTTCAGCGATCAATAGGAATCGATGCAATCATCCTTACAAAAGCTGATATGGATTCACGTGGCGGTGCAGCGATTTCAATTGCGCATACTCTTGGTAAACCTCTGATATTTTTAGGATCAGGTCAGGGGTATGATGATCTTATGCCTTTTATCCCTGAAAAAATTGTGAATGACCTTCTTGGAGAGAGTCCAAATGCTTGACAAACTCAGCACTTCCTTAAAAGATGCAGTGAAAAAACTTGCCGGAAAAACTGTTATTGACCGTGCATCTGTTGAAGAACTTGTAAAAGAACTTCAAAGAGCACTTATTCAGGCTGATGTCAATGTAAAACTTGTCATGAATCTCTCTCAGGCAATAAAAACGAGGTCGCTTGATGAAGAGCCACTAAAGGGAATGAGTGTAAGGGAGCATGTTTTAAGAATCGTCTACCAGGAACTGGTCAAGCTTATGGGACCTGTAACAACAGTCCCGCTTCAGTCACAAAAAATACTGATGGCCGGTCTTCAGGGAAGTGGAAAGACCACAACTACTGCAAAACTCGCAAGATATTTTCAAAAAAAGGGGCTGAAAGTAGGTGTAATCTGTGCAGATACATACCGGCCTGGCGCCTACACTCAAATCTCTACACTATGTGAACGAATTAACGTTCCCTGTTTTGGTGACCCAAAAAATCCTGATGCCATTCAGCTTGTCAAAGAGGGTCTCAATTCTTTAAAATCAGCTGAAGTTATTATAATTGATACACAAGGCAGGCATGCACTTGAAGAATCATTAATTGACGAGATAATTGAGCTCAATATACTTACAAAGGCTGACCACAGGTGGCTTGTTATTGATGCGGCCCTTGGACAACAGGCACGTGAACAGGCTGAAAGATTCCATGCTGCGGTAAACATTGACGGAGTCCTTATTACGAAAATGGACGGTACCGCAAAAGGAGGTGGAGCTCTGTCCGCTGTTGCCGCAACCGGGAGTGGAATTGTTTTTATTGGACAGGGTGAAACCGTTGACGATATAGAGCGCTTTGACCCTGACGGATTTATCTCACGCCTTCTTGGGATGGGGGACCTCAAAGCCCTTGTAGAGAGGGCTGAAGAGAGCCTGAAACCCGATGATGTAAATGTTCAGGCAATGCTTGCCGGAAAATTTACTCTTAGGGACATGTACAAACAGCTGGAAGCTTTGAACAAGATGGGTCCCCTTAAGCAGATAATAAGCATGCTCCCGCTAGGAAATGTTGAACTCCCTAGTGAAGCAGTAGATGTTACTTCAACTAAGATGGGAAAGTACCGCATCATCATGGATTCGATGAATAACGCAGAACTTGATGATCCCACTCTCATTAGTGGTTCTAGAATCCAGAGAATCGCACGTGGTTCAGGATCGCACCCTGAAGAGGTCCGTGAACTTCTGAAACATTATAAAATGATGAAAAAGATGTTGAAAGGAGTGAAAGGGGCAGGTCAGGGGGGTTTCAGTTTACAAAAGATAATGAAAAGGATGGGCGGGGCATAACTCATATGCCCGCCTTTGCAATTGTCGCTCACGATGCCAGGACTGATGGAGACTGGTCACTTGATTCTCTTTCAGGCGGGGGCAGGATTGACCTAATCTGCAGGTGCCTATCAAGTTCTCTCCTTATTTCACATGGGATAAGAAAAGATTCCAATATTTCTGTTCTCTTCTATGGTCCACCAGGACCCGCAAAAACTCTCTTTATTAAAGGAGATGAAATAAAAAGGCTTTATCCGGATGAGAGGAGTATAGCTTCAATTATTCGAATTGCGTTATTACTTCCCTGCGGACGCGAATTCCGGAAAAGTGCTCCGGGAGTTTATATAAGAAAGTCTGGCCTTACTGAACTGTTAAGTTCAAATGAATTTGCCCTCCTTATTGAAAACGGAGAAGATTTACGAAAAAGTCCAATAACTTATGAACATTTTCTGTTAAGTGACCATAGAAATTTTACAGATGAAGAATTTGTACAAATAAGCGAACTCCCGAAATATTCAATCGGCCCTGAAAGCCTGCACGCAGATCAGGTAATCACATTAGTTCATAACGAATTTGACAGGAGGGAATCAGGATGGAGATCTTAAATGCAGTCAAGGAAATTCTTACATACGGTGAAGTCTGTGACAATTGCCTCGGACGTTTTTTTGGTAAACGGTCATTTGGAATTACCAACAATTATCGGGGTCAGGGTTTAAGGACTGCTCATCACCTATCTGAAAATACCCCCTGGGCGGGACAAAACGGGCAATGCCCAATATGCCAGGATATTTTAAAGGACTTTGAGGTCTGGGCAGAAAAGGTTATTCTTGCGCTTAAAGATATTCAATGCAGGACTTTTCTCTTGGGTAGTAAAATTCCCCCGATTATTTCTGAAACTGAAGAGATGGTCTGGAGTGATCTCTCACTGGAAAGTCCGGAGCCAATAAAGGCAGAAATAAATCGTGAAGTAGGTAAGATTGTCTCTCTAAAAAGAGACCTTGAAGTTGATTTTAAAAATCCCGAAGTAGTCATACTCTTAAATATCAATGAAGGACGCACATCAGTTCAGATAAATTCACTCTATTTCAAAGGTCGTTACAGAAAATTCGAACGTGGAATTCCACAGACACACTGGAACTGCAGAAATTGCCAGGGGAAAGGGTGTGAACGTTGTGGTTTTAGCGGTAAACAATACAATACATCAGTTGAAGAACTGATAGGCGAAGAAGTCATTACTACCTTTGATGCGAAAGGAGTTTTACTTCATGGTTCTGGTCGTGAAGACATTGACGCGCGAATGCTCGGAACCGGGAGACCTTTTATTATGGAGATAGTCCAGCCTAAAATCCGGGAATCCAACCTCTCTCTCCTTGAAAAAGCCATTAATTTAAAGGCTGCGGGAAGAGTGGAGATAGATATTTCAGGATGGACCCATAAAGATGAGGTAGAAACCCTTAAATCAGACAAATCTCATAAAAGATACCGGATTATAGTCAGTACTGACGGCATACTATCAAGGGAAACACTCGATAATGCTCTCGCAGAATTAAAAAATGCGACTATCCATCAGCGGACGCCAGTCAGGGTATCCCACAGGCGTGCGGATAAAATCCGTGATAGAAGGGTAATCGATATCGTCTGCATAAATGAGAACTCTCTAAACTTTACACTGGAAGTAACAGGTGAAGCAGGGCTCTATATCAAAGAGCTAATATCCGGCGATGAAGGCAGGACTATACCAAGCCTTACCCAGTTAACCGGAGTAAATGCAAGAGTAGTTACACTCGATGTTATTGCTGTCGGAACAAAGGAGGAGACAAATGGCACACCATAACGGCCCTAGAAAGAAAACAAGGTATAAATTTAAGAAAGATCTCAGACGACGAGGAATACTTCCTGTCACACTTCTTATTCAGAAGTTTGAAGATGGACAAAAGGTCCACATTGTCTGCGAACCAAGTACGCAGAAGGGAATGCCACATCACCGTTTTCATGGGAAAACAGGTACGATTATTGGCAGGCGGGGACGTGCATGGATTCTATCGATAAAAGACGGAAATTCTACAAAGACGGTAATTTCACGGCCTCAACACTTACGGGCACAACAAATATCACTCTAAATGCGGTGACCACATGAAGGTCAAAGCAATCGTGGGCGAAGAGAGAATGACACTATCTGAGGTTAGGGACTATCTCTCTTTAGTTGAGGCGGAACGCCACGAACAGTCAAAGGAAATGTCCTACGAACTCAGAAAGAGTATTGAACATGCAAGAGAAACAGGGAAGGTCGGAAAAGATAGTTCAAAAAACCTTGTTGAAAAGCTTCTTGCAATGGAGAAGTTAAAACCTGAAATAATATACAGGATAGCAAATATTATGCCCAAGTCAAGAGACGAATTACGAGCGATATTTGCTAAAGAAAAGTATACACTCACTGGTGAAGATTTAGATCAAATTCTCGAAATAGTTCAATCTACAATATAGGTAACATTATGCGGGTCGATAAGAAAGAGATACATGCGGTAGTACTTGATGTCCTTTCAAAAGGGTATGTCGACGACCCGCGGCCGGTTTACAAACGTGAGGCTTTAGTTCAGGCAGTAGGGGAAGAACAATTTAAACTTCTTGAACTAATCCCAAAAACTCTTGAAATTTCTCTGCACGAACGGATATATATTGGTGATTTGAACAGGGATAAGATCGAAAGAGTGAAACGGCGGATATCATTTAATGATCTGACACAGACGGCAAGGGTTGAACTGATATTTGCGATAGAGAAAATGGTTTCAGAACGTGAACCTGAATTTGTCCAGTTCTTTAACAAAGCAATTTCCATAACTCCAAAACTACACATGCTACACCTTCTTCCTGGAATTGGGAAGAAATTATTATGGGAAATTCTTGATGAAAGGGAAAAAAGACCGTTTGACAATTTTCATGACATTTCAACACGAATAAAATCGATTCCTCACCCTGAAAAAATGATAATAAACAGGATCCTCGAAGAGATTAAAGATCCGAATGTAAAATATCATGCATTCACATCAAGATGAATGTAAGAAAAGATCAACATTTTTTAATCGATAAGGACGCTGTAAAGCGAATAGTAGAAATTGTACCTGTAGATAACCGTAGAGTCCTCGAAATAGGGCCGGGAGATGGAATTCTCACAGAGAAGCTTCTGAATGAAGGGGCAAAGGTAACTGCTATTGAGATTGATGGTTTTCTCGTTGAAAAACTCAAATTGCGGTTTTCAGACGAAATTAAACAGAAAAAATTAACGATTATCCATTCTAATGCTGTTAAAGCTGAATATCCGGAACTTGACCTGATTATTTCAAATCTTCCTTATTCCATCTCATCCCTGGTTATATTCAGACTTTTATTTTCTGAGTTCAACGCTGCAGTTTTAATGGTACAGAAAGAATTTGCAGAAAAAATGGTCGCATTTACCGGAACACGAGATTGTGGCAGACTTTCAGTTATGGTTCAGACGTTTGCAAATGTCCATAAATGTTTTGATCTGCCACCCGAATCATTTCTACCAAAACCAAGGGTTAATTCATCTGTTGTAAGGATAACCCCCCGTTATCCTCTTTTCGGGATTAACGATCGGAGGGTCTATGAAAACCTTGTACGTGCGCTTTTTATGCACCGCAGAAAGACTGTGAAGAATTGTTTGCGCGGTGCCCAATGGCTTAAAGGATGGGATATTTTGGTTGATTCGCTTCCAGGTGAGATTTTGAAATCACGGCCTGAAGAACTTTATCTTGAAGATTTCGCAATGATGTCTAATGTTTTATCAGGCTGATCAGATTTATCCAGTTCAGGAAGATACGCTCCTGTTAAAAAAAGCAATACTGGAAGAAATTAAATTAAACGATAATGTACTTGAGATTGGCACAGGCAATGCGGAAGTGGCCTTATCAATAGTAGGGAAAGTCCGCTCTTTAATTGTTACAGATATAAATCCTCATGCAGTGATTCACGCAAAAAAACACGGACTGGATGCGATTAGGGCAGATCTTACTGCTCCTTTTAAATGCTGTTTCTCTTTAATTGTCTTTAATCTTCCTTACCTTCCTACCGATAAAAATGAAAGGATTGATGACTGGCTTGAATTCGCACTTGATGGAGGACCCGATGGTCGTCGCGTTTTTTACCGTTTTCTTCCTTCTCTATCACGAGTCCTTGCATTGGGAGGAAGACTCCTCCTCCTAATCTCCTCTCTTACAGGACTTGAAGAAGTCCTTAATGCTTTATTTAAAGAAGGTTATTCAGTTGAAGTCCTGCTATCTGAAAAACTTCCGGGTGAGGAACTCTATGTCATCCGGGGAGTCTATGATAAAAAAAAAAGTGTTAAATAATGTCGAATTGCTAATGAGATTGGATGCTCACCAGGTTGAATATGTACTTCATTAAGCTTTGTTCTGTCTAATTAAAAACCTTGCATGGAGATCTTTTTCTCCCCAGAGTTCCTCGTTCTCTGGATCAAGCTCATGAGCCCTTTTAAAGCACTTCACAGCTTCAAGACGGTTTCCAAGTTCATCAAGACTTATTCCCTTGTTTCTCCATGCACCTACACTATACGGGTTGATTTCCAGTGTCTTATCGTAGCAGAAAATGGCTTCAGGATGCCGAATTAGTTCACTATAAATCCAGCCTTTATTAAACCAGGCCACAGAATTCTTTGGATCAAGATCAAGAGTATTATCAAAACATTTTAAAGCTTCGCGATATTCTCTTTTAAATCTGTGAATACTGCCTTTATTGAACCAGGCCTCACTCCTCCATCCGTCAAGATCAATTGCTTTATTATAACTCTCATGTGCAGCATCATATCGCTCCAGCTTTTGGAGAGCTATTCCCCTGTAATACCAGGTATCAGGGTCCTTTGAATTTAGAGCGATTGAACGGTCAAAATAAGAGAGAGCTTCCTCATAACGCTTTAAATTTAAAAGAGTAAGTCCGGATTTTTTCAGAGTGATGTGATCATTTGCAGATTTTTGAAGAGAATGCTCAAAGCATGCAAGGGCATCTTCAAATTGTAACAGTTCAAGATGAATATTTCCTTTCCTTTTCCAGGTATTTGAGTCATCCGGGTTGTAATCCAGCACTTTGTCATAAGAACTATGAGCTTCATTGAAATTTCGTAATTTTTCAAAACTATACCCTCTATGGAACCATGCATCGACATTATCGGGTTCAAGTTCGATGGCTTTATCATAGCAAAGGCGTCCTTCGTGATACCTTTTTAACGTATTGAGCGCTGAGCCCTTTATTAGCCATGCACGGATATCGTGAGGTTCAAGTTCAATGGCTTTATCAATTGCCTTTAATGCATATATTGGTCTTTTCAATCTTAGATAAAGTCTGCTTCTATGAAGATATCCGGGTAAGTAGTTTGGATCAAGAATAACTACATAATTATACGAGTCAAGTGCTTCCTTGTATTTTTTAAGAGCATTTTGACAGTGTCCTTTGAAAAGCCATGCTGATAACTCTTTTCTATCGAAATCAATCACAAAGTCAAATTCACTTATTGCATCAGAATACTGTTTTAAGTGATACAACGAAAAACCTCGTTGGAGGTGGGCTTTTTGATGAGTGGGTTCTATTAATGTAGCTTTTGTAAGGCTTTTTAGGGATTCATTATACTTTTTTGTCCTGTTCTCGATATATCCTTTATAGTACCATGCTTTCCCGGAATTAGGATCAATCTCTATAATTTTAGTAAAATTGTTAAGGGCGAGAGTGTCATCTCCTTTCTCAAGATACTTTAATCCTTCTTCAAATTGAGCTGTGAGATCCATGTTTTTCAATATTTTTAACTATCTATGAAATAGAATTTTTCGATTGAGCTCTATAAAATAATTCGTTAGATAGTTATATTACATTATAGTATAGAAGCGATTTGTTATTTGCTTTTTGTATTCCATTAACAGCACATCCTTATTATTGAAGTGATATTAGAGAGCCCCTGTATTGCAAAAAACTTACTGACGGGTGTGTGAATTATATTTAACAATATAACGAGGCCAAAAATCAAAATCAATGTTAATAGTACTGAAAGAAAAATCTGAATCGATGTTGGCCTTTTCATTCCTCTTTCGATAGTCGGGATCTCAACTTTTATCCGGGCTATATTCTTTTTCATCTGATTCTGATCTTCAGGCTTTTGAATGGCAACGTCAGTACCATGGGCAGTTTTATCCCAGAAATAAGGATTTCTCACTATCTGAATCGCGCCTTTCCAGGCACCTATGCTCATCAGTATCCAATATATAGGAGAGAAAAATGCAAACAGAAGAAGATCATATTGACGTTCTTTATATGTCGCTAATACTGAAAGCAGGATGTAAGTCAGGTTTCCTAATATCAGATTGAAGATAGCAATAAAAGCGAATGGTCTGAAGTCAAACCAGTTGGAAAATATCCCTGGAATCAATAATGCGGCTATAAAAACACTCCAAAGGATGACATTTACAAGAGGCAGATAAAAATTTCCACCAAATGTTAACTGGAATATAATAAAACGTTTGAATCCAAGTTCTTTATAGAGAATGCGTGGATGACGCATATGGACAAGCCAGGTTATAATGAATCCCTTAACCCAGCGTGAACGCTGATTAATCCAGCCTTGGACTGATGAAACTGATTCCTCATAAGTATGCGAGTTGAGCATCCCGGTTTTTAAATTCCTTCGGGCAATCCTGACACCGAGGTCTGCATCTTCTGTAACATTATATGGATCCCATGCCCCAATTTCACGAAGTTGTTTTACCCTGAAATGATTACTCGTCCCCCCAAGGGGTATTGCGGCTCCGACTTTATCCATGCCCTGAAGGAAATAATCATACCAGTATGAATATTCGATAGTGAACCATCTTGTCAGAATGTTTTTCCTCGAATTGTAATAATTAAGAAGACACTGGAGACACGCATAATCATTTCCAAGTTTACGAAATGCAATTACCGCTTTCTTCAATTGATCAGGTTCAGGATAGTCCTCGGCATCATATATTACTACAAACTCACCTCTCGCACGGTACAATCCGTATGTACAGGCTCTGGGTTTTGTCCTGATCTCTGACTTTGGAACGATAACAGGACTAAATATTTTTAAAAATTCCCTGTATTCATCTTCAGTCATTGGATCAATTATCTTTTCAACCGAACCAAAAAGACCTAAGGAACGTGCCTCACCAATTGTCTCTTCGTCCTCTTCTTCCATGAGAAGTTTAACGTCAAGTTTATTTTTCGGATAATCAAGGTTGTGAATGTTTGCAAGAATATGGGGCAACATCTTTTTTTCACGGTACATAGGGACTAAAATCGTATAGATAGGGAGAGTGGATTCATTTATAGTATCAATATCTTCATTCGAGACATAGACCATCCGGCCTGAACCTGTAAAACCCATAACAGATATATAAAATTTCACTGGATTCATGAGGAAATAGGTGATATTGATAAGTGTAAAAATTACAAAAATTGTGTAGAGTGTGTTGATAATAAGAAAAAATCCAATTATAAGGGCTAATATGATAATAGCAACTTTTTGCCAGGGAAACAAAATTATATATGCAGATTCATCCGGGTTTCTGTCTCGTAACTCCTCAAGTGCTTTGTAACTATGCATTTTCTGGAAACCCAGGTCATTCACTTCAGAGACTGCATTAAGAGATGCAACAGAGATTTCGATCTCGCGTTTAAAGATTAATCGGAGGCGTACAAAAATCTCTCTGTTCAGAGGATTGGCAGTTGCTATCTTAACTTTTTCCGGAGTTATACCAAGGAGGATAATATGTGATTCGCGGATTACATTGTAAGGGAGGGCCTGAGCATAATGTGTCTTTTTTTTCAATTCAAATGATTCAATATACGGGAGTCCAAGTTTTTCTGCGAGAGATTTATAAAAGAGGTCAGGAACTATTATTTTATATTGGTCAATTGCCTGGATTAACTTTTCTTTTGTAATTTGAGGTCTTTCTAAAAGACTAATCTCATCTACATTGTATTCTTTCAGGAGATTGAGGATCTCATCTTTTGTAATTTCATTCATTTTTTTTTTATTGTTCCAGATCAAGGTTTGTTAGTTGCCTTTCAAGATATTCAGAGACTTTCTCACCATCAATCTGTTCGGCTTCTTCCTGCTCAACAATCTTTTCATGAATTATCTGAATGAGGACTCTGGGTTCAACAGGTTTAACAATATATGCATCAGCTCCTGAATTGAGAGCCTTAACTGAATTTTCAAGGTTTGCATATCCTGTAACCATTATCTTCATCATTGCAGGTCTTATTTTCTGAAGTTCTATTAGAAGGTCTGTGCCTTCCATATCAGGGAGTTTAATGTCAAGAAGGGCCAGGTTGTAATATTTCCCTTCTGCCTTTTTCAGACCATCTCCCGCATTATTTGCTGTATCGACCGTATAACCTTCCAACTCGAGGATCTCCCTGAAACTTTCCAGAATTCCCTCGTCATCGTCAACAATTAATATATTTTTCATTCAAATCTCCTCGTTATTTTAAACTGATTTTCTGTTTCGCGGAGTTATTAGGTAATTTAATAGTAACAGTAGTGCCTTTTCCAATATGACTTTCCAGTTGGATAGTCCCGTTGTGAGCTTCAATAAGTCTTTTTGCAACAGGCAACCCAAAACCGGTTCCTTTGGGTTTCGTTGTAAAAAGTGGATCAAAAATTTTCAAGAAAATGTCCTCAGTTATCCCTTTCCCTGTATCAGTAAGCTCTATTATAGTATTTTCGCCTTCTGTTCTCGCGTTGACCTGTAAAATACCCCCTTCCGTCATTGAAGAAATTGAATTTGTAATTAAGTTTGAAAATACACGTTTTATTAATTCTTTATCAGCTGATATCATAATTCCCATGGGAACTTTTACATTATAGGTAATTTTTTCATTTATTTTTAATAATAGTTGAAAGTCAAGGAATAACTGCCTGACATCTACAAGACTTAAGTTGAGACTGATATCTCTTGCATAGTCCTGAAGATCTGAAACAATTTTATTTAAGTATATTGTTTCATCTTCGATTTTAGATAGTATAGTATTAATTCCAAATCTTTCGAGAACATCATATTCAGCACTATTCATTTGAGTTCTCCTTCTTTTTGCAAGGAATTCCATGTTTGTTATAACCTGAAGTGGATTTCGCATATCATGGCCTATCATTGTAGCAAGTTCTCCAATTACAGAGAACCTGTGTACCTGTTCAAGCTCCCTCGTTCTCTCTTTCACAGTCTCTTCGAGTTCTTCTGTATATAATTTTAACTTGTTTTCAGCTTGATGTAATTGTGTTATCTGCCGTATCTTCTGGCAGAGGTCAGAATATACAAGTACTGGATTACCGGATCTCTGGAAAAGAAAATCAGAACTGGATTTAATTGCTTCTTTAATGATATCAGTTCCTCCAGGACTTGTAAACAATATAAAAGGAATGGTGAAATTTTGCAGGATCAGTTTTTTATGGAGATCGATTCCACTCATATCGGGTAGATCATATTCTGAAACGATCACGTCGTATTTTTGAGCTTTAACCTCATCAAGTGCCTCATTACCAGTTAAAGCTCCATTTACAAGAAGTGCACCCAGTTTTGTAAGATTTTCTTTTGCAAGTTTTATACCTTTTTCATTGCCATCAACAACAAGGATCCTTATTTCTGATTCCGAAAGAAAATTACACATATATTCACCGTTATTCGCATTTCCATTATCCTCCACGGATGAAATTTTTTTAGAAGGGTCTGGATTTACGACCGACGGTATTTTCTCTTCCATAAAAATAATGAGAATATTTTGATCATCTATTATATTAATTTCATCTTTTTAGATAATTACTTTGCAAGAATTATTTCGGTAGAATTTTATTACATATAGTGATAAGATCTTCAACAGGAAAAAAAAGTAAAACAATAATGACTGAAAGAACTGAAAATCTGAACATTCTTCTCGTTGAGGATGAAGAGGCACAGGCTGAACTGATAAAAAAAATCCTAGAAATGGAACTTGTTAATTGCACTGTTCACGAAGCCTCAACAATAAGTGAGGCAAAAATGATTTTAGAGGCAATTAGTCCTGATATTATTATCTCGGACTGGTTTTTACCAGACGGTGAGGGAATCCAGATGATGCCTAATTATCTTCATAATGCAGATTCACCAGTCATATTGATGACAGGTCAGGGGAATGAAGAGATTGCAGTCGGTGTGATGAAAGCAGGCGCACTAGATTATATCATAAAATCTGAAGACGTATTCTTTTCACTTCCAAAGAATATTGACCGATGGCTTCGTGAATGGGATAATATTATCTTTAGGAGGGAAGTTGAAAAAAGTCTCATTGAGAGTGAAGAAAAATTCAGATCACTAATTTCAAACCTCCCGAGTTATGTTCTTATTTATGCAGAGGGCGAGATCCTCTATGTAAACAACGCACTTGTAAGAGGTCTTGGATATTCCAGCGAAGAATGGATAGGCTCTTCATTGTTTTCATATATCGGTTCAGAAATACATAAAAAAATTCAGGATAATATAAACCGGGAAAAGAGAGGTGAAGTAACAAAAGATTATGAAGTTCCAATCATAAGTAAAAACGGAAAGACATTAATTGTCGATGTGAAAGGAAGTTTAATACAATTCAACAGGAAACCAGCCTTACTTGCAGTTTTAACAGATATTACTGAAAGAAAGACAATTGAAGAGGAACTGAAGAGATATACCCGGGAAATTGAAGCAAAAAACATTGCTTTAGATACCCTGCATAAAGAGATATCTGAGATCAACCTAGGACTTGAAAAAACCGTAAAAGAGAGGACACACGAAATTGAAGCATTATTGCAACAGAAAAACGAACTGATTCTCCAGCTTGGTCACGATCTTAAGACCCCCCTTACCCCTCTTCTTGCTATACTTCCATATATCATCAAGTATGAAAGCGACGAAAAATTGAAAGGGCTTCTGGAGGTTGTTCTTAATGAGGTAAGGAACATGCGGGATATGGTCTTTCATATCCTGGAAATTGCAAAGTTTCAATCACACGATTTTCATCTGGAAAGCCATGAAATGGACTTAAAACAATTGATCGACGCAATAATTTCAAGTACTCGTCTGACAACAGATAAATCTCAGTTAGTTTTTGAAAATACTATTCCAAATGGAATAATTATTAAGTCTGACCGAATGTATCTGAATTCACTTTTTCTAAATCTTATTGATAATGCAGTAAAATATACAAATTCTGATGGAATTATAAAAGTAAATGCTGAAGTTAAAATTGACGAAGTAGTGATTTCAGTTAAAGATAATGGGATTGGAATTAAACAGGCCGATCTTGAAAAGATCTTTACTGAATTTTTCAAAGTTGATCCTTCCCGTCATGAGAGGGAATCATTTGGACTTGGCCTTTCAATCGCAAAGAAAATTACCGAAAAATTGAATTGGAGGATCTGGGCCTGTAGTGAAGGACCAGGACTTGGTTCCACATTTTATGTTGCAATTCCAAAAGATATTAATTAATAACTTGTTTTAATGAACCTGAAATAATAGAGGGGCTAAACAAAAGTGCGATAAGCCCAATTCGGTACCGTCATCTCGAACCGTGCTCCACTTCCGAAAATCCCGTCTTCCTCAATCGTGACACCTGTTATTGCAAGTATCTCCTGGGTGAGGAATAATCCCATACCTGTATTCTTTCCCACACCCCGTTCAAAAATCTGTGTTTTTTGGTCAAAAGGTATACCTGCACCATCATCCTCAAAAATTAGCAGTGCATTGTTTTCTGTGACCCGGGTGAATATACGTATGGTTGTAATCTTCTCCCCATACCTTTTTGCATTATCAATAAGGTTATAGAAAACCTTCTCCAGCAATGGGTCAGCATAGACCTCAATATTCCCGGTATCTATTTGAAAGTGTATACCAGTATTTTCAAAATTCTGTAAAACTTTATCGATAACGAGGTGAATGTTCTGCCATAACGGCAGGTGAACACCAACTTCCTGATATTCCCTCGTAAATGCTATCTGCCGTTCTATAATGCGTGTAAGTTCCTTAATATCATCAAGAAGATGCTTTTTTTCTTCAGGTGAGGTTGTAGCATTTGCCATATCCACACAACCTAAAAGCCCGGTTATAGTGTTGAGGATATCATGCCGGGTGATATTATTCATCAGGTTAAGTTTCCTGTTTGCAAGTTCTATTGCATCCTCAGCACGTTTACGTTCAGAAATATCAACAACAGCTGCGATACTGTCAGTTGTTCCTGGGATCATTACGACACTTACAATACATGAGTGAACATTTTTTAATGAATCAATAAGCCTGAAGAGATATTCTCGAGGAACGAAAGATGACTCATCCCTCCGGTCGTAATGATATTTTTTCATCATATCCTGGTCTTCAGGATAAACAAATTCGGTCCAGCTCCTCCCTATACAATCTTCTTTTGAAATCCCGGTAAGTCTTGCCCATCTCTCGTTTGCAAGAATAATGGATGTGTTCTTTGAAATAATAATCGTGGCACTTCCAGTGTTATCAAAAATTGCCATGTAAAGGTTTTTTGATTCAGTCAATTGCTCTTCAACACGCTTCCTTAGAGAATCATCGCGTAAAACGCCATAGATTCCAATGGGTGTTCCATATTGGTCAAGCCGTAGAGTACCTTTTTCCTCAAACCAGTGGGTATTTCCCCATTTATCAAGGATTCTGAACGTGGAATGAAACTGTGCTCCTTTTTCGAGGTCACGTGCAAAATCTTTTTCAACCGTGTTGAAGTCACTTGGATAGATAATATCCCGAAATGTTTTGCCAAGTATCTCATCCACAAGATATCCATATTTATTGACCTGCGGTGAGATATATGTAAAAAAACCTGACATATTCAGGGAGAATAGAATGTCACTCGTGTTCTCAGTGAGTGCCCGATATTCTTCCTCACTTTCTTTTAAATCCCTTTCAAGCTTGAGTCTTTCAGAAATATCAAGAACTATACCACGAAAGCCGATAATGTTGCCTTCACTGTAAATTAGAGAAGTATTGACAATTGCATGCATCAGGTTTCCATCAAGTTGTTTTAAAGTATAGGTCTCACCAGGAGAACGGGCTCCGGATAAAACTGCTGCAAGTCCCCTCTCCATCATTTCGATATTCTCAAGTGATAAATAATCCCTGATATTAATCCCTTGATTGATCTTTTCTTCGGTAACTCCGAATATTTCAACGCCGGTCTTATTGACATACAGAAGATTGCCAGTTGTGTCCATCTCAAATATGATAAGCGGCAGATTTTCAGCGAGTCCTCTGAACCTGGCCTCACTTGCCTGCACTTTCTGCTGGGCCTGTTCAATTGTGTCGAGCATCCGGTTTATTTCTGTAGCGAGTCCTGATAGTTCGTCATCTCCTTCAATTCCTACATGCTCTGTTGTGCTTCCGGATTTACCAATTGAATATACCTGGGTCGAAATTGATCTCATCCTTTTTAAGAGGATCCGATCAAGAAGAAAAATTACCACAAGCCCTAAGCACAGACCACTAAAAATTATGATCAAAATGACCTGTATAGTCGTATTTAATCCCTGGCGATAGATATCACGTGCTTCGGTGATCTGGAGAACAAGTGCATCATTTCCATAAATATCCTTAATTAGGGCATATCCGGCAATCCTTTCCATGCTAATTTGTTTGATGGTTCTTGATAATGAGCCGCTTTTTTCCCTGATACGTGAGAGAAGGTCTGGCGACAATGAAGGGTCTTCGATACTAATAAAAGCAAGACTAGGCTGTGTAAGTTCCGCAAGCTTTGAGATTTCTGCCTTGTCAAGGTACCTCCCCATAATGACTACTCCCTGGGGCTCCCCGGAAAAATCGGAATGTACTATAGGTTGTGATACAATGATCATCGGATTTTCGGGAAGCATTAAAATTCCTGCGGTTATATAGTGAGGATCTGACATATTCATCAGGGGAGTTGTAAGAGAAAGATGCCCCTGAAAAAATGCCGGAACTGGGACCATTACCTTATTTAAAGGATCATAAGATCCGGAATAGACTATTGCCCCCTTGTTATTTGTTAAAACAATAAGGTTCATGTTCAGATTATCAAAGCCCGGGGTCAGGAGATTTGATCTGATATACTCCGGGTCATTCCCATTTACAAAATTATAAGTATCATCCCAGGGCCCCCAATCAGATACTATCGCAGAAAGTGTCGAAAATTCATCATCTAGTTTTTTTACAGACTGGTCGAGGTCCTTTGCAATATATTGCTCTTCAAGAGTGCTGTAACTTGCAAGAAGTATTGTTGAAAAAAATATGCTGATAACTATTAAAACGGATATTAGCAGAATGACAAAAACCAAAATTGTTTTTTTCTGGAGGTTCATGATTATTGCACTATATGTTCCCAGTTTCCATTAATCGGATATATAATGTTTGGTGAAAAAAAAGATAATGGAAATTCCCTTTTTTGTTATAGAAATATATTTCCCATCTGGCACCGTTATCTCAAACCGTGCCCCAATTCCTGGTTCACCCGTTTTTCCTATGGTATTGACGGTGATGATATCCAGAGGTGGTCATAACATGATAAATGGTCTATGGTTTATTAATGATTGTGGGGGACAATCACCTGCTTCCTCAAGGAAAATCTTAGCGATCTCGAGAAGACCTGTTTCATCGTCAACATAGAGAACCCGGATAGCTTCTGCCATCATGCACTGTCACTATCCCTCCTGCCAGGTTTGGATACCGCTTCCAGAATACCGGGCGGTGTGATATTTTATCAAAAAGCGAATGTCCTGGCTTGGCTTGACTTGATTGTTATCCATGTGAGGGCCCGGTCTTGTTTTTTCCCATAGTTTCACCAGAAAATGGTGCCTGAGATATAGAGGATACCCTGTGCAAACATCCCGGCATATAGTAACGGCGTTTTCGATTACGTATGATTATTGCAGGCATGATTACAATCTTAAGACACCACGTTTCATCACAAATATTAAGGAAATCCAGATATATTTCGCCAGGTACACTTGTAAAGTGATAATAGGCGTATATATGTTTAAGGGTTTTGCTATGGTTGGTTTGAAACCGCAAAACAGATATTGAACGCGTCAGTTACAAGGAAATAGGCATTAGCCAAAATTTGAATAGGTTCATTTGGTTGTTCTCTCTATATAACTTACTCACAGGAAAATTTATTCGATTAGCAAAGTCAAATAAAGTATATTGTGTATATAGCGAATCCAATCTACGATGTTGTTTTTAAATTTTACCGTATATCGTCTGGATTATTCGGCATTGATACAGACACCGGAGGGAAAACTAAAAGTCATAATTGAAATAGAGAAAGCAAAGCTGATAACTGACATCATGCGTTTTCGCCACTACTTAAGAGAACAATACAGCAACAAAGAGAATTATTATGAGATGGACGGGAAAAAGAAGGCCCTGCCCATAATCAGTATTTACTTCCCTTGGGTATTCAATTTCTGACATCCCCGGACCAGTTCTGGATATACGCCGGGTATGTACTGATAGAACAACGCTTGAGATCTATCCGATAAAAGACGAGTTTATAGAGAGTCTGACTCATGACAGTTATATCATTCAGATTAACCGCCTGAAAGAGAAGCGGCGTAATGAACTTGAGATACTTCTTAATGTCTTTGATCAGGATACTATCTCAAAAGATAATCATATCCTGAATGTTCATGAAGAAGATTTTCCAAAAAAGCATCGACCACTTATTCGTCGCCTCCAGAATGCAGCCCAGACTGACGAAGTTCGTCAGGCTATGGATATAGAAGATGAGATACTTGAAGAACTGGCAGATCTTGAGCGAAAAATTGAAGAGAAAGATAAATCTATTGAAGAGATAGGTAAAACCGTAGTGGAGAAAGATAAGACTATCGAAGAGAAGGATCGTATCATTGCAGATCTCATGAAGAAGTTACAGGAATGATATGATGATTTAATCATCCACCATTTTAAGGTAATTATGATTTTCTCCGATATATCTGCCATTCTTATCAGCGTAGAATATCGGAACGGGTAATGCTGATAACACTGCCTCCTGAAATGACAATGATTTGTGAAGTGATTCCCGGGTTGAATCCTCTTCTTCCGGCCGGGTCTGTTATTTTTCCTGTATGGACTTTGTGAATACATGCTGGTGCTTTATAAGGAACTGGCTGACTTTTTCAGATTTCAACCAGCCTATATCGAGTTGGGTTACAAGGTCGTCGATAATCTCAACCTGTTTATTGATAGCATCACTGTATCTCGTGGTATCTAGTAACACGTAACCCCTGATGACCTGGAGTGGGTTTCGAATCTGGTCGTTTAAGATCTGGAACTGCTCCATATTTTGTCCAATCTGGGTGAGTCCTTCATTTTTTAAATCTTCTTCAAACTGTTTCCTGAGGGTAATGTCATGAGACTGAATGGCAATTCTCAAGTCATTTTCGCTCCCGCCGATGACTGGATACACTAGGGTCTCAACCCACCTGTCATTTTGTTTCTCTTCGAAATGAGTCTGCCTGTCAGTTTCATGGGAATCAATGATTCGGTCTAATATTTCAGACAATACCTGGGAATTGAGAAAATCCCCAATCGCCCTTCCGATAAGTTCTTTGGGTTTCTGCCCCAGTTTTTCTGCCATGGATTTATTGATGGCGATAATTTTTCTCCCGCTGTTTATCAGTACCAGATCATCCGATACCGCGTTGAGAAGCGTACGTATGGTGTCATCACGTTCTTTGAGTTTCCTATTGAGGGCATGTTTGTAAAGCGCCATCTCGATTGTGGCCTTTAATTCGCGGTTATGAACCGGTTTTACGAGATAACCGTAAGGTTCTGTTATTTGTGCTTTCTTAAGGCGCTCGTCATCACTATAAGCAGTCAGGTACACAATAGGGATATCTGCGATTGCCCGGATCTTCTCTGCGGTTTCTATTCCGGTCAATGCCCCGATGAGTTCGATATCCATAAGTATAAGATCAGGTTTCTGGATTTTTACCGAATTGACAGCGTCCTCACCTTTGGCAACCGCTTTGTGAACCGTATAACCAAGCGAGATGAGGATTTGGATCAGATTGGCTGCAATGAATGCTTCATCTTCAACTACAAGGATTTGAGGTTTATTCATCTGAAACCCCTCCTATATGGTGACACTGGAAACCTGATATTATACATGGATTGTCCTCCTTTCAGTCCTGATTATCCTGATAATTCCGGTAACCACCATTCGGCACCATGATCTCAAACCGTACTCCCTTCCCTGGTTCGCCGGTCTCAGTTATTGTGATGCCGGTAATGTCGAGAATCTCTCTGACAAATATGAGACTCCCCCTTGAAACACGGGTAAACTCGGCTCGTAAAAAGATCTGTTCTTTTTTCTCCAGCGGAATACCGATCCCATCATCTTCAAAAAATATTGTGACCCCTTCAAAAGTGACTGTGTGCCATACCCGGATCAATGTGACATGATCGCCATGCTTCACTGAGTTCTCGAAAAGGCGCTGGAATACCTTTTCTATTAGAGGGTCGGTAAAAATCTCGAGGTCTGCTGTTTCTATGTTGTGTTGGATATTTCCAATGGATACATGAGAGAGCCCGAGCAACAACGCAATCTTTACGTTCTGCCATTTTGGGAGTTTTATACCCATGTCCTGATAATCCTTTGAATATTCAATTGTCTCGTCGATTGACTGAATCGCCTGGGCACATTTTTGTAAAGTTTCGATAATATGATCTTTCCTAGCTAATTGCGTTTTTGCCAGTTCGAGGTAACTGCTTAGGATAAAAGTCTGGTTAGTCAGGTCTTTTCGTGTCAACAGGGAGATTAGGTTGAGCTTCTGATTCGCTGTAGCAAGCGACGTTGAGATTTTCATAAGTTCCTGCTCACTGTTCTTTAGATCGGTGTGTGCAATCAGGATTGCCTGCTCGAGAAGAGTAATTTCATCGCTTCCGGTAAATTCTGGTTTCATATCGTCATTTTTGCCCTGTCCCAACATCCTGACGCGGTTTGTAAGGTGATTCAGCCGTTTCAGCACGATCTGATCTACGGCAAACAGGACAATGAACAATGTGACCAATAATAAAAAAATGAAGATTATCAGGTATGTCCGTATGAGTGTAAGGCCGTTCAGGTAGATATCCCGTGGTTGATTGGTAACAATCAGAATTTTCCGGCCGTTGACATCGTTGATCACCGTGAATCCTGATATGGTATCATCGGAACTGGGAATACTGACAACACCGGAGTCCGGGTTCATTTGTTTCAGGAGTGATAACTGCAGGTCATCTGCAACCATATCTCCTTTCCAGTACGCGGAAATGGGGTTTCCAGTGGTGCGAGAGATACGGGCAAATGCACCCTTATTAAGAGACCTCCCCATAACAAGGACACCATGTGAGGGACCTTCCCTCATATTGTTAAGTACCGGTGATGAGGCAATCATCATGGGTCCAGTGGGCAGGAGGAGAAAGCCGGTATTCGTATCTGTCAGGGAGGTATGATTAAGGAAGGGGTGGCCGGGGGGGAGTAACTCGCTAAAATTTTCAGGAAGCTGGCTTTCCCGACCAGTAACCGGATCCACTACCTTACCATAGACAAGGTTTCCCTGGGTGTCAGTCAACATGAACAGGTTTACTCGGATTGTTGATAGTGACTTTTCATTCATGTTTTGTGTTATATAATACTGGTTCTGGTCAAGAGCAAACTGGTTAGTGTCATTCCAGTATGACCAATCACGAAGAGTATTACTAAGGTCATCCTGCTCGTTTACCATGGCACTGATTACTTGTGTTACATCTGTTGTTACCTGTTGTTGTTCGAGATGCCCTAGTTGATCAATATAAAGAGTCATCGAGACCCCTGCTATTGTACAGAAAAGGATAATGATGAAGGTGATACTGAGTACCAGCAGAGTCTTCTTACGGATATCCATAGTGCCCTATTTTATTAGTCTCTTTCATTTTCATTATACATAGTCCTGACTGTTTCACAAAGACTTGAACCGCCAGTTTCCATTCGGCACCGTTATCTCGAATCGTGCTCCCTTCCCGGGCTCACCGGTTTCCTGTATCGTCATTCCCGTAATTGCAAGGATTTCCCTGATAAGGAAGAGTCCAAGGCCGGTGTTCTTCCCAAAGCCCCTCTCAAAGATAATCTCCTTCTCATCCTCCACAATCCCGTCACCATCATCCTCGCACACGATAACCTCATACCCGTCACGGTTCTCAACAGTAAACAGAATAGTCGTGATTTTTCCGCCATACCGCACAGCATTATCTATAAGGTTGTAACAGACCCTGACGATGAGTGGATCAGCAAAGACTTCTGCACCAGCAGGAAAGTCGTTCTTCACCATGACCTGCCCAATCTGGACCTGCTTTGCTGCAGTGTCCACCAGTTTACGGCAATCCTGCCAGGTTGGAGCTTTGACACCGATCTCCTCATATTGTTTGGTGAATAGAATTATGGCAGAGATTCGCTGTGCAGCGGTAATGACCTTAAGGAAATATTCATTAATTACGAGAGATGGCTGCTCATTTTTAAGGAGGGTTAGACATCCCTTCATCACCGTCAGTTTGTTGTTGATATCATGTCTCGTAATACCGGAAAGGAGGCTGAGTTTTTTATTCGCCTGACTGAGTGACTCTTCTGCCTGCCTGCGTCCGGTGATATCCTGAATCTGTACGAGGAAACCCGTTATTGAATCCACACTTTCTCCCAGTGGGGTGATTAGCACATCCAGCCAGATTGTCCCTTCCCGACTGGTAGGATAGAGGCTCAGGATTTTTCCTTTTTCGAAATCAAAAGGTCCTTCGTAATGAACCGTTTCTCCCTTTAGTAATTTCTCCTCATCCTCATTATTGATATTCGGGTCAGCAAAAAGAGAAATGTTATGAATAGCCTGTATATCCCCTATGCCAAACAATTTCAGACACGCGGGGTTGACATGCACTAGTGCACCAGTTATATCATAGAGTTCAATAGCAATTGGAGACTTTTCATAAATTGCCCGGTACCGTTCCTCACTAGCCCTGAGTTGCAGATCAAGTGCATGTTTGTATAGCGCCATTCCGATTGTGGCATGGAGTTCACGGTTATTGGCGGGCTTAACGATATAGCCATACGGTTCAGTAAGCTGTGCCTGCTTAAGACGCAGATCATCAGTATAAGCAGTAAGATATACGATTGGAATATCAGCGATTGAACGGATCTTCTCGGCGACTTCTATTCCATTCATCGCCCCGATGAGTTCTATGTCCATAAGCACGAGATCGGGTTTTTGAGTTTTTACCGCAAGGATAGCGTCTTCTCCTGTCTCGACCTGTTTTTGAACTGTATAGCCAAGTGAAGAGAGGATTTGGAAAAGGTTAGCAGCAATAAGGGCTTCGTCTTCAACTATAAGGATGCTGGGCTTTTTCACGAGAATTCTACTCCTTAAATGTCGATTCTGGAAACCGAATAGTATAAACGGTCCCTTCAGTCGTGCTAATCTCAAGGATCCCCTGCAACTGGTGCTCTACAATAAACCTGATAAGGTAAAGCCCGAGTGATCTGGGCATGGAGACATCTGTTCCTACTGGTATCCCTAAACCGTTATCTGCAACGATAAGGAGATAATCGCTTCCCTCACATTTCAAGGTTAGCGTAATAGTGCAGGGCACTCCGCGGATTTCTGAACAGGAAAATTCATGGGGGAAAGCGTATTTCAGCGAATTAGTGACAATCTCGCTAATGATAAGACCAAAGGGAATTGCAGTCTCGATAGGCATCGTTATATTGTCCGATTCAATTTTACAACTGACTCTTGTCTTTGTCTTGTCCATCTGAATCAGGTACTGGAACAGGGTTTTTAGGTAGGTGGTGATCTCAATTCGGGAAATATCTCCTGATAAATAAAGCAATTCGTAAACAAACTCCATGCTTCGTATCCGGACCTGGAGACTTTTAAATTGGGAGATATGCACTGGGTCTGTGAGTGAGTTGATCTGAAGATCGATTGAGTTAACTATCCCGACAAGGTTGGTCTTCACCCGGTAATGCACTTCTCGTAAGAGTGTTTCCTTTTCTGCAAGGGCGTTTCGCAACGCTTCTTCCTCCCGTTTTCTGTCGGTTATATCATGCACAACGGTAAGCAGGACTTCATTTGTTCCAAGGGTGATCACCTCTGAAGAGAATTCAGCGGTGAATTCCTCACCGGATTTACGGTACAGGCGTAATTCTAATTTCTGCACCCTTTTCTGTTTTTGTAACCGGGTGATTATGTCAGAGAGATCTTCCGGCTGGCACCAGATATTGAGATCCCATATACTTTTACCGACTAATTCTTCCCGTTCATACCCAAATATCCTGATTACTGCATCATTTATTTCAAGAAACAGTCCGGTCCCGGTCTCATTAATTGCTATCATATCAGGAACGGAGTGGAAGGCTTTGGAGTACTTTTCCTGTTCATTGCGCAGTGCCTCTTCCGCCCGTGCACGACCGACTGCCTGTCGGACCTTGTGGGAAAGCTCGGCAAACATTGCCTTTGGCGGACCTCCTTTCTGAAGATAGAAATCAACTCCGGCATTGATAGCGTCGATTACCACCTCTTCACGCCCTCTCCCAGTGAAGATTATGAATGGCGTCGTATTACTTTTTGCCCTGATGTGCCTGAGGAACTCAATGCCGTCCATCTCTGGCATCTGATAGTCAGAGATGATTGCATCAAAAACCTGTTCAGATAGTAAATGAATAGCATCGGGTGGACTCATTGAAGTTGTGACGGCAAAGTCACCGGATTGCTCCAAAAATATCTTGCATAAGTTCAGAAGGTTTGCTTCGTCATCGACATATAATATTGAGAGTTTTGACGATGTTTTCCCGTTTAGTGTCAATATATTATTATAGCTTCCTGAGGCAATAACAATTTAGTAACTATTCTGGGTCACAAAAAACTGATGCAATACATTCAAATTGCAAAGCTACTCATCGGCAAGATAATAAGAAAGAAAGTTTTAGACCTGTAAGTTACGACCATATGAAGTCATAATCAATATCTATTTTATTGAGATTTCTCTATCTGAAATAACTGGACCGGTTCTGGATATACACCGGGTATGTACCGATCGGACCCCGCTTGAAATTTATCCAATAAAAGACGAGTTCATAGAGTGTCTGACTCATGAAAGTTATATCATTCAAATCTGAAACTGCTCCATATTTTGTCCAATCTGGGTGAGTCCTTTATTTTTTAACTCTTCTTCTAACTGTTTCCTGTGGGTAATGTCATGGGAATCAATTATCCGGTCAATACCCCGATGAGTTCGATATCCATAAGTACAGGATCAGGTTTCTGGATTTTTACCAAATTGACAGCGTCCTCACCTTTGGCAACCGCTTTGTGAACCGTATAACCAAGCGAGATGATGATTTGGGTTAGGTTGGCTGCAATAAGTGCTTCATCTTCAACTGTAAGAATTTGAGGTTTATCATCGGAATAATTTTCAATTTCTTGTATTCCTATGTCGTTATCTGCTATTTTAAGGAAATAATCATTGCCCTCGCACTGCAGGTTTTTTGTAATAGTGCAAGGCTCACTAAGGTCTTTTTTGCAACACCTTAATTTCTGCCAGAATAACTATCATACATCCTCCTTTTGATCTGTTCCAACGGATCAAGGACTATATATATAAAATTCCGATCTCGAGAAGATCCTTTTCATCGTCAACATAGAGGACTTGGATAGCATCTGCCATCATGCACCGTTCCTATCCATCCTGCCAGGTTTGCATACCGCTTCCGAAGTGCCGGGCGATGTAATATTTTTTATCAAAAAGAGAATGGTCTGGCTTGATTTGATTGTTATCCATGTGAGGGCCAGAACTTGATTTTTTCCATAGTTCCACCAGGAATGGGTGCCTGAGATATAGATGATATCCTATGCAAACTTCCCGGCACAAGCATTCGGAACCCAATTACATTTCGGTTGGTGCACTTGTATAGTGATGATAGGAGTATACACGTTTAAAGGTTGTACAGAGTGGATATGAGATAATTCCACCCCATTTATATCTTCCCGAAGATACCTGATGGGATGGAAGCATAACCTTAGCGAAGCTGGGTTCGACCGGAACGATCAACGGCAAATTAATTCTCGTCATTTCCGATACGCCACTTTCCATTCGGCACCGTTATCTCGAACTGTGCACCCTCCCCTGGTTCACCGGTCTCCTGTATCGTTATTCCCGTAATTGCAAGAATTTCCCTGATAAGAAAAAGACCTAAGCCTGTGTTCTTCCCGTAACCCCGGTTAAATATCATCTCCTTCTCTTCAGCAGGCACACCTACTCCATTATCTGTCCAGATAATCCGTATATCATCCTTATCGGTGATAAAAGATACATGGACTTCAGTTGCAGTCTCTCCATGACGAATGGTATTATCAATAAGATTATCCGGCACCTTCTCAAAGAGCGGGTCTGCAAATACCTGAAGAGTTCCGGTTTCATCAACAATCTGAATCGCAGGGGTTGAGGTTAATGTAATCATATAAGATAAATTCAGCCATTCTGGCGGTCTTACCCCCAGGTCCTGATAATCCTTTGAAAAATCTATCTGATGTTCAATAACATTTACTGAATTATGTATTTCATCAAGGAAAGGTTCAATTTCGTCAATAACTTGCTTTTGTCGTGCGAATTGTAAGGCATAATGTATCACTATAACTTTATTCTTTATGTCGTGACGGGTGATGCTGGAAAGGAGACTGATTTTATTATTAGCTATGATAAGCGCCTCTTCCGCCCGCTTGCGGTCAGTGATGTCCCGGATATTGCATTGTATGACTGAAATGTGCGGATCAATGGGATAGACGTTGCTGATAAACTCAACATCTATCCTCCGCCCATCCTTCATCTCGAGCGGTAGATCTTCATACCGGATATATTCATTTGACTGCAATTTTGCAAAGGCGAGCTTTGACGTTGCCTGATCCTTGATGAACCCGATATCCCAAATGGGTTTTCCTATAAGTTCTTCTTTGGCATATCCAGTTAATCTCTCGATATAGGGGTTGGAATCAATGATCTCACCAGTTTCCCGGTTCAGGATAAGGATCCCGTCTTGTGCCGATTCAAAGAGACGATGATATCTCGTCTCTGATGTTTTTATCTTATCATCCGCCTGCTTTCTGTCCGTGATGTCCATCACAAACCCGGTTACCTTCAATGGTCTTCCATTGGAAGCATATTCAGATATACCTCCAATATCATGGAACCATAAATACTCGTCATTCCGGGAATTTATCCGGTAATCCGCTTCGTATAGTTTTTTTATCCCGGATATATGGTCACGCATCGCCTGCATTGATATTTCGTGATCCTCAGGATGGATCAACTTAGTAAAGTCAGTATAATGGGAAAACTTTTCAGCCGGATATCCTAGCATTTGTGCCTTGCGTTTATTGAAAATAATGTTTCCAGTCACGCAGTCCATCTCCCACCATGCGATTCTCCCAGTCTCCATCGCCAATTCCAGTCTGGATTGTGTGAGCCGGAGTTCATTCTCCATCTGTTTGCGCCCGGTAATATCCTCAACAATCCCTTCGTAATGACTGGGCTTACCATGTATATCAGGGACGACACGCAGATGCAGCATTCCATACCACAGGGTGCCATCCCTACGTCGATACTGGTTTTCCCGGCTGGTGATTCTCCAGACATCTGCATCCAGAGAGGTGGTTGATATGGCAGGGCGATGAAAAGACTCATTATAGACCTGTTCGGCGATATTGGTGATAGATAATAGCACCTCTTCTGGAGAATTATAACCAAGCATCTTTGCAAGAGCAGGGTTTAAATCGATAAATCTTCCTTCGAAGGTAGAATGGAAAATGCCAAGGGCTAAATTTCGATAAAGATTGTGATATTTTTCCTCACTCTCCCGCAGCGCCTCTATCTGCCATATATCAGTTATGTCACTGATAGCGATACGGACCGTGATAGTCCCATCGCTGCGGGTAGTCCGGACCCCTTCCAGATGGGCAGGGAACAATGAGCCATCTCTCCGTATGAGCATGAGGCTGCAGATCTGCTTTTCCACGTGCTGCCGCACGTTTGCGAAATACAGGTCCCACGCATCATGACTTTTTGAGTCTATGAAAAGTCCGAGTCCATGGTTGACCAGTTTGCTCCGCTCTATCCCCAGGAGACTTGCACTGGTGAGGTTTGCTTCAGTTATTAGTGCCTTATCGTTAAGCGTGAGATACCCGGTCGGAGCGAATTCATAGAGATCAAAAAACTTATCCCTCGACTTCTCCAGTTCCAGTTGAGCCAATCTAAGTTCTTCTGTCTGTGCCTCGAGCTCAATCTGGTGTACCCTAAGTTCGTGGATAAGTTGTTCGGGGGATGTCCCTGCGAAGTCGGGAGGGATTTTTGGATGGTTTGCCAGCTTCTTTTCCGCAGCATCCCTTAACGGACGTTCGATACCCGGGGTGCCTGTGTTTTTCTCTTCCGTATTCTTCTTTCCTGCTGACATTCAGATCATCTTATCCTCCACCTTACCCTTACGCCACATTCCATTCGGCACCGTTATCTCAAACCGTGCCCCTTTCCCGGGTTCACCGGTCTCCTGTATCGTCATTCCTGTAATTGCAAGAATTTCCCTGATGAGGAAAAGACCTAAGCCGGTGTTCTTCCCAAAACCCCTCTGAAAAATCATCTCCTTCTCTTCAACAGGGACTCCAACACCATTATCCTCCCAGATAATCCGAATATCATCCTTTTCCGTGATGACAGATACATGAGACTCCGTTGCAGTCTCTCCATGACGGATTGTATTATCTGTTAGGTTATACATCACCTTTTCAAAGAGTGGGTCTGCGAATATCTGGATAGTTCCGGTTTCATCAGTGATCTGAATTGCAGGGTTACTCGCTAATATAATCATATTAGATAAATTCAGCCAGATTGGTGATTTAACTCCCAGATCCTGATAATCCTTTGAAAAATTTATCTGGTGCTCAATAGCCTTTGCCGAATCTTGTATTTTATCGAGGAATGGTTGAATCTCTTTAATATCTTTTGATTTTCGTGCAAATTGCAAGAAACCCTGTATCGTTATCACTTTATTTTTTAGGTCGTGCCTGGTAAGACCTGATAGGAGATTAAGTTTCTTATTCGCCTGATTTAGTGCCTCTTCTGCCCGCTTGCGGTCAGTAATGTCCCGGATGTTGCATTGTATGACTGATATGTGTGGGTCAATGGGATAGACGTTGCTGATAAACTCAACATCTATCCTCTGCCCATCCTTCATCTCGAGCGGTAGATCTTCATACCGGATATATTCATTTGCCTGCAATTTCGCAAAGGCGAGCTTTGATGCTACCAGATCCTTGATGAACCCGATATCCCAAATTGGTTTTCCGATAAGTTCTTCTTTGGTATATCCAGTTAATTTCTCGATAAAAGGGTTGGAATTAATGATCTCACCAGTTTCCCGGTTCAGGATAAGGATCCCGTCTTGTGCCGATTCAAAGAGACGACGGTATCTCGTCTCTGATGTTTTTATCTTATCTTCCGTTTGTTTGCGTTCGGTGATGTTACGTAAATTGACCACGATCCCGTTTACCGCTGGATTATCGATGTAATTTGTTCCAAGCACCACGACCCAGACCCAGCCACCATCTTTCCGGCTGATGCGGAACTCTTTCATCAGACTCTTTGCAGTCCCACGTATTATCTGTTCGAATAATGCATCAATTTCTTTACGATCATCGGGATGCACGAATTTCAGCACAGAAATTCCTTCGTACTCATCGGGTTGGAAACCAGAGATATCGATTACATTATTTGATATGTACTGGATTTTTCCGGCAGTATCAAGAATCCCAATCGCATCACTGGATCCAGTAGTTAACAGTCGAAATTTCTCTTCGCTCGTCCGCAGCGCCTCTATCTGCCATATATCAGTTATGTCACTGATAGCGGTACGCACCGTGATAATCCCATCGATTCGAATAGTCCGGATACCTTCCAGACGGGCAGGGAACAATGAACCATCACCCCGTATGAGCGTGAGGTTACAGATCTGTTTTTCCACATGCTGCCGTACGTTTGCAAAATACAAGTCCCACGCATCATGACTTTTTGAGTCTATGAAACGTCCGAGTCCATGGTTGACCAGTTGGCTCCGCTCTGTCCCCAGGAGACTCGCACTGGTGAGGTTTGCTTCAGTTATCAATGCTTTGTCATTAAGCGTTAGATACCCGATCGGGGCGAATTCGTAGAGGTCAATAAACTTATCCCTCGACTCCTCGAGTGCGAGATGAGACTGTCGAAGTTCTTCTGCCTGTGCCTCAAGTTCAACCTGGTGGGTCAAGAGTTCTTCAGTATTTTTGAGCAGTGCTGCTTCCGCACGTTTGCGTTCGGTGATGTCACGGATGTTGCATTGCATCACGTTCTTGCTGTCCACGTCATAGACGAAGCTGACGAACTCCGAGTAGATTTGCCGTCCGTCTATTGTCTCCAGCGGCAGATCGTCATAGTGGATGTATTTCTTCTCCTGCAATTTTTTAAAATTGTCTTTGCTGGCAGCGATATCCTTAAAAATCCCTATCTCCCAGAGTTTCTTGCCAAGGAACTGTTCATGGGTGAATCCAAGTAACTTGATCAGGAATGGATTCACATCCAGAATTGTCCCAGTCTCGGCATCGAGA
>CAIYHQ010000012.1 GCA_903926075.1 uncultured Methanomicrobiales archaeon
ACGTAAGTGGTCAGTGGCCTGAAGTTTGAATAATTTCGAGTCCTTTCCCTACAAAATTACAACCATTCAATTTTAGAGTTTGGAATACTGATCCAAGTACGGCATATCTTTTTGTTCCTACTTCTGATTTCGTACCTCCGGAAATTTTCCGATAAACGACATTAGGCCGAATAGCTCTTTCCGCCCGGTTGTTCGTTCCATCAACATCGGGATTGGTGACAAATTGAAACAATTTATCTCGCACTTTAAAAAAATTGTATTTGAAAATTTTCTACACTTTAGATTGTTGAAACTACGGTCCTCCTTCATCACCATAGATCTCAGCCAGTTCCTTAGAGTCCCCCAAAATATGGAACCAACATTACTGTTGAGGTCGATTTCCGGTTTCTTTCTCCAATTTATTATATGCCCTGAACCGGTCATGGACATCAACACCATTAGGGTTTTTTCCTAGAACTTCTAAAGGAACTTGATGCCCTCTACTATTAGCAATTTTATATAATATAACCCATTTTGTGACGAATGCCCACATCCAGAGGTTATTCCCATTCTCTCTCCAAGAGGTTTCATCGATATAGCATGCATGAGCTTGTCTGACTTCTTCTTCCAACTGGGCATAATACTCACCAAACTCTTTTGCAATCATCTTACAAATGTTAGAAACTTCCCCCTCACTTATTCTAATTCGACAAAGTAGTTCAAGTTACCACAATGTGGACATAGAGTGGGGTAAACAATTTCAGTTCTTGTAATATATTCAGGCTTTTTTCTGCTGTGACCTTTGTGACCTGGCTGACCACCTGGTTTCCTTTTGTTATGAAGCGATTTATTAGGATTATTGCATTTTTGGTTTTCGGTAATTGATTGTTTAATTTCGTATGCCTTTCCACTTTTTACACCGACTCTATTTGGATGAAGATACACATACTCATTAAATTTCTCAATAAGCGATGAATTCTCTGCGATTAGACTCGCCTTTTCGATTTCTAGAATATTGATTCTACTCTGCAAGTACGTGTTCTCAATCTGCAATGCTGAATTTTCTCGAATTAAGTCTTCAAAGGTTGACAGATTCAGGTTCATTGCTTGTAATAACAAGAAATACAGTTTTCCCAAGATGCTCTTTGGGGCAGTCAACCTTAGCACTTGTTCCAAAAGGGGTGACTTTGCGAATATAAAACCCTTCAATGTTATTTACCGTCAGTTCGTTTGAACTGTTCATAATGACTTTTCTCATATAATATATCTTATAGATATCTTATGTATTTAATTCTTTTGTTTCATTCGGGAATTTCTAAATAAGAGTTGATTATTGTGAAAAAACAATTTTGATACACTTTTACTAAAAATGTTATACCCTATTGAGCCGAGTTAAGGTTTATAAATGATTGAGGGTCATCAGTCTTGTCAACCTCTGCAAACCCTGTAGCTAAAGAATCCATTTTTTAAACAGTTTTTTTCTATATACTGAATATATCTAACTCTGCCGTGATAAGAACTGAATAAAGGCTCTTGATGCATTTTCATCCTGTCCGGTAAGAAGGTACATGCTGTCTGGTCCGGTTATCCTGCCTAGTGAGTAACCTTTCGTGCTGTCAGCAAAGAGCATCTCTCCGTCAGGTGAAAAAGCTCCAGAAAAATTCTCATAATAGGTCTTTCCGTCTGGCCTGATATACTCTTTATTTCCTTCAAATGCGTAACCCTGTTGTCCGGTAATGTTAAATACAGCATTGTGATGCGAATAGAATCCGGAACCCTGTATATGTCCGGTGGTAAGGCCAGTCCAGCGACCGATAAGATTCGGGACACTCTCATTCGGTATACCCGGTTGGGAGCTGCCGGTCTGTTCGTTTGACTGGAATCTTTGTTGGAATTCATTGGAAGAAGGTGGAGGATTTGTTGATAAACAACCACTGGCAAGAACGCCAAAGAGAATCAGAGAAATCATTAATATGATCTTCATTATGGGATCTGTTATCATAACTGATTAATAAATAATGATCCCTCTAATTATATTAATTAATTATGCAAAGCATTGAAACCAGCGAGAATTATTCAAAAATTGATCTGTACCTTGATCTGGCGGTTTTACTATACTGTGCATGTGCATCAGTCCAGCGGGTATCAGATTCGGTTCGATGGCTTGCACGACACTTTGGTGACAAGGATATCCACCTGTATGTGGGAAGTGAATTAATAGAAATCAGCATTTTTCAGGGAGATAGTTCGCAAAGCCGGATTTTTGCAATAAATGGACCTTCAAAAGTAAATGTATCAGTTTTACACGAGGTCAGCAGATTATTACACAATATCCCGGCTTATAACCGGGATATCATTTCAATCAGGGCTGAACTCAACAGGATTAAGAATGCAAAACCTGTATATCCGGTTCCGGTAATGATTATCCTTATTGGTTTGGCCTGTGCAGCTTTAGGTTGGATTAATCATGGAGACTTCCAGGCACTTTGGGTGATCTGGGTTTCATCTGTGGTTGCAATGATCGTACGATACAAATTATGGATAAATACAGATAATTTATACCTTTCTATCCTTGTGACGGCTCTCTCCGGAGGATTGTGTGCTGCTCTAATAATCCCTATCTCTCAGACACAAACCCCAGATGTGACTCTGATATGTAGTGTCCTATTTTTAATTCCAGGTGTCATGTTAATTAATGGCGGGATGGACATAATCAGGGACCATTCGAATAGCGGGATAGCTCGTCTGACATCCGTTTTAACTCAGATTTTTATTATAACCGGGGCACTGCTTTTTCCTTTGGCAGTAACTCATATTAATGTCAATCCTCTTAGTTCAAATCTGGATTCTGCCCTGATTATTTTTACAATTGCAATAGCCGCTGGAATTGCAGCCATTGGATTTGCTACCCTTTTTAATACCCCGATATCAGCCCTTGCAGGATGCTTTATCTGTGGAATAACCGCGAGATTGATTAGGGATTTCGGATTTTACTTTGGACTGGACGTTTTCCTTTCAATTTTAATTGGTATGACTATTGCAACACTCTGTGCAATTGTAATCGGTAAGTATACCAATATTCCTGCGGTTGTATTAGCAGTAACCGCTGGAATTCCGATGTTGCCCAATCTCGCTCTGATTCAGGGACTGCAAGGAATTTTTGTTATCGCACATCCAGGAACACCAACTTCAGAATCCGTGTTGATGTTTGCATTGCAACACATGTTCTACGCAGGAGTAGTAATTTCATCATTGATAGTAAGTATAATTTTTACAATAATTCTAATCACAGGGAAATCACCGCGTATATAGTAAATACATCATAATTTTGGAAAATTGTTATACCCGACATTGTTGGTACCTGCATTTCCACCTGGAATACTATATAAAGTTACTTTATAAGTGTAATTTCACAAAGATAATATGTCCTCTCCATAACCTTATGGTAGATAAAACTCGTATAAGTGTGTTAATTATGTCCACCCACCTTTCGCATGAGATCTCTGATACTGCATTTGTGGTAAATTACTCCCGTTCAAGACGTGTGGATATAAGTAGTGACATCTATGCCAAACTCTGGGTAACCCAGGATGCAATTGATATATGGAACTCTTTTTCAAAAGAGGTCTATCATCACGATGATTTAAATATCAGTATCAGAAACCGATTTTATCTTAGTCACCTTGAGAAGTTTGGAAATCAATACCCGCAGGGCTCCTGTCTCAATCTTGGCGCAGGATTCACGAATTATCCATTTCTTTTAGAGCCAGGCCTTCGGTTTTTTGAGTGCGATCTCCCTCCTGTGATTTCATATAAAAAACAGGCGGTATCCCAATGGATCTCTCAAGGGAAAATCCCAAACCGGGATGTCCACTATTTTCCCATTGATCTAAATGATAATCAGGATCTATTGAAGATAAAAGAACTCCTTGCCCATGAATGTAAGGGGGGCCCCTCAATAGTTATACTCGAAGGAGTGACGTATTACCTTGATATCTCAATTTTAAATAAGATATTTGCTCTCCTTTATGAAACACAGGAAGAAGGATCACTTATAATCTTTGATTATTGGAAACCCGACACCATGGCGTATCCGGTCATGATTCGTCTCAAAACTTTCCTTGAGAAACATTTCGGACTTCAGGGTCAACAGTATACACTCTTTGATCAGACCTTTACTCACGAGATCCAGGGTTATAAAGAGATTGAATCAATCAATATCGGAGAACTTGAACAGCAGTACTCCAATACCCGCATATTTCAGGGAAAAGATTTCAAGATTCCAGTATATTATTCGACTTTAATACGAACCGATAATCACTAGAAAAGTTAGGATTAGGTAAGTTTTACAATCCCGAAATCATATAATCCATGACCCTCAGAATAGTATATCTTCTTTTGGAAACCTGATCTTTGGCATCGGTGTATCTGCGGCATATCCCACCGGGCAGAGCATGACTGGGACCAATGGTTCTGGTATCTTAAGTATCCGGGTAAATTCTTCAGGATTGAACCCACCCATCGGACATGAATCAAACCCTAGTGCTTTTGCACCATTCAGAGCGTTTCCAAGGGCAAGATATGTCTGGGCCTGAGACCAGGAAAATAGCTGATCGGGGGTCATATTTTCTGCAAATTGCCTTGCCATATTGATAACCATTGTCTGAATCTCATCAGGCAAATGATGATTCTTCATGAGAATTCCCAGTCTCTTTATAAGGCCATCATAATCAGGATCTGCACAAAATACAAGCAGATGTGAGCAGGTGGTTATTTGCTCCTGGTTGAATGCTGCAGGTTTTAACTGTTCTTTTACCTGTTGATCGGTAACCATTTTTATTTTCCATGGCTGAATGTTTAGTGCAGAAGGGGCAAAACGGACAAGTTCCAGTAATTTCTCTATCTTTTCTTCCGGGATCTTCCTGCCATCAAATCTCTTTGTAGCGTACCTCTGCATGACGATATCTGTAAATTCCATTTTTCTCTCCTTTTTCAAATGTATGAGATGTAAGATATGACACTATTAATTATTATCGGCTGAAATCAATTTTATCTTTTAAGTTCCTCCTCATATGATATTGTTCGACCAGGTAAATTTGACAACTTCCTCCCGGGCCTTTTCCTCCCTCCGAATCCTTTTTTACGTTTATCTGGTTTTTTTTAATCGTTAAACCTTGATTCTGTTGATGTTAAAATTAGTTAGCTTTTTATTTTATAATGCTTTATTATGCAATTATGAATGCGATTTCAGTCATCATTCTTGCTATTGTAATTTTCGTTCTTACTTGTACTGTGTTTTTAACCGCTTGTGTCGCAAAAGATCCAATAATTGGTGTTTGGAGATTTAATGACAAAATAAATGATATTGATGTGAAAATCCAATTCAAAGACGGTGGATATTTCACAATGGCAGTTGAAGATCTCAATACAGGGGAATCATCATTAGATTTTGGGACCTGGAGTAAACAAGGTGAAAATTTATACTTATTGCACTATGATTCATCTCAAGGTGATTACGAGGATAGTATTTATATTTATGATCCTTCTAAAAATTTAATATACGATAGAGAGTATCCTGATGATGTTCTTTATCAGTACCAGGG
>CAIYHQ010000013.1 GCA_903926075.1 uncultured Methanomicrobiales archaeon
TTACTGGTGAAACTATGGAAAAAAACAAGACCGGGCCCCAGCATGGATATCAAGCCAAGCCAAGCCAAGACATTCTTTTTTTGATAGAAAATATCACACTGCCCGAGACTCCGGAAGAAGTATGCAAATCTGACAGGATGGATAGGAACGGTGCATGATGGCAGACGCTATTCGGGTCCTCTATGTTGATGACGAACTTGGTCTGCTTGAAATCGCGAAACTTTACCTTGAGGAATCAGGTGAATTTTCGGTTACAACTATTGATTCGGTATCTGCAGCACTAGACCTCCTGAGAAAAGAAAAATTTGATGTCATCATTTCTGATTACCAGATGCCTGGCAAGGATGGAATCCAGTTTCTTGTTGAAGTAAGGACAAGCTTTGGAAAGATACCGTTTATCCTGTTCACCGGTAAAGGCAGGGAAGAGGTGGTCATTCAGGCTATCAACAACAGTGCGGATTTTTACCTCCAGAAAGGTGGTGATATCGATGCACAGTTTGCCGAACTCCTGCACAAGATAAAGTCGGCGACATCCCGGAAAATGGCGGATGATTCGCTACTTAAAAATGCCGAAGAACTCCATGCAGCCTATGAGGAACTGGCTGCAACTGAAGAAGAACTTCGTGCCAATTTAGGTGAACTGAAGTCATCGGAGATCCGGTATCGCCGCTTCTTTGAGGCAGTCAGAGATGGCATTCTGATTCTCGATGCCGAGACTGGGACAATTCTGGATGTGAATCCATTTCTGATTAAGTTGCTGGGATTCACCCATGAACAGTTCCTTGGCAAGAAACTCTGGGAGATAGGAATTTTTAAGGATATTGCTGCCAGCAAAGACAATTTTAAAGAATTGCAGGAGAAGAAATATATCAAATTTGAAGATCTGCCGCTGGAGACAATAGACGGGCGGCAAATCTACTCGGAGTTCGTCAGCTTCGTCTATGACGTGGACGGTAAGAACGTGATGCAATGCAACATCCGCGACATAACAGAACGGAAACGGGCAGAAGAGGTACTGCTCAAAAATACCGAAGAACTCCGAATTCATCAGGTCGAGCTCGAGGCACAGTCAGAGGAACTTAGATGGTCCCATCTTGCGCTCGAGGAATCTCGGGATAGGTTCCGTGAGCTCTACGAATTCGCTCCGATCGGCTATCTAACGCTAAACAACAAGGCACTAATAACTGGAGCAAACCTCACCAGTTCGAAGCTCCTGGGAATAGAGCGGAGCAAGCTTGTCAACCATGGATTAGGACGTTTCATGGCTCCAGAAAGTCTTGATGTCTGGGACCAGTATTTCGCAACCGTGAGGCAACAAGGAGAAAAACGGACCTGTACCCTCAATCTCACACGGGCAGATGGTTCACTGTTTCCGGCATGGCTGGAAGGGATCAGGCTAATCGATGGTGAGGGCTTGATCACAGTTCGTATCGCTATCAGTGACATCACCGAACGCAAGCAGGCGGAAGAGGAGCTGTATCTGGCAAATCAAAAACTTAACCTTCTTTCCAGCATCACCCGTCACGACATAAAGAATAAAGTCATAGTAATACAGTGTGCTTTACAATTTGCACGACAAACAAATGTTATTGAAGCGATTGAACCTTTCCTTAATGAAATACAGGATTCAGCAAATGTCATTGAACGTCAGATAGATTTTTCGAAGGATTATCAGGACCTGGGAGTAAAATCTCCAGAATGGCTGAATTTATCTTATATGATTACATTAGCCGGTAACCCTGCGATTCAGATTATAGATAAAACCGGAACTCTCCAGATATTTGCAGACCCGCTCTTTGAGAAAGTGTTGCATAACCTTGTTGATAACACAATCCGTCATGGAGAGACTGCAACTGAGGTCTATGTATCTGTCATCACTGAACCGGACCGTATTCGAATTATCTGGGAA
>CAIYHQ010000014.1 GCA_903926075.1 uncultured Methanomicrobiales archaeon
GAGGTTACATAATGGATACTACCGTAGCGAATGCTCTATCTGCAATAAATTTTGGTGAAGTCCAGAATTCCGGGGCAATGTGGGTTTTTCCACTGGTTCAAAAGGAGAGTACCGGCCCCTCGTATCTTACCCTTTCTGAAGCTATTAAAAATCACCTTCTTGTAATAACTGAAATCAGCGAAGGTGGCTCTGTACCAACACTTATGGTTGAAAACAAGGCTGATATCCCTGTATTGTTACTTGATGGTGAAGAGCTTTCCGGTGCGAAACAGAACAGGGTCCTAAACACATCGGTCCTGGTCCCGTCGAAATCAAAAATTCATGCACCAGTATCATGTACCGAGCATGGACGCTGGAGATACCAGTCACGTGCATTTTCAGAATCTGGATACCGGATGTCGCGTAAAATGAATGCGAAAAAATCCGAATCCGTTTCAATGAATCTGAAAGATTCAATGTGCTACGAATCTGACCAGTGCATGGTATGGGATGAGATTGATAAATTCAGCCGTGAGAAAGGTGTGCATTCGAATACCGGGGCCATGAAAGATGTGCATGACAGAGAAAAACCAGTGATTGACAAGTACCTTAAATCCTTCCCCTGTGTACCTGGGCAACACGGAGTATTTGTAATTGTAAACGGCGAAATTGCAGGTTTTGATATGCTTTCCCGAATTGAAGCGTATGAAAAGCTTCACAACAAGTTTATAGCAAGTTACGCGATTGATGCAGATAATAGCCTGGAAACAAAGAGGGAGAAGTACACTCTTCAGGAAGTCATGGATTTTATCAAAAAAATATCTTCCTGCGTTGAAAGTATATACAAGTCAGTCGGGCTTGGAAACGACTACAGGTATGAATCCGAAACAGTGATTGGGTCTGCCCTTTTGTATATGGACACAGGCATCCACTGCTCTTTTTTTGCAAAAGAAGAGTCAGCTCACAGTAATGAAGAACGGCATAACATATCTGGTTTCAGTAACCGCATGCATAGCCGGATGAGGACAAATAGACACTAAATCTGGAATCATCATTAACAATCAGAATTTTTTTAATCTATAAAAAAGAGGGAACGAATGAACTGTAATACCGGAAAACCTGTTGGAAAAGACCTTTATCAGAAGGCGAAAATTCAGTTTGAGAGAAGAAATTATGAAAAAGCAAAAAGTATTCTTATCGAATTTTTACAGGAAGACCCGGAGAATGTTCCTGCACTTGTAATGATGGCAGAGGCCTGCTGTCGTCTTGACCTGGATTATGAAGCCGAGAATTACATTAACAGTGTCTTTTTATCTGAACATAATAATTATCGTGCAAAATTAATCCAGGGAAAGATTTTTGAAAAGCGTTCGGATTACGCTGCTGCACATGCAAGTTACACATTTGCAATAACACAAAATCCCAATCTTGAAACAGGTTTCAGGGAGAGATCTGCATGTTCTATTCGTCTTGGAAATTTGGAAGATGCCAGGGTGGATTCATTGGTGGCTACCATGTTAAACCCCAAAGATAACAAATCATGGATAATCCTGGGACGCATCCTCTCTTTGCAGAAAAAGCATTCAGAAGCTTTAGTTGCATACGAACATGCACTTGAACTGGACACTTCAAATATCTATATTCATCATTTCTGTGCAAATGAGTTTTTTTCCCTTAAACTATTTGAATTTGCTCTTTTTCATGCAAAACAGTCCACAAAGATGTTTCCATATGAAGAGAGCGGGTGGCTTATGCAAAGCAGGATTTACTTACAGAAAAATTTGCCTGATCTTGCTTTAACCTGCCTAAGTGAAGCAGAATCCCTTGTTTTTGACACTTCGGTAATTCTTTATGAAAAATTTAAGATCTATAAAGACCTTCATGAGACCGATAAGGCAATAGAGATACTTGAATCACTTTTAGAGAAAGATCCGGATAATATCCTTTTCCAGTATGAAAAGTTTGATCTTACCAAGTCCGGTAAAAAGGATGAAATAGTGCCTTTTTTCTCAGGACTTATAGAACAGAACCCAATTGAGATGTGGAATTATCTTAAAATGGGATTAGCCCAGTGGTTTTGCAGGGACCTCAACTCTGCAATAGAAACACTGGACAAAGGTATAGCTAATTGTGCCAATTCGGACAGGTTGTGGGAAATAAAAGGGTACGTTTTGTTCGAACTAAAAAAATTCTCAGAAGGCGTCTCAATATTGAAAAAAATTGAAAGTGACATGGAAGAAGAGGATAGTGCCTATCTCAATAACCTTGGATATGGACTTTCAAAGTTGGAGAAGTACGACGAAGCCCTTCAAATAATAGATAAAGGGCTTCAAATATGGGATGAAGACCCATCACTTCTGAAAAACAAAGGATATATCTATCATAAACTTGGGAAAAATGACGAAGCACCGGAATATCTAAAACAGGCAATTCTTAATGGGGTTCCTGTTGCTGAATACTGGTATTATCTTGGAGAGGTCAATTCCCAAACCGGAGATCTGAAATCTGCTGTCAGTTGTTACAAAACTTCACTCAAAATTGAACCAGGATATGAAGAGTCGGTTAAGGCAATATCAGATATCCTTGAATTAAAAGGAGCAACCCGATTTTTAAAGCAGGAAATTTCACTGACCTCTGAAAACATTGATGAGGCACTGGCAGTTTCAAAGGAAATTGACTCACTCGGTCTTCACAAAGAGGCAGAGATTATCCTGAAATCAGCACTCGAAATAGGTAGTGAAAATTCCCAGTTGTATAGTTGTCTTGGTGAAGTACTAGAAAACCTGGGTGATGAGGAAAATAAAGAGGACTATTATACCGAGGCACTGGGGTGTTACGAAGAAGCAATTAGAATCGAACCCGATAATCTCGGGTACTGTGTTCGGTTGGGAATAATACTTGATAATCTAAAAAGATTTGAGGAAGCGGTAAAAATTTTGGAAGAAGTGCTTTCAATTGAACCGCTTGATGCAGGAGCAAATTCTGGTCTTGCATGGGCATATTCTTGGCTAGAGGACTATGAAAAGGGGCTCTCATATGCAAAAAGAGCAACCTTATTGGACTGTTATCATCCTGGGGCATGGAACAATTTGGGATTGAATTTTTCTTGTTCAAATGATCACAAAGCTGCACTAGAATGTTTTCAAAAAGCCCTTTCGCTCGACCCATGGTTTGATGTTGCACTGCACAATGTTATCAATGAATATGCAATTCTCGGGATGTGGGATGAAATCCAGTTACTTGCAACCGAAATGTTCTTTTACCACCCTTATGATCCGGTTATCTGTAAAAGTCTTGGTCTCGCTGATTATAATAAAGGTAAACCCATAAGTGCACAACACTGGTTTGATTGTTCCCTGAAGTTTCATCCGGATGACCATGAGTGCATGTTTTTTAAGAGTCAGTGCCTCCTTATAGGGAATTTTAGAAAGGAAGCTCTGGAATTGATTGATAAAGCAATTTCAATCTGTTCCCTCCCCCAATATCATCTCCATCAGGCTTTCATCCTTTTCACAATGGATAGAATTCGCGAATCGCTCGAATCAATTCTCATAATTGCAGATAATGAATCTATGACTTCTGATTTATGGCTTGAGGGTGGAACAATTCTCCGCCGGTTAAATGAATATGAATATGCCTATAAATGGTATAGTCGTGCATGGAAGGAAGATCCACAAAATCATGAAATCCTTTTATTGATTGCAATGAACTGCTATGACCTTGACAGAAAACATGAAGCTCTGAGGTTTGTCGACAAAGCTATCACACTATCACCTGATGAAGACCAGTACTGGGCATTCAGGGGAAAAATTCTCGAGGAACTTGAAAGTTACGAGCATGCCATATCTGCATACATGCGGGCATCTGAATTATTTCCCACCCAGGGATGCTATTTTATCAATCTCGCTTCCATTTTTAACAAAATTGGTAATTTTGATGATGAAAAAGATTGTCTTAAGGCAGGGATGGACCTGATCTGCAACGATGAACAGGCATATAAAAATTACATCAGGGAAATGAATGAAATGGGGTTACTTAATGATAATAAAGAAAAGCAGCTCAACTATATCTGGTAATCTTTTAATCTACGAGCTGACGCTGGGCCAGACGTGAAAAAACCCCGCCTTTTGCCATAAGCTCATCATATTTTCCACTTTCAACTATTCTTCCACTATCGAGCACATAAATGCAGTCAGCTGCTTCAATGCTTGACAGCCGGTGGGCTATTATCACTCTCGTCAGACGGAGATCATAGAGGCTGTTACTGACTATTTTCTGGGAAGCATTGTCAAGGGCACTTGTTGCCTCGTCAAACAAGATCATTCGTGGCCTTGAAGCAATTGCCCTTGCAATAAGGACCCGCTGCTTCTGTCCACCAGAAATATTTGCCGAACCCTCGTTGATATAAGTATACATACCCATTGGCATTTGCCTTATATCACTTTCCAGTCCTGCGAGTCTCGCCGCGTCCCAGGCCTCATCCATCGAGAGAGAGCGTGAACCTGCAATATTATTGAAGATGCTGTCAGCCATCAATTGGCCGTCCTGAAGGACAACACCTATCTGTTTTCTAACCTCCCTGACATTCAGTTGGGCAAGGCTCTGGCCGTCATAGAGGACTGCACCTGAATCAGGTTTTTCAAATCCAAGCAGGATGCGCAGTAATGTGGATTTCCCGCTCCCTGAAGGTCCGATAATTGCAACAAATTCTCCAGGGTGAACTTCTAGCGATATATCAGTAAGGACTAGAGGGCCTTCTTGCGTGTGCCGGAAATTGATATGGCTCAGTTCCAGGGCTCCTGTCAAGGTTCCGGGATGGATGTGGCCCTCCTCAACTTCGATTTTTGTAGTGAGAACCGGGCTCATCCAGTCCCACATGGGTTTTATATTACAGACTGTTATAAATGCATCACCAAGGCTCGCAAAAGCAGCAGAAAAAGCTCCGACAGCAGAATAAAATGCAAGGAACCAGCCGTTGGAAATATCTGGGTGTGGTAATGCCATACTGTACCCTGTGATCGCGAACACAATGATCGTGAGCATACCTGGCCACAGAACTGTAAAGACGCGACTGTAAACATCATAAGAGCCGATTCGCAATTTTAATGCTATCTGTTTTCGAAACTCCTTTTCCCACCTGAGGTAAGCCCTGTTCTCTGCCCCAGCTGAAGAGATCTTCACAATTCCAGAGAGCATCTGAAATGTAATTCCTGAAAGGTGCCCCTGAAGAGCAAGTAGTTCTCTTCTCGGTGAGAGGCTCAAGTAACCGATTACCACTGTTATAATAAACACGAGAGCCACAAAGGATACAACCTTCAAAGCCAGGTCCACTGATATAGCGAACATCAATAGAACATTGAAAATTGAAAAGACCGCACCGAAAATTACTGTTATTGTCACTCCTGACAAAAGCTGCCGGATTCCATCTACAATACCTGCCCTTGATGCGAGATTTCCAGCATTATAATTTCGAAAAAAAGCAGCTGGCAGTTTGAGCATCCGGTCCCATACTGCAGCCTCGAGGACCCCACCTATCCGCCCTTCAAGTCGGAGCAGGGCAATTTCCCTTCCAATTTGAAAGATGGCAGACGCAATTGTGCTCAAGAGTAAAACAATTATAACCGCTTGAAACAGTTCATAATCGGCGTAAGGGATGGCATTATTGAAAAGAATTCCTATCGCAACCGGAACTGCTGTCGCGAGAACTCCGACTAACATCCCGAAAATTACTAAAAAACCCAGATCTCTTTTCCAGACAGAACCAAATATGAAACGAAGAATATCTGAGAGATTGAGTTCTCTATCAGGGAATGGCGGGTATAACATGTATGCCATGGGGGAAATGACAGTTTCCGCTATTCTTTCATGACGGACCCGGATACCCTTCGCGTCATACAGGTCATAGTGATTAGGCTTTTTTTGGATTGCTGCAAGAAGAAATGTATCGTTTTTCACAACAAGGAGAGGACCGTTATCCTTTTTCCACCATGAATCTAAGAGCCTGACCCTTCGTATTCTTACACCAGAATGTTCAGCCATAAGTGATATCGAAGTAAATACATCACAATTTTCACTGATCTGAGAGTCGAAAGTTCCTGGGTCTTTGGGTTTAACTCCGATTTCCTTAAGTACCCTCGTAAAAACCGGCCATAAGGAATCCTCGTTCCTCCCGGCTTCAGGTGTCTTTTTTATAATACATTCACGTAATTTTGATTCCTGGGTCATCCAGGCAGAAAACCGTTCTTCCTCGCTCTTCTGATTATCTGCCCATCTGGCATGCATCCGCTGTCTTGCCCATTGTCTGCACGTCTGAAAATAAAGTGGAAGATCAATCTCCTGCTCATAGTCAGGAGATGATGATACCTCTATCACAGAATCATTTTCAGTGATGAGAACTGTATCAGGATTTACCGGGAAAAAGCCCTCATCCGGGGTGAAGACAGTATCAGAGATGAAATCTTTCGCTGCCCCTTCTATGACTCGGCAGAGGAGCATTTCACGGTCCTCCATTTCAGCCCTGAAAGCGTTTCCACTGGCTGCCCTGTTTATTCCTGGTTGCAGACGTGTAATGTTTTGAGTTCTTCCCTGTACCTTTCCGGTAAACAGCGGGTGGTGGACCCATCTGCCATATGCAGAAACGAGATCATCCTGTTCGTCTTTTAAATCTTTGATTCCGGTCTCTTCTATCGTTACATCAGTTCTCGGGACTATGAGAAGAGATAGTGATTCAGAAGTGAGCCCAAATAGAGTGGAGCCTGAACCAAAGAGGTGGCCGGAGAGACGTCTTCCAGGTGTTCCACCCGTGATTTCAACAATATGAATTATAACAGAACCCGTCCTAACTTTGAAACAGGTCTCCTCTTTGTTGAGATTGACAGGTTCACCTGGTTTATATGTTTTCGCTAAAAAAGGCTTTCCGTTCATGCACCTGCCTCCACGAAAGGAGCAACTGTGGTCTCTTCTGCTGTAATCAGGTCATAATACGGCCCTTTTTTCATTAGCATCTGTTGATGAGTTCCTTTCTCAACAATTTTTCCGTTTTTCAGAACAATTATCTCATCACAGTCACGGATAGTGCTCAGACGGTGGGCTATTATAAGGCAGGTGCAACCCCTGCACGTCAGGTTCTGTTCTATCAGTCGTTCGGTTACCGGGTCGAGGGCACTAGTGGCCTCATCCAGTACGAGAATAGACGGAGACCCGGCGAGAGCCCTTGCTATCTCAAGCCTTTGTCTCTGCCCGCCGCTCAGGTTTTTACCTCCTTCAGAGAGATAATATTCGTAACCTCCCGGAAGTGATATTATCAGGTTATGAATCTCCGCATCCTTTGCAGCCTCTATAATATCTGATTCAGGTATGGTTTTATCCCACAATGCAATATTTTCCCGTATTGTTCCTTCAAAGATAAAGATCTCCTGGCTGACAAATGCCAGTGAAAGGTACCTTAGACTCTTTTTTATATCCACAAGAGGTATCCCGTCAATGCATATCTTCCCTGACCACGGATCATATACTCCTGCAATAAGTCGTGCGATGGTACTCTTTCCGCATCCTGACGGTCCGACGAGTGCAATTCTTCTCCCTGGTTTAAGGTTTATTGAAAATTTGTCAAGGAGAGGGAGTTCAAACGGATTATAGCCAAACGTTATCTCTTTAAATTCCAGGTGTCCTTCCAGTTTTCTCTTTGATATTGCGATATCAGTGCTGCAACCATCCTCACTATCAGTAAGATTATCTTTAGCAATCACATTTCGTTCTACATCCGCAAGCCTCTGCAGGCTGCCTTCGAGTTCGTACAGATCTCCCCCCATGTTGACGAGTCTCTGGATTGGGAAAAGAAAATTTATGAGAAGGGCCTGATATGCAAAGAAGTACCCGATGGTCATATTCCCGGTTATAATAAGATAACTTCCGATAGCAAGAATGGCTGTTGTTCCTATCCCGTTTATAAACGTCGGGATCACTGTTAAAAGAGAGGTCGATATTCCCACCGACCGTTCCGTATTGATAAAACCTGCATGGTAACCTGCCCACCTCTCGAAAAAATCTGATTCATGTCCACTCGCTTTGAGCGACTCAATTGTCTGTAGCCCAGAAACTGCGACTCCTGAAAGTTTTCCCTGTTCCTGGAGCAGTTTTCGGCTTAGGTCAACCCTTTTTTGGGAGATGCGGTTAAGAAATATGAGGTTTGTGACGGCGATTAAACATGCAACGATAGTCAGAACCCAACTGTACATGAAGAGCAGTGCAAGGTATACGATTGAAACAACAATGTCCAGAACCGTGGATGCTGCTTTTCCACTTAAAATTGTGGCGACCTGATCATTCAGAGCTACTCTTGACGAGATCTCACCCGCAAACCTCTGGTCAAAAAAACTAAGGGGTAAAAATAGTATTTTATAAAAAAAGTTACCTGACAGCCTGATTGAGAGATCAGTCTCCCATTTCATGAGGCAGATCTCCCGGAGCCAGCTGATGAGTACCTCAAGGGCAATAAAGAAACTCATGAATGCGAGAAGTGGATATAGCCAGGAGACATGGTTCGCAAGAAGTATGTCATCGATAAATATTCTTGTCGCTGCCGGAAGGGCTATCCCTGGTATGAGCATTGCTATACCCGCGAGCACAAGAAATAACAGAGGTTTTGTCTCTGTCCTGAGTTTGGGGTACAATATTTCAAGTATTGTTGACTTGGAACCTGAGGGAATAAATTCCTTGCCTGGTTGAAAGGAGAGGACAATTCCTGTAAAAGAACGGTTGAGTTCGTCTAATAGGATGGTGCGTCTCCCACTTGCCGGATCATTGATATATGCCCTGCCACGTGATATTCCTTCAAGTACTATGAAATGGTTGAAGTTCCAGTGAAGAATAACGGGCATTGTAAGGTCCTGGAGGTCCTCTGGCTCCTTTCTGAGTCCTTTCGCCTCCATTCCGTATCTTCTTGCAGCCTTTACTAAATTTATCGCCCTGCTCCCGTCCCTTGATACGCCACAATCAGCTCTGACCCGCTCAAGTGGCAGGAAGAGTTTATAGTAACCAAGAACGATAGCAAGAGCTGCTGCTCCACACTCGACTGCTTCCATCTGGAGTACAGTGGGTGTTTTCACCCGTTTTCCGGCGATTTTCATAGATTATGGTATTATAGATTCAAGCCAGGGCAGGATCATAGATATTGGTTTTTTTGTCCTGATAATTATCGATCCCTGGCATGGTACTCCTTTTTTTATTTCAACCGGTTCCATAACAGAATCAGACCACATATAAGCAGTATTGTTGTTCGGTTCATGTAACAAGGAGATATTCACTTCAAACGGGGCACCGCCTGCGAGTTTGATGTAATGGTCTGCAAGTTCAGGGTTGCCAAGTCTTTGTGCCACCTCTGCTTTACTTAATGGCCATTGGGAGACATTTGTCACCTTGCCCGAAATGAATGCGAATTCATCTTTTTCAAGGGTAACGGGCGATATCTGTGCATTCATCCCGGGAGATACCTTCATTCCATCTTCGAGCGGTACATAGAGGAGGGCCTCTACATCAGAAGAATTTCCAACAAGAATTCCCTCTCCTTTTACCTCGAAGTACATAGTGATACCAAGTACCCACACAAAAATGGCTCCCAACAGTATAACGAGCCCTGCAAGAGCTATCCATGACGATAGCCGCGGTTGCGTAATGAGTTCGTCAGTATTATCGGGTGCTGACAGACGTTCAAATACTTCTTTGCGGAAGAGATCTTTTCTCATGTTGCGTAATCTCGCACAATATTCTCTATTCTTTGCTGGTTAATTGGATTATTAAGTTGAAGTTCTTTTAGTTTTGTATGTAAAATGCTTGATGTGTTTAAATAGTTCACTCCAGGTTTTACTGCCCTCTTTTTAAGTAGATTAACCGGATCACTTGTAAACCAGTCCGAAATAACACGTTGGGACAGCTCCTTTCCATAAAATAACTGGGTAAGGTTTGAACATTCTTCATCTGTCCCGCTATCACTCTTAGCGAGAAGGTATGTCTTAAGACATGAATAATATCTCTTTTTATCCTGGTTATTCTCTCCTTTTTCCAGGATATTCGCAAAAGCAACAGACTCATGGACTTTGTCCAGACGTAAAAGAAGGGCAATGGCAAGTTCAGGGTCGTAAACCCCTGGAAGACATCCATCCGTTACGGTAATTGACATAGAATGCATAACAGCTTTTAGAAGGTGGTTTAATTCAGATCTGTTAGTTAATACTTTTTTTTGGAGGAGAGATGAAGTTTCGTTGCGGCAAACTAAAGAAGAGAGGAGGTTTTTATCAACAGGCATGTGACTAATTCCAGGGACAACAATTTTGTATGCAGGAAACCCTGCAAATGCGACATCCCTTATGAAAATATCTGAACCGAGGCTTAAAACTAAATTGATCTCAAACTTTAAGAGTTCTTTATTTGAATATCTGCTTCGGTCCTCCCATGGTTTGTAGTTATATGAGGAAGATTTTGCAAAAAATCGGGGTAATAGGACACCTTTCGAATTCAGTGACTGGTTCAGCGAATTATACCAGTTACTTAATGCAAAAGGAGTATTTCGTATAAGCGGCAGCATATATCGTTCTCTCGCAATATGGTCTGCCAGATCAAAACCCTGGACAAGTTCAGTGAGCGACCTTTCTACTGCTACCGGAAAATCAGGGTGAGAACCATAATTTGCATGGTAAGTCTCGTGCTCCTGATCAATAAGTATAGACATTACAACCGGAATCTCTCTTCCAAGGGAACAGTCCCTGTTTGTTATTATGAAGTTTCCCTTACTCTCAAGTTCCTCAATCAATAGAAGAATTTCGGGATATTTTTTAAGTTCACTCCTTGGTATCTCGGGAGGAATCGTTCCTTCTTCCATGACTCTTGCAGCGGTATACCTTTCCAGTACCTCCGAAAGACCCTGGACGAGTGCTTCATCAGGAGTATTCCCTGCACACATCCCGTTTGAACCATGGGTCTGTCTGACAATTCCTTCTGGCAGGTACTGAATTTCTCTGTTTTTAATACTGTAGTAAGGAACACATGTATATACACGAGGAGTGTTTGAGTCGAATGTGGCATATGACCATTCTGTAAGTGCAGTTGTGTATCTTTTAATAGTGTGAGATGAAACTTCGTCACTATCACTGGAATCTTCATCATATATCAATAAATCAATAAGTTCTTCATATTCAGCATTATTCCCTGCAGAAAAAAGATAATCATTAATAACCTTCATTGTGAAGGCGTCACCTCTCTTTACAAGTTCATCCACTGAGTATTGTACTTCATCCGGAGCAATGAAAAATCCTCCATGCCAGATAACTTCATGTGTAAGTTGAAATACAGGATAAAGTAACATATTCTGGAGTCTTTCCATATACTCGGCATATGCTGAAGCAAGAGCAAATGAAGGAGTTGTTCCTTTTCCATTTACACTACTCCCGGTTTTTGAGTCAAGAAGGCGGAGTGAATAACTATTAGTTGTTGAATTCTGCCACTTTTCAGTAAGCAGGACTCCCAGTTCTGAAAGGAAATTCCTTATCAGGTGAACTGTTGCCTCGGGTTCCATCTCTTTGTGTTTCTGATAACTTCTATTTGTCATGTTAAGGAAAAATACCGACGGATTTTTTCTTTCTATACAAGTATTCAGTGGTTTTTATGGCTATGCGATGGCAAAATGAAGATATGCTTTCACCTTTGGTATTGAGTTATTTCTGAATACTACTTTTATGTGACTGATGCTTCTTAAAATGAGAGTATCCGTTAATAAATCAGTATCATCCTGTATCACCCGATTCCCCCCGGGCCATTCAAGCACGGCTTTTACTTTCTCTCTCCTACACCAGCCAAAATGAACGAGAAGACTTAAAAAGTCATTCCACTCTGCATGATTTTTCTGATGGAGTGGACTTTGGTCCCCTGATAAGCTAAATTCAATTCCAGTTGTGTTTTCAGCACCTGGAGGGATATCAACATCAATTGATGAGATTCCAGGTGCATATTTCATAATTCCCTGCCAGGTGATATCATCTGTAAATCCTGGGTTTGGTTGTCCAAGCCTGGAAAAGACCGGGTAAAACCGTTCACTTGCAAGAGTATACATCTCATCTCTGTTTGTTCTGAAAACACAGAGGCGGACCGGAGAACCTTTTCGTGGTAACATAACACCGATCTGAAGACTACCGGTATATTCTTTAATACTATCTAACTTCTCTATGAGTACTGAGATATTTTCTTCGGACAATCCAAGGATTGAGAGTCCTCTGTTTATTGAACCATAATCCGTATTACCTTCTGTGGTTCCAAAAAAGATCGATGGAATAAAGGTGTCTGAATTTTGTTGTCCACAAAGATCCTGCTCAAGCCAGACCCAGTCAAAAAGAGATAGAAGGTCCCCTGCTTCACTGTTCCATGTATTAAGAAATGTCAGAAGAAAACTCGTCAAACTCGGTAATCCTGTTATTTGTTCATCCGAATTTATTTCTTTTAAGAAATTTTCAATTAATAACGCAGGAAATTTTTTCCTTTGAAGGGCATAACTGAAATCTAAACCTGGATGAGGGGAGGAGAGGTCTATCTCAATTCCAAATGTATCTGAATACTGGATAAGAGGGTCACAGATTACAAGGTGCTTTAAATCAGCTTCTTTTTTGCGATCGAGAACCATATTCCAGAATTCAGGAGATAAAGTTTGCCTTAAATTTTCCCATATTACGGAAAATGAAGGTTCTTTTTTGTACAATAATCTCTTATGCACCATCACCAACCGTCATTATTACAGGCCTGATTTTCGCATGTTTGTCCACAATGACCGTCTTTGGTACAATTTGGATGCCATGTTCCTCCCGCGACCGCAATTAATTCTTCATCTGATACTTCTTCTCTCGCCTGTTTCAATTCATCGTCTGTAAAATTAAATCCTGCTTCAAAAATAAACTTTTTTCGATCCTGTGTTTTTAAATTTTTAAGGGAATCGGCAAATGATTTATCAATTTTGATCTTTGTCATGAACTGTTGTGCACTCTCTAAACTCATGGAAGGTTATTATGTGGCCTGTAAGGAAATACTTTTTTCCTGATTATACAGATCTTTCTACCCCCCAATCCAATACAACACACGAGTTCAAACATGGTGTGCTTGGTAAACCGCAGAAATTCAGTTTCGGTAAAAGTTTCGCTTTCCCAAACTCCTTCACAGTCTAATCAAAACGAGACTTTACCTGTTACAACCCTGATAAATTTAATCGTGACTAAAAAATACCAGGTGACAGTTACATGGCCGGAAGTATCTAAATTATCAACAACTATCGTTCCTGCAACCTGTAACCTGGTCACTCCTGTGCTGGGTTGGACAGTGAATACGGGAGATAAGGTATGAACCTCAGGGGATCAGGAACTGGAAGGGTGATGCCAGGAGGTCTATCGCCGCAGGATACTGGCAGTAGCCGATCTGTATCCGGTTCTGGAAACCCACTGATTATCGGGCCATTGTTCTTCAGAAATACAAGTAATGTAAATATTACCACTAATGCTACTGTAAAAATCAATTCATCTAAAATACCATAAAAACAAAATCCAAAAATAATTTTCCCCCTTCTTTGTAATAATTAGGAATCTTGAAGTGAACACTGATAATCCATAATTTATCGATAGTATTATTTTCACACAGTGATATGTATTTTTTAATCTTTTCATGAGGGAGAAAAAGGGAATGAAAATATATTACATGTTTTTTACAATGGCACTTCTGACATCGATTTTGTTGATTCCTGCAGGTATTGCTGAAGAGATAAACCCGCATATGTCTGCAAATTTACTTAATTCTGGAAAAATCCCTATTAATCCCACAGTTACCAGAACTTTTTTTAATCTTTCAATGGGTGAAATAAAAACAGGATTAACAAAAAAAAATCAGGATATTATTCTTGATTTCAGTACACCGGCCGCTCCAAAAGGACCGCATAATAAACTACTGGAAGATACGAAAAGTTGTTTTGAGAAATGTAAAAAAGATTCATATTATAAATCAAGTTTTCCTGTACAGTCTAAATGTGTGTTAGATTGTTCCATGAATGATGAATATCAGGATTATAGTTGCAAAGAATGTAAGGGGATGTGTGAAGGACTCCGGGTGGATGTAAAACCAGTATGTATCCAAAACTGTGAGGATTATAATATTCAATGCAAAGATCCAACAAACGACTGTAATGCATGCCTGGCGCAATGTGAAAAAAATAATAATGCAGGGAATTGTTTTCAAAAATGCGAGCAGTCTCTCTGTGGTGATAAAACATGTTTTCAATGTAAATCCCGGTTCCCAGATCTTTTTAATAAATCAAAAAAGAGTAATTGGGATAAATATTGCGCAGAGGTGTTTACGGACTGCAAGCCGGTAAGCGAAAATTGTCAGAAATGTTTGTCAACCTGTAAAGATATTCATGAAACTGATAAACAGGAAAATTGTGTGATGAACTGTGGAAATACTAAAGATTGTAAACTAAAAAACAGCGAATCGTGCAAAATCTGCAAGGATAATTGTCAGGGCCTGCTGCCTTCTGTGAAATCATCATGTCTTCTAAATTGTGGAGTAGATCACCTGAATTGTGAACCTACAGATCCATCTAAGTGTGATGAATGCTGGAAAAACTGTAAACTTAATCCAAATAAAAAAATACAAGCCAGTTGTATCAATGAATGTCAAAGTATGGAGATTTGCAAGGATTCTAATTGCAATGATTGCCAGGACCGGGCAGCAGGTTTATCACCGAGTGTGTATAGTTACTGGATTGAAAAGTGCCGTTTAATTTATTCAGACTGCAGTTCTCCAACACCCGCTCAATGCGATAAATGCTGGTCAGATTGTACAACAACATATGCAAAAAATACTGACCTCAATGGTTTAAGTGTATGTATTGATAATTGTCAGAAAACTGATAGTTGTATCAATTCTACATGTGGACAATGCATGTTAAGAAGTAATAATGCGAGAGCTTACGGTGGCGCTCCCCTGGACTGGGCTATTTCGATGAATAATAAATGTGTTTCATCATATAGCGACTGTTTTTATTCACAATCAAACTGTTACAACTGTACAACAAAGAACTGTAAAACTAACCTTGACTGCATGAACTTAAAATGCCCTGACTGTGTTACTGGATGGAATGAAAACAAATGTTTAAACTGTGAAGATTTCTGTTCAAAGCAAGCTGATCCATATTTTAATTGCACCCAGCAATGTGATGTAAAAAATAATAATAAAAATTTTAAATGTCCACAAAAAAGTTGTGACCAATGTATGGATGCATGTTCTCTCAAAACTGATCCCGAACAGAGATCAATCTGCGACACATTATGTATACTGAATAAAAAAAATAATTGTAATTTCGATTGTCACGATTGTTGGGAAGAGTGTTCACATATTAATGGACCTGACAGTGAAACCTGTCGTATGACTTGCCTTACAACTAATGATTTTTGCGGGAAACAAACATGTTCTGATTGTCTGAATCTTGTTAAGGAGTATATAATTTCTAACAATGATCCTGGCAAGATAGATTCATGGCATAATAAATGTGCAAATATATATCACAATTGTCCAAAACCAGCATCAGCCCAGGTTTCACTTTCCCTGAACAATACAATTAATGAGTTTACCTCCGATACCCAGATAACTGTCCTGATAAAACTACCAATGACTGAGTGGGCCGTTAAAACAAGTTCATTTGGAACATTTTTTCCAGGTCCCACAATATTGACTCCCACTATGAATATTGGTCGGTTTAGTGCTGGAACAGGTGACTCGATAACGAGAACAGGAGATAGTTTCACTGGAACCGGTCGGGTTGTGTCAGGGGGTCTACCTCCACAAGATACGGGTAACCGCCTATCTGTAACTGGTTCAGGAAACACACTGAGTGGCAGACCATTATTCTTTGGGAATACAAGTAACGTAAATATTACTACTAATGCTACTGTAAAAATCAATTCATCAAATATTTAATAAAAAAAAAACAATTCTCCAACATATTTTTTTGGTTAAAAAAATAATTTTAAAGAATCTCATCGAGCCTGACAAAGACAAGTCCCATTATTGGATAGGCTATGACTGCAGTCAGGATGTTTTCGATAAAGAATCCTAGTGGATACGTCATTGATGTACTTATCAGGTACATATTAGGAATTACAACTATAAGGAAAAGGAGACCCGCAAAAGTCCATGCTCTTTTTGTTGAAGTCCCTTCCAGGCTTTTAGAGATAACCGAAAATACAATAGCCGCTGCCAGTGAAAAGACAATTGGGCTAAACCAGAAGAGTATCATTACCGGGTCATTTGCACTTCGCATTCCTCCAATCTGGAAAATATCAAAAGGTGCAACAATTGAGACAATAAACGAGCAAATGAGTGATATGACCAAAAATGAAATTCCTGCGAGTATGGTTCCAGCAACAATTCTTTTAAAATTCATAATTAAAGTGTCATTTATTTAATTTTAAAACAATCATTAATACAATGTTTAAGTTATCAATTTGGGTTTTATTCTTACGAAGACTTCAGTATGGATGGAATTTCCTATGAAAAACAATGTGCGTTTAAAAAAATTAAATTATATTGGGGTCGGGTTTCCTTAAATACACATTTGCATCAACCAATACTTTGAGGAGTTCTTCAAGTGATATTTCACTTGGAATTCTCAAATTAATTAGA
>CAIYHQ010000015.1 GCA_903926075.1 uncultured Methanomicrobiales archaeon
GGGAGTGAAGCCCTGCGAATGATTGCAATAATAATCATAACACATGTGAAAAGGACAATGGAAATTACAATAGGGTCAAGGCGTATTCCCCACGGCGTATAGTTAAGACCTAGTCCAATGAGTGGAACTATAGCTATTGAAAGTCCAAATGATAGGGCAATTCGTTCGATACCATCAATATCCTCTTTTCCTGGAAAAAGCGCAGCTATCAGGCAGTATCCAGGGATAAACAAGACCAGTGGCAGAGCAAAAATTATTCGGAGAGGGCTCGAATTAAGAAGAGGGAGATATATTGTTGAGATAGAAAGGATTAGCCAGATGGCTATGATTAAGAGGTCGGCTGGAAAATACTTCCTGAAAAGAGAGGTTATCAGGTCGATAAAATTAAGATCCTGTGGTGGAATATTCAATATATTTCTTTTCAGGAAATAAAATCATCCTTTCTACAATCGGTCTATCAATTTTCTTAATGTCTTTGAAGACAGAGTGTTTGTATTCATAAAGAATTCAGAGACTTAATCAGGTATCCTAATTGTATTAATCAATTATTAAATCGAAAAATATGTTCAATTAGAAACCAATATGATGATGAAATAATGGTTTTTACCCCAAATAATTCTAAGGCTGAATCTATCAATAAAATGGAACCAACCCTTAAGATACGCCCTCCAAAGCGTTGGGCTCCGATAAATTTGAGAGAACTCGTGCATTATCATGAACTTCTGTACTTTTTCGTCTGGCGTGACGTAAAAATCCGATATAAACAGACCGCACTTGGTTTCTTGTGGGCGATTATCCAGCCGGTCTTCATGATGGTGGTTTTTACCCTGTTCTTTGGCGGCCTTGCAAAGATGCCATCCGACGGCGTCCCCTATCCACTCTTCAACTTTGCCGCACTCATCCCATGGACACTTTTTGCTGAGGGACTCACACGTTCAACAACAAGTATGGTGAGCAATGCAAATATAATGACAAAAGTCTATTTTCCAAGGCTAATTATGCCAATATCTGGAATACTTTCACCACTTGTAGACTTTGCAATTGCATTTGTCATCCTCATTCTCATGATGGCGTACTATGGATTTGTACCAACAATAGCCATAATTCTGCTCCCCGGGTTCATTCTTCTTGCAATTATGACCTCACTTGCTGTGGGTCTCTGGCTCTCTGCACTTAATGTTAAATATCGCGATTTCCAATATACAATCCCGTTTCTTATCCAGTTATGGCTTTTTGCATCACCTGTGGTTTATCCAAGCTCACTGCTGCCGGAACAATTGCAACTTATATATGGTCTGAATCCCATGGCAGGTGTTATTGAAGGTTTCAGATGGGCACTTCTCGGGACAAATCCACCAGAATCTATGATCTTTGTTTCTGTGATTGTTGTAATTTTTCTTTTAATAGGGGGCTTATTCTACTTTAAAAGGATGGAGCAGTATTTTGCGGATATAGTGTGATGTGAGACCTATTGTTCAACCTTAACTATTAAATTTTAATATATAATTTTCAAGAGTGGCTATCTCATTTATACATAATATAAATAGTAAAAAAGAGAGGTTTAATTAATGAGTGATAAGTCTGCCGCAGAGGTTGAACCGGTATCTCTAATTCAAATTCTTGACGATGCAGAATTTACAAAAAACCATAGAAATATCTGGGCCCTCTCTTCAATGGGTATCCTGCTTGATGGCTTTGACCTTTTCGTCCTATCTGTTGCATTGCCCCTGATAAGTTTGGTTTTTCATGCTTCTCCTTTAGAGACCGGACTTGTCGCTTCTGCTGCCACTTTGGGGGCAATTATTGGAGCAGTTGGCGGCGGTTATCTGACTGACAGGTTCGGGCGCCAAAAGATTCTGATGATTGATCTTGCGGTCTTTATTATTTTTGCACTTCTTTCCGGGCTTTCATGGAGCATCGAAACACTCTTTCTCTTCAGGTTTATTCTTGGAATTGGAGTAGGTGCTGATTATCCTATATGCGCAAGTTACATCGCTGAGTTTATGCCTAAGAAGATCAGGGGAAAGATGCTTATTGGCGCATTCTCATTTCAGGCAGTAGGGATCTTTCTTGCGGCAGCTGTAGGCCTCGGAATACTATGGATATACCCTAATGAAAATTCATGGCGTTTAATGTTGATGGTGGGATCAATTCCGGCCCTGATAATACTTATTCTTAGGAGAAGGGTACCTGAAAGTGCCCGCTGGTGTTTAAAAGAAGGAGAGAATGAGCGTGCAGCAAAGATAATCTGTAAGACAATTCAGAATATTCCGCATCTCGTAGCCGACTGTCTGAAAAAAATAACAAATCTGAGCGTTCAGAAATGCGAAATTTCCAGGCCTGAACCAAAGCCAGGCATCAGGGTATTGTTCTCTCCTCAATACAGAAAGCGAACAATACTCACAACAGTGCCATGGTTCCTGATGGACGTTGTATTTTATGGTATCGGCCTTTTCACCCCGATCATCCTCGCGTCCATAGCATTTGCACAAGAAGATACGAGCATGATTACTTCTGATTTTGCATCATCAGCCGGGACCGCATTTCTTGATATATTTCTTATTTTCGGGTTCCTTTTAAATATTGCTCTGATTGAGAGAATGGGCCGCATGCGCCTTCAGGTTATCGGTTTTTTCGGGATGGCATTTGGTCTTATCATGCTCGTTATCGCAACAACTATGAATGATCCAATTGCACTCGTTTTGGCAGGTTTTGCAATTTATAACCTTCTGATGAACATGGGCCCGAATGCTACGACCTTTATCATCCCTGCAGAACTATTCCCAACCGAACTTCGGGGGACAGCACATGGATTTGCTGCAGGTGTAGCCAAGCTGGGTGCTGCCCTCGGAATTGTCCTTGTCCCGGTCTTAAAGGCTGCAATTGGTTTGACTATGACCCTTATCGTGCTATTCGTCCTGATTCTTATTGCTGTACTCGTTACTATGTTGTTTAAAGTTGAGACAACTGGCTTCTCGCTTGAGGATTTAGCAGAACTGGGATAGATCTTCCTGATCTACCTCAATTTTGCATCAATTTATACTTGCTAATAACCGACGCATCATTTCGAGGTCTTTTACTTTTTCTCTATCCCTTAACAGTTACAGTTTTCACCACAAGCTATAAGGATTGATAAAGGTTGTTGTTTTTTGAGAGTAAGAAGAACACGACTTATACTCACGAAACTTTCCAGAGATCAGATTTTGTCATATTTCCAGTCTTTTTAAGTCCATAACTTTCAAACACTTTCTTTTCTCTTCCAAATCTCGACTCCCAACTCTCTGGAAGAACATATTGATACGTCCCGTTTATAAGTGGTTCAACAAACGTGTAGACATAAGTATCAGATTCTGGCTGATATGCAAGAATTACAACCCTGTACCGGCTGATATTGTAGTCAGGTGTATCATAACCTGCAAGAGTCATATTGCCTGAAAGAACGTCGCCTTCAAAGTATCTTGCCTCATCGGGAGTGATTGTTTGCAAATTTGTATTCTCGGAAGATTTAGTAGTGCAGCAGGAACAAAAGGCTATTAAAATAAAAACAACTATGAGAATTATTCCAGAAATAATTTTTTTTTTCATATTACTAGATAAATATGATTTTATATCAAAGTATTTTTTTCCTTCTTTAAAATGAGAAAATATGGAATCTGGAATATTCAATTTCGATGAATTACGAATAAATAACCGCCAATCCTGCACTTTCATTAACCGAATTACTATTACTGTTCAAAGGGCCTGCAACCAGGAATGCATTCTCTTTTATCCCGACCTGGCCGTCTGGATTTGTTATAATGAGATTCCAAGCACCTAAAGTTGCATTTTCCGGAACTACAAAATAACCAGATATCATCCTTCCGGAGATAGTGGTGCAGTTTGCCCATACTATTTGAGATGAGTTTTTCTCAAGTTTTACCACTGCACCTGGCATGAAATTAAAACCTTTTACAACTGCAAATCTTTTTTCTCCACGGTGTAACAGAGTTCTTTGCACCTCTGTTATAACAGGTTTCGGGTTTGAAAGCACAGTAAAGGCGTTTTGCAAAACAAAACTTGTCCCGTCTGGATTTTGAACAGTTAGATTATATCGTCCAGGAACTGTTGATTCTGAAATCAGGAGTGAACACTGGATTGTTGTGGTTGAGGAAATCGAGGTATTAATTGTTTTAATTGTCCAGTTAGCTGAGTTGAACGTTACATTTTCTTGTGGATTAAAACCTTGTCCTTTGATTGTAACAGGCAATGTTGAGTTCCGGGTACCTGAATCAGGCTGAATCCCGGTTATTGTTAGATTTTGTGCAGAATCTATTCTTACCCTGCCGTCAGTACTGTAATATAAGGGAGAAGGAAGGCTCTGTATATATGCCTGTAAAACGTCAACATCAAGTGGGCCTGCGAGCACTGTCTTTGCACCCTGCATGACAGTATACCCGTCTCCCCCTTGTGCAAAGTACGTATTAGTCCCGACAGTGTAGACCTTTTCCGGATCGATTGGTGATCCGTTTATGCTCATATTTATTACGCGGTAATTTACAGGTCTGGTTGTGTTATACGTGTACGAAAAACCCGATATCATGACCATATGGTCCTGAGCAGTAGTTCTGTTCCATTGTTGTTCAAGGAGGTTCTTTACCTGGCTTCCAGTCATATTTACGACGAGAACATTATCTCCAAATGGCAGGGTAGCATACAAATTACCATAAGTAACATTTACCGGAGTAAGATTTGACCTGATTCCTCCTTCATTAATGAATCCGATGTCCGACTTCATCTGTACCCGCATTGAGTCTGTTACAAGGTCATAAAGGGCTGATTCCCCATCAGGATTTTTTGCTGTGGTAATATTCATGAAAGTGGTGGTAATGACCTTTTGTGTGTATGGGTCTGAAAGATTCAGAGAGTCATTCAAAAGTTGCACAGCCTGGGGAACAGGGTTATAGCCAGGGTAGCGATCTGCATATGGATAAATTATTGATGCAGATTTTCCAATAATATCGCCTGTTACAGGGTCAATTGAAATATTTACTTTTGCGAAGGCCTTGTTGTAAGAATAAGCCTGGGTTACGAGAACCGAGTTATTAGCCGAATTATTAAGAAAAGTATTAGTAAATTCGTGCGTATGTCCGGAAAGGACGACGTCTACATCACTATCAAGACCGGATACAATATCAAGAACCCTTCCTGTGACCTGCCCGGAAGTCCGTGTAGGTCCGTCGTAGGCTGATTGGACCCCTCCTTCATGGAGAATTATAACAAATGCGTGAATTCCCTGGGATTTCAATATACTAACCTGACGGTTGATAGCATCAGTTTCATCTGTGAAAATAAGGTCCTTGACATATTCATGCATAGTAATATCAGGTGTAGTTTTTGTTACTGCACCAATGAATGCAACTTTCACTCCTCCTATCTCGATAATTGCATAAGGTGGGAGAAAAGTCTCGTTATTTTCTTTGATAAAAATATTTGATGCAACGACATTCATATTTGCGCCCGGATAAGGGTTTTGGAGGTGGGATATTGTAGTGTTCCAGTTTCCGCCTTTAATTTTTCGGATGAGTTCTCCGGTTCCTTTGTCAAATTCGTGGTTTCCGACTGTTGCAACAATCGGGACTGATGAGACTGGCGAATAACGGGGAACTGTAGATGTATTACCGGCAAACATGTTGAAAAACAGCAGGGCTGGCTCGTCAAGCAGCATTCCGGATTCCGGAACGGATGCACCAGTAATGTCCCCTGGAAGTGCGATTATTGTCCGGTTTTCACCAGATTGGTTGATGGCATCAAGAAGATACGCTGCTAGCACTCCGGTCCCTCCTACCGGGATGCCGTTTACACTTTTTCCAGGGGAGATCTGACCATGGAAGTCATTTATCGCAAGTATGGTGATGTTGAAAGGGGTAAATGACGTTAAACTTCTATTTTGAGCCGTTTGCACGGAATCTGCTGTAACAGATGAAATAACAAATGAAACAAGAATAATCAGGCCCAAAAACATTAAAGCTTTATTTTTGGGCTTTTTAATTGAAATACATTGAGATTGCATAACATCTTCCTATTAGAAATTGTACAGTTAAATGGTATAGTGGTTTTGACCGGGTCTAAAAAAGTCAGGTTCAAGACATATCGGGTCTAACCTCAATAATGATGTACGGCTCTGCCGAAAAACGGGTGCTTCTTCTCGTCTCATCTCTCTCTTCATTTCTGGTTCCTTATACTGTATCCTCATTAAACGTAGCTCTTCCGGTAATAGGGTCTGCATTAAGTCTCGATGCCGTAACACTGGGTTGGATAAATACTGCATACCTGCTGACGACATCAGTTTCAATAATTCCACTCGGAAAAGTGGCCGATATTTATGGAAGAAAACGGATTTTTATATTAGGGAACATTATTTTTGCAATTGCTTCCCTTGTTGCGGCATTTTCGTCTTCAGGTAATCTCTTAATCTCTGCAAGGGCAGTTCAGGGAATTGGAGGTGCAATGATCTTTGCCACGTCGGTTGCTATCGTAACAGAAGTCTTTATGCCAGGCGAGAGAGGAAAGGCTATCGGGATAATAACTGCAACTGTCTATGCCGGACTATCTGTTGGACCAGTCATTGGAGGTATACTCACAGAGCACCTTGGCTGGCCGTCTATCTTTCTTATCAATGTCCCGGTTGCACTTGTCGTCATTTTCCTTACAGTTACTTCATTGAAACAGGAATGGAAGTATATTAACACCCTCGGGATCGATCCTGTCGGCATCCTTCTTTATGTCCTGATGCTGGGTGGGTGCATGTATGGCCTCGCTTCCCTCCCGTCTGTAAGAGGATTTATCTCTCTCACTGCAGGGCTTTTTTTTATCCTGATCTTTATAAACTGGGAAAAAAGACAATTTGAACCCCTGCTGAATATTTCAGTTTTTTCTGAAAACCATGTATTCCTTTTCTCAAACATTGCAGCAATGATAAATTATGCAACTGTATTTGCTGTTGGTTTTCTTGTAAGCCTGTCTCTTCAGTTCAACCGTGGAATTAATCCTGCATTGACAGGTATCATCCTTCTATCCCAACCGCTTGTCCAGACTATTGTTTCTCCCATGTCAGGTCATTTTTCTGACAGTATCGAACCTCGAAAAATAGCGACCATAGGAATGGTATTTAGTACGTTTGGACTGGTTATACTTCTCCTGACACTGTCCGGGAGACCTTTACCATTTGTAATCTGTGGTCTTCTGGTTCTTGGTTTAGGCTACGGTCTCTTTTCATCCCCAAATACAAATGCCATCATGAGTTCTGTCAGTCGAAAAAACCTGGGAATGGCATCAGGCATGGTCTCAACTATGAGGGCCATCGGGCAACTAATGAGTCTTGCAATTGCAATGATCGTTTTCTCTCTGATAATTGGAACTGTTCAGATAACTCCATCGGTTTACGGCCAACTTGAGAAAAGCATATCGATATCTATAGTAATCTTTATTTTACTTGGCCTCGTGGGAGTATATACTTCCTATTCAAGAGGGAACCTGGCTCCTTCTCCTCTGGAATGAAAAAAATGAAATTTTTAAGTTTGAAAAGTGAAATAAAAAAAATTTATTTATTTGTTGAAACACAAATATAATTCTGCTATTCACTCCATTTTTAAGACCGCCTGGTAACCTTTGTCGTTAAAAACATTTACATGTTCCATTGCAGCCGGTGTTGTCTCTCTTCCCTGAGGTGTCCTCTTTAAAAATCCTATCCTTATAAGATAAGGTTCATACACATCTTCAATCGTCCGTGTCTCTTCACCCAGTGATATCGCGATTGTCTTTAATCCTACCGGACCTCCTGAAAAGTCCTTTGAAATTATTGTTAAAATTGTCCTGTCTATCTCATCAAGCCCTATTGAATCAATTCCAAGCATTTGAAGCGCTTTATCTGCAATAACTGCATCAATTGCACCATCTGATTTTACGACAGCGTAATCCCTTACCCTTCTAAGGAGCCTGTTTGCAATCCTCGGTGTCCCGCGGCTCCGGTGAGCAATTTCATAAGCTCCTTCTTCAGCTATTGAAATCTTCAATATTTTTGCAGTCCTTCTGACTATTTTAACAAGGTCGCAGTCGTCATAAAGGTTCAGGCGGAAAATTAGTCCGAAACGGTCCCTGAACGGCGACCCCAAAAGGCCTGCTTTTGTCGTTGCACCCACAAGAGTGAAATGACCAAGATTAAGCTTTATTGCTCTCGCACTTGGACCTTCACCTATCATTACATCAATTCTGTAATCATCCATTGCAGGATAAAGGACTTCTTCAATGATAGGCTGAAGACGGTGGACTTCGTCGATAAAGAGAATATCACCTCTGTCAAGGCCGGTTAATATTGCGGCAAGATCTCCGCTTTTTTCAAGCACGGGTCCGGTTGTACTCTGAATTCCACAACCTATCTCGTTTGCAATAATGTGGGCGAGAGTGGTCTTCCCGAGGCCGGGAGGTCCTGAAAAAAGGATATGGTCTATCGGTTCCTCTCTCTTTTTTGCAGAATCGATTGCGATTTTCAAATTTTCAATTACATTTTCCTGCCCGATAAACTCTTGCAGAGTCCGGGGTCTGATTTCTGTATCCTCAGTTTCACCTTCACTGGAGGCCGGGGAAAGTGGCCGGAGTGTATCAGGTTTCACTGTAATTTGAGCCTCCTTAAAGCAGCTTTAACAATTTCCTCCGTATTTTCTTCTCCCTCCCGTTTCACAAAATTCACGGCGTCTCTTGCCGTATTTTCTTCAAATCCGAGACTAATAAGTGCAAGGACTGCATCATCTGTCTTCCCGGACTCATGGACTTTTTCAGTGAGCGGGAAATCCCCAAGCTTATCCTTGAGTTCCAGGATCATTCTTTTTGCCTGTTTTGGACCGATTCCACTAACACGAGTAAGTATTTTCTCATTATCAGTTAAAATTGCCCTTATTAACTCTTCTTTACTCAGGGTTCCAAGAACATTCATAGCAATCTGCGGACCGATACGGGATACTGATGTAAGAACAAGGAATAGGTCTCTCTCTTCCATCTCTTTAAACCCATAAAGGACTATTGAATCTTCTTTAACAACCAAATGAGTGAAAAGTAAAATTTCTTTATTTATCCCTTTTTGAGAGGCAATGAGTTTTGGAGGGACATACACAAGATAACCGACCCCATTTATCTCTATCACTAATGAGTTCTTTCCGATACCCGCCACTGTTCCCCGTAGATGTGAAATCATTAATTCATCTCCTTACATGCAGATGACATACGGCAATTGATAATCCGTCTGCAGCATCATCAGGTCTGGGCTCTTCTGAAAGAGCAAGAATTGATCGGATCATCTTCTGCATCTGCTTTTTATCTGCTTTTCCCGACCCGGTTACTGCCTGTTTCACTTCGTTAGGTGTATACTCGCTCACTGGTAATTCGTGTTCTGCTGCTGCAAGCAGTATAACGCCCCTGACCTCACTTACAGCCATTGCAGAACTTATATTTTTTGTGAAAAATAAGCGTTCAATTGCTAGCGAGGCAGGAGAATGAGCCTCAATGAGTTCATTTATCGCGTGAAATATCTCTTGTAATCTGGAACTACCGGTCGAATTTTCGCGATTGGTTGTTATACACCCGTAAGTGATCGGGACCAGTGTCTTTCCTCTGCTTTCCACAACACCATAACCAACCCGTGCAATACCCGGGTCAATCCCGATAACAATCATGTATGGCGATATTTATTTCTACACCTTTTATAATAGAGCACTGTGCAGCGGGAATGTGAATAATTAAGTTTCCTTTTTACTATTTTGATTTGGCATCGGTAATATTAAGGCGTATTTCAAGATCTTTCTTAAAACTCCTGACAAATAAATCTTTTTTTTTGTTTAATGCATTCACCTCATCGAGACAATTATCCAGGTATGATAAAAGGTACAGAATGACAATAGACTCATACATACTGACTTTAGAGAGGTCAATAACCTGCAGGTGCCGCCGGTCAAGGGCATCAGCTATTCTGAGGAGGGATGAAATTATATCTACTATCTCTCTTTCTTTTTTATTCAAATTACAATATACCGCATGTGTTGTTTTTGGAACAGCATGTCTGTGGTAGCGTGCTGTTAGAGCTATTATCTGGCGGCTGATCGGTGGCAATTTGAGATTTTCTCCCGCATTCAGGATTATATCCATAGATTCTTTGTGATGTCTTTTTACTCCCCTGGATAGACCGATATCATGGAGGATTGCAGCCATTGCAAGCATTTCTCTCTCTTTCTCCCCTAATCCATGAAGAGGCGAGAGACTGTCAAACAATTTGCAAGAAAGGTCTGAAACAAAGATAAGATGTGAGCTTTCAGGGTGATAACGTTGTGCAAATGCAAGAGCATCTGAATATATTCTGTTGTTTTCAATTGAAGATGATACAGACATTGTTGTTCAGATTAATTTTGAGGGGAGTCTATGCCACATCCCACTATTTTCTATCAGGTATTGTTGTGCATTGCACCGCATCTCCCCTTTCTCCGGGATTTTCCTCTCGTATTTACCATCTGCCTTAAGTATTCGCATTTTTATATTATCATGAAATTTCACAGGAATTATAGTGTGGATAAGCTCGTGCTTTATCATTTCATCTTCAACCGGGAAGAGGACTTCAATTCTCCGGTTCAGGTTTCTCGGCATCAGGTCGGCACTTCCAAGGTATATTTCGATGTTCCCGCCATTATTGAATATATAACACCGGGTGTGTTCAAGGAACCTTCCTACTATTGTTGAAACTGTAATGTTTTCACTTATACCCGGGATCCCTGGGCGCAAACAGCATATCCCGCGGACTTGCAATAAAATTTTTACCCCTGCCTGCGATGCCCTGTAAAATGCATCAATAAATTCACGGTCTACAAGTGCATTCATTTTGAAGGTAATGGACCCATCACCGTACTCCATCTGTCTTGTGATTTCACGTTCAATCTTCTGAAGTAAAAAAGACCGGATATTAGTGGGTGCTACAAGTAGTTTACGGTAATTTTTCATCCTTGCATATCCTGTTATTGTATTAAAAAGGTCAGCGACATCAGCACCTATGTCCGGGTCACAGGTAAAAAGGCCAAAGTCAGTATATATCCTGCTCGTTGTCACATTGTAATTTCCTGTTCCTAGATGGACATACCTCACAATTCCATTTGCCTCGCGTCTGACCACCATACAAAGTTTTGAGTGGACTTTGAGCCTTGAAACCCCGTACACGACATGGACTCCTTCCCTTTCCAGTGCCCTCGCCCACCCAATATTGTTCTCCTCATCAAACCTGGCCTTTAGTTCTATCATTGCAGTTACATCAATGTCATTTTCACGGGCCTCCATCAGTGCATCAACAACAGGTGCATTCTGACCTACCCTGTAGAGGGTCATCTTAATTGCAAGCACATCCGGATCATTTGCAGCCTGGCGAAGAAATGAAAGGACTGGTGAAAAACTGTCATATGGATGGTAGAGAAGATAATCGTGCTCTTTTATTGACTTAAAAATGTCATCATCACTCTGGAGTCCTGGTGGGACATATTGGGGGAATGGAGTATCTTTCAATTCAGGACGGTCAAGTTTCATGAGCACCATCAGGTCTGCGAGACCCAGGGGTGCATTAAAGCGGTAAAACATATCCGGTTTCATCCCAAGCTTCTCGGATATCATATGGGAAGTTCTCTCAGACATTGAAGGGTCCACTTCAATTCTTACAGGTAAACCGATTCTTCTCAGTTCCACACTCTCTTCTATGGCAGTAAGAAGATCTGATGCATCATCCTCCTCTATCTCAAAATCAGCATCACGTGTAACCCTGAAAGGTGAACTTGAAACAACCTCAAATCCAGGAAATAGAAGATCAAGATTTGCGGCGATAAGGTCTTCAAGAAAGACAAAGTGTACATTTTCAGAGGACGCGGAATCTGGACAGGAATCTTTATCAATCTCAATAAGGCGGGGGTAAAGATTTGTGGGGACTTTAATCCTAGTAAAAAACTCTTCATTTGTAACAGGGTCCCGGAGAATTGTAGCAAGGTTAAGAGAAAGATTCGATATGAACGGGAATGGATGCGATCTGTCAAATGCAAGTGGAGTGAGGCATGGAAATATCTCTTTCTCAAAATATCTCCTTAAATAATCCTGCTGGAGAGGGGGGAGGTTGCAATAGTTGTGAATAAATATCCCTTTTTCTGCAAGTGAGGGAATCAAATCATTTCTCCATAACAATGCCTGTTCTTCAAGAACAGGAGTAAGTGACGCATGAATTGCATCAAGCTGCATTGAGGGAGTCATCCCGTCAGGTGGTGCTTCACGGGCACCTTTTGAAAGTTGTCTCTGAAGTCCTGAGACCCTGACCATAAAAAACTCGTCAAGGTTATTCGAAAATATTGAGAGGAACTTGACCCTTTCAAGAACAGGGTGGGTTAAATCTGCGGCTTCATGGAGCACATGAATATTAAAATTGATCCATGAAAGTTCGCGGTTGATGAAAAACGAGGGGTCTTCATGTTGTGGGGAAATCCCCTTTCTTGTATTTACCATTCTGACCATAAAAATTCAATTCCACCTAAACAGAGAACAATTGGAAGCGCAGACAGATAAAAATGACTCAGCAGGTGAATATAGAGGAAAAAATTGTTTATAATTCAATGCAAATTTTTTTATTAAGAAATAGTAACCGGGATTGTTTCTTTGCACCGGTTACAATGATTCCCTGATAACCCATTTTTCGATATAGAATACCCATAACGTTCAATAAGGAGATTCCCGCAGCTGTGACAATACGTATTTTCATACTTGTGACCAGCTACATTCCCAAGATAGGGGTATTGTATTCCAAGTTCTTTCGCGCAAAGGTAAATTTTTTCCAATGTTTTAACTGGGGTAGATTCCCGGTCACGCATCTCAAAATCAGGGTGGAAACGTGTGAAGTGAAATGGAGTTTCCGGACCGAGCTCGCGAATGACCCAATTTATCATCTCTTTTAGTTGGAGTGAATCATCATTGAGTCCGGGAATTATTAATGTGACAATTTCAACATGCAGGCCGAGTTCTTTTGCAAGTTTACAAGTATTAAGAACAGGTTCAAGTTTTGCTTTACATACAGAATGATAGAACTCTTCACTAAATGCTTTCAGGTCAACTCTGAAGGCATCAAGAAACGGGGCTATTTCACGTAGGGCCTCCTCTGTGATGTAACCATTTGTGACATAAGCGGTTTTAATGAACTTCAGGTGAGCAAGTTTGCATACATTTAATGCATATTCATGCGATAATGTCGGTTCATTGTAAGTAAATGCAATACTCTGGCACATGTTCTTTTGCGCATTATTAACAATAGTTTCGGGTTCAATTTTCTGAATTCTGACTTCATTATGCCAATCCTGTGATATATGCCAGTTCTGGCAGTGAGAACAAGAAAAATTACAACCTATGCTTCCAATTGAATAACAGACAGTTCCAGGCAGAAAATGATAAAGAGGTTTTTTCTCTATAGGATCGAGGGCAACAGAACTAACCATGGCATAAGTATCAGAATACAGAATACCTTTCTTGTTTATCCGGACTCCGCATATACCACGGTTTCCATCTTTTATTCGGCACCTGTGATTACAGAGCGAGCATTTGATTATGTTATCCCCCACGAGGTTATACTGAAGGGCCCTTTCCATTAGTTGATGGAATAGATCTTAAAAAGAGATGAGTCTATCGTTACATTATATTCAGGTGCGAGGAGTATATCTTTTTTCAAACAGACCTAATGAGGAACATGAAAACAATTGTAATTTCACTCGGGGGTTCAGTACTTACACCATCACTTGAGGAGAACCGTGTCGCTGTTTATGCAGAGGTATTAAGAGCGATATCACAGGTTTATAAGACATTTGTAGTGATCGGGGGTGGTGGAGAAGCCAGGCGTTTTATCAGTGCAGCACGGGCGCTTGGAGCTGACGAGGCGACTGCAGATGAAATTGGAATAATGGTAACACGGTTGAATGCCACACTTCTCATGATTGCTCTTGGAAATGAGGTTTACCCCCGCGTAGCTGAATCTCCACGTGAAGCCGTAGAATATGCATATAAAAGTGATCTTGTAGTCGCAGGGGGAGTCACTCCGGGACAGACAACAGATACTGTTGCAGCAGTTATTGCAGAAGAAAGCCATGCCTCCTGTATTATCAATCTGACATCAGTTGACGGTATTTATTCGGATGATCCAAAATTAGTGAAAAATGCAGAGAAATTCTCTGAACTAACCCCTGAAGAACTTAGTTTAATTGTCGGAAAGACCCCGCTTTGTGCAGGTTCAAACACAGTTTTTGACAGCGTTGCTGTAAAAATCCTTGCAAGAAGTCACATCCCCCTCCTGGTTCTCGATGGCCGCGACCCTGATACTTTGCAAAAAGCTGTTCTTTGCGGCAGCCATCGTGGAACCATTGTAAGAAGCCCTGAAATTAATCTTCCTTTTTAATAATAAACCAAAAAGCAAAATTTATTTTTATTTTATTTTAGTCATAACTTTAAGGAAGGATCTGAAACCGAAACGGTAGGTATTTCCGCAAATCCTGACAATATGTAATTATATCCTGGGGTAATAGGGTAGCCTGGTCCATCCTAGAGCGTTTGGGACGCTTTGACGGCAGTTCGAATCTGCCTTACCCCACTCCTATTCTGAACTTCAGGTCCTGTTATGAATCGAAATGAGGCATGTGACATTTACACAAGACTGTCAGGTGCTTATCCCGATTCCCTTAATACACATCATTGGTGTTCCACTCCTTATGAAAATCTGATTTTAACAATTCTTTCTGCCCAGACAACAGACAATGCAGTTGCCCAGGTCAAAGATGCACTTCTTTCCCGCTTTCCTACCCCTGAATCACTTGCAGAAGGGAATATTAAGGAGATAGAGGAATTAATTCACAGGACTGGTTTTTATCACACAAAAGCGCTTCACATTAAAAGTGCTGCAAAAGTCCTTGTTGAAAAGTTTGGAGGTGTTGTTCCCTCTGATATGGATTCTCTCCTTACTCTTCCTGGTGTTGGAAGAAAAACTGCAAACATTGTTTTATACAAGTCATTTGGGAAAAATGAGGGTATTGCAATTGATACTCACGTATTCAGGCTTGCAGGGAGGATCGGCCTCTCAAAAAGTACAAGCCAGGACCAGGTCGAAGTTGATTTGATGAAACTATATCCAAATGAAATATGGGGCAGACTTACGGATCTTTTCATTGCCCATGGGCGCAGGTGCTGCACTGCCCGTAAACCCAAATGTGATATATGCTCTGTAAAAAAAATGTGCTATTATTTTTCTTTTATGCCTAGAATATCTTAACCGGATAATAGGGCCCGGTTAATGGAATTATCAGGCCCGGCGTATATAACTTGTATTCGGTCATCGTGGGCGCGGGCGTTATCGGAATAGTCCATGTAACGAAGGGAGTTGAAGCAAATGGTGTCAGCGCTTTTGTGGGAACCCTGGTCGGAGTAAAGTTTACCGTAAAATGGGTAAGCAAACCCGGCCTGATAACCGCCTTTGTTGTGGTTATATATTCCGTTCCATACTCATCAGACCAGGTTATAGTACACGACACTTTATATGACCCCTGCTTTTTATAGGTGTGATCAACCTCTGAATTAGTACTCTTTGTATTGTCTCCAAAATCATAGACAATACTTTTTACAATTGTTCCATCAGGTTCAGGGCCGTTTAATACAAAGTGATATGTTATAGGATCGTTTTCAGTAGGAGTTGCACGAAATCCGGTATATGCAGTTGCAAAACAGGAGCAGGCCATGATGACTATAATTGCTACAAGGAAGAATCTGATCTTCATATATACGATTAGGTCTGCCCATCTCATTATATTATCCACCATTAGAAAAAATAAACCCGTTTTTAGATATAAAAGAGTTCCCTCAAAGATAACTCTTATCTACTATGTATTCTATCTACAGATATGAATATTTTTAATAAAAGCATTGGAGTTCTGTTGATAGTTTTCATTGCTTTTGGAATATTGATCCTGATTCATTCGGCAGATGCGGCATCAAAACCTGTTTTTAAACCCTCTCCCAATAAAACTGTCAACATTAAAGTTAAAATTAATTTTACACCCACAAATAAATTTACAGTCGTCGCAACAACCCAGGTCCCGTTGTCTGCAGAGGGATATTATAATGAGGGCATGAAACTTTTCAACCAGTCTTTGCCAATTCAGGCAATAACTCAGTTTGAGAGGGCCACATCACTAAACCCTGACTACGCTGCAGCATGGCTCGCGAAAGCCCGCGCACAATCAAAAATCGCCCAGTACCAGACCTCTGTCGATTCATATTCACAGGTGAACCGAATTGACCCTGGAAATTATGATGCTTGGTATGAAAAAGCAAAATTACTTGAGAGACTTAACCGTTACAAAGATGCATATGATGCATATAACCGGGCATTGGGCCTGAAACCAGACAATCCAGACCTCAAAAGTACGAGAGACAAAGCATACGTTGCATCAGTGAGAGGATTTTCATTTGGTGCAGAGATGGGTTACATTCCCTACGTAGAAATACCATATTAGAAAAGCCAGGATGAAGGAAAATGGTGGGGTCAGGTGAGAAGGATCTCACTTAATTAATAGTATATCGACTATTACATATGATATTCACAGGCATAATCCTCATTATTTTGATGCTTGTACTTGCAGTTGTAATGTTTGTACTCCTGAAAAGCGCTGTAAAACTTGTAATTAATTCTATCATCGGTCTCGTTATACTCTTTTTAGTAAATGCAACAGGCCTTATATCAATCCCGATTAATTTAATCACTGTGCTTGTCTGCGCAATAGGCGGTATTTGGGGTGCAATCATCCTTATCCTACTAAAACTGGTCGGAATAACCCTATAAGTTCTTAATTTTAATTATTTTGAACAGTTTTTTTATTTGTGAAGTGTTATGACCCAGGATACCAGGTATGAGGAGCAGGAGAGGCAGGCATCCTCACTTTTTCAGGAAGGAAGGTATCTTGAATCGTATTATATCTGCAATGAACTACTCGGTATCAGGGGCTGCCCAACTCTTGAGGTCCTCGCTGGTGCCAACCTACTTTATCTTGGTCGATATGATGAGGCCTTAAGCTATTTCAGGGACCTGGCCGTCAGGCAGCCCGATTCATCCCAGGTAAGGTTGTACTTAGGAAAGATACTCGAAAAACAGGGGTCTGAAGAGGCGATTGCCGAATATGCATCCGCAGTAGTCTCAGACCCATTTAATCAGGAGGCAATCCGGGCTTATACCCTATACCTTGAACGGATAGGAGATTATAGGGGTGTAATCGCCCTCAGCCGCAAACTGACCCCTGAACAGATGAGGGACGAGGATATATTGCGGCTTTCAAACGCATACCTCTTAACAGGCGATACTGAGATGGCAGTCTCACTTTATGAAAGGGTAAGAGTGACACCGGATGATATTCTACAATATCTGAAAACTCTGATTGCAGCCGATAGAATGGTGAATGCCATAAATGAGGGCCTGCACGCATATGAGAGAACCCATAACCCGGAATATATACAGATTGTCTGTTCTGCACTCTTTCCGGTTGACACGGAAAGGGCCCTCAGGTTATTAAAGGAATATTCAGCTCTTCATCCTGTTAGTGGAATATTCAGGCTCTGTTGTAATTTTTCCATGAGTTTAGGGATGCCTGAAAAAGCACGCAAATCGGCAGAGAAACTTATTGCAATATCAGAAGATACTGATGACATCATAATTTATTCAGAAATTCTCGTTCAGGTTCATGAAATTAAAAAAGCCGAGGAGATCTTAAGGAAAAGAGTATTAACTGAGATAAATCAACAGAAAGAGGGTAGTTCGGGGGTCAGGATATTGGAGCATTATATAAGACTTCTTTGGTCTCTTTATCTGCCTGATGAAACTCTTGAGAAATTAGATGAGATAATAAAGCCAGCGACGAACCTTACATGTGCCCTTACCCTTGCAAATCTGTATCAGGAAAAAAAGATGCAGAATGAGGCGAAAGACTGGTACTACAAGGCTTACAGGGCAGATACACTTGAAGGTGGACTCTGCTATGCAATGTACCTTGTCCATACTGTAAACCGCAGGGAGGGTGAAAAAATTCTTATTCATATTCTCCAGAAGGTTAAAAGAACCGGTGAACTAGTGAAAATTGCAAAAGTATGCAGAGATATCGGGGAATCATTATCAGGAATGGACAGGCTCATTGCTCTTCTAATTGAAAAATTTGAAGAGAAAAAAAATCTGTTAACAACAGAAGGAAGGGAGTTAATCGCTTTCATTTACTCGACAGCAGCCCAAAATGCCATGGGCCTGAGAAATTTTCCTCTTGCAAAGAGATTCTCTCTTCTTGCCCTCGATTCACTGCCTTTCGACGTAAAAGAGCCATCAGCACCAGATCTCCTTGCACTTATTCTTTCAGCAAAGGAAGAGTCTGCCATTGACTCTCTTGTTATATATGATCAGGTACGCAAAGGAGCTAAAGGGCGGGATATCGTTCCTCTCATCAGGGAGATCCTCCTCCTTGAACCTATTGAGCGCGAAGCCGTCATGTTTTTGCGGGCCCACCGTTCCGCGAGCGAGTTGGATCTCAGAAAAAGACTCGGAACCCGGAGAGTTGCAGGTATTATCAACAGGATAATAGAAAAAGCCTCCGGACAGAATTTAAGACTGATTGAGAAGAAAGGCATGGGGATACATGGAGAGGTCTATGAATACATCGGGACCTGAACAATTTGATAAGGTCCGCTTTGAGGACACAAATATCATAAATTCCATACGAAGGGGCACAGTTCCTGCAGGAGGACTTGAAAAGATTGCAGTCGGACTTGGAATGGAAGAAGATGTTATCGGAAAACAGCTTGATTATGTAGCCTCCGGCGGCGGAGACCTCAAGTTTATAAGAGGTGATTATGGGAGCGGCAAAACGTTCATTGTAGCAAGGGCTCTTGAAATTGCAAGACAAAAGGGATTTGTAACAAGTTACATCGTAATCTCTCCTCAAAACCCGCTTACAAGGATAAAATCGGTTTATCATCAGATATGTACAAATATTCGTACTCCTGCCGAGGAACATGCCCTAAAGACTATAATCGACAACTGGCTCTATGCAATTGAAGAGAGGGTCATTGGTTCAGGGGGACGGTCTACTGAGGAGGGGGACCTGGAAGAAGAGGCATTAATTGAAGTAGAATCTGCACTTGCAACAATAAGCCGGGTAAATTCTTCCCTCTCTGCAGCAATCAGAACTTATTACCATGCCAACAATGCAGGAGAATTTTCTCTTGCACAGGCAGCACTTGGATGGATTTCCGGAGAAGCCCATATTGGAAGAGAGTTTAAACAAAAAGCTGGAATTCGCGGAATACTTGATGAAAATACCGCTTTACTCTATATATCCGGCCTTGTAAAGATAATCCTTGGTGCAGGATACAGTGGTCTCGCTCTTGGTATTGATGAACTTGATACTACCCAGATGCTCCAGCGCCCACAGCGTGAAAAAGCTTATAATCTTATTTATCAATTTATTGACTCGCTGGACCGGGGAGATATGCCAAACTGTTATCTCCTTTTTACTGCAACACCTTCGTTTTTTGAAGGGCCGAGAGGAATTCGTGCTCTTCCGCCATTAGTAGACAGAATAAGTATTGTTAACGAAGATGGTTTTAAAAATCCAAGACAGCCCCAGATAATCCTTGAGCGCTTCAATGCAGAGAAACTAGGAAATGTCGCAGTTAGAGTTCTTGATATATATGGGAATGCGTATAGTCTTGTAGACCGCGAAAGAGTCTCTCACCGTTTTATCAGGGCAATGGTACAGAAACTAACGAAAAAATTTGGCGGGCGTGTAGATGTTATACCAAGGATATTCCTGAAGGAATTTGTAGATGTCCTTGATAAGTGTGAACTATATGAGCACTATAATCCCTGGGACGCATACGAATTTGATCCTGAACGGATAAAAAGTGACTTAAAGGAGGAAGAGGAAGCAGTTATGGTTATTGAAGTGTAATTTGTTGCCTTAAATTTTTATCACTTGTTTTTTCGTCGAATCCTCACTGAATTCGCATGTGCATTCAGCCCTTCTGCATTTGCTATAATCTCGACAATATCTCCAATTTCTTCAAGACCTTCTCTTGAGATTATCTGGACTGATGATGTCTTCAAGAAATGTGCAACATTAAGACCAGAGTAAATCTTTGCACCACCGGCAGTCGGTAGGACATGGTTTGTTCCGGATGCATAATCTCCGCATGCGACTGCAGAATATGGGCCTATACATATAGTTCCGGCATTTTTTATAAAAGGGAGATTACTAAGCGGGTCAACTGTGACAAGGGAGAGATGCTCCGGGGCCAGAGAATTAATAACATTAGCTCCTTCATGAATATCATGGACAAGAATGTACCCGCTCCGGAGAAGCGCTCCTTTCAGTATCTCCTGCCTTTGACTCTCACCAAATTGATTCTTTAATGAAAAAATAACTTTCTCAATTAGTTTTTCGTTATTTGTAACAAGAACGCATGCTGCGTTAGGGTCATGCTCTGCCTGTGCAAGAATGTCAGAGGCTATGAAATCCGGATTGGCAGTTGAGTCCGCAAGAACTGCAAGCTCACTAGGGCCGGCAGGAAAATCGATCTCTACTTTGTCCCGAAGAATTGCTTTTGCAGCTGTAACATAGAGGTTCCCAGGACCGACTATTTTCTGGACAGGACGGACTGATTCAGTCCCAAGTGCCATTGCAGCGATTGCCTGTGCTCCCCCAGCCTTTATTATCTCAGTAGCACCTCCGATATCAAGAGCGACCAGAGTCAGGGGATTTATTGGAGGGGGCGTGCAGCAGCAGATTTCACTGACTCCTGCGACTTTTGCTGCAATTGTGCACATCAGTGCAGTTGACGGGTATGCTGCCCTTCCTCCTGGAATATATGCACCGATACGCTCTAGCGGTGTCGACTTCACACCGAGAATTACACCGTGTTCCATCTCATTCAATATGAGATCTTTCGGACGTTCCAGTTCGTGAAACGCGGTTATTCGCGCTGATGCTTCAATAAGCTGCTCAATAACATGCGGATCAGCAGACTGGTACGCTTCTTCAATCTCATCCACTGTGACAATGATTGAGTCCAGGTCAATTCTATCAAATTTTTTCGACAGTGACCTGATTGCAGAATCTCCACCTCTCCGCACTTCTTCGATTATTGAGTTAACAGCCTCTTTTACGCGAGTCGCGTCTGCATGCTTCAATTCATGCCATTCATTAACTGTTATGGCCCGCAACATGAAGTACTGAATTTGTATGAGATGGTTGTTAAAATATTGTTAATTTACGATTTTGATCCATCCTGATCATGTAAGACCAATTGATTTCCGTCATAAGGACAGAATCTTTCAGGGCCGGTTGTTGACCATCCACATAAAGGACATGTAAGATTTTTCTTCAGCTTCGCGAATGGAATGAGTGGAATTAAAAGAAAGAAAAAGAAGAAAGGATAACCTGCCATAAAGCAAATAAGGGTTAATGCAATAGACCCAAGAAAAATTGAGATAATTATGAGCTTTCGGTCCGTTCTGCCACCTCTTTTACAGCAAAAGCCGGGAGAGCATCTGAATTCCGGCCTATTAAATCACAAAAATTAGTTGCACCTGATATAGAGCAAATATAAGGTGCTCCAATACCTGCTGCTATTATTTCTCTTAACCCTGATTGTTCACGGATTAAATTAATTGCATTTAAAATGTCATCCTTCTGTGAATCCCGGATTTGGACGGCAATTGACCTTGCAGCATCCTCACCTGTTTCTGAAAGATCAGCACAGACCATCCTTGAAACTCTTTTAAGAGAAGACTGTATACTTTTATCCCCTCCGTCCGGAGTATCACAGTTATATTCTTCCACTCCTATGTCTCCCAGGATAAGGTGGACATCTGCTGATTGTGCAAAAAATTCAGAACTTAATGGTATTTCCTGCCCAAAAAGATGAACCTTCTTTGAGATTGCTGCGACCGGAGTCCTTAGAATCCCGGTATATAGAAGATACCCCTTTTTAAGTCGCTTAAGGTCAGAAAGGCCGAGCAGATCAGGAAAAGAATTGAGAGGTATGATATCTGTGGTGGTGCTACCCATGTCCACAAGAATTGAACTGGAAAATTTCTCTTGTAGATAATCTGCGCAAGCAAGCCAGTTTGCCGATGCAAGTGTAGGGACTGGAGTTTTATGGAACCTGCCATCAGTACCATAAAATATTGCACCTGGAAATACCTTCTTTACTTCACCTGTTATCCAGTTAATCCCCTCGATCTTGTCAGAAAAGCAGTCAGCAAGTTCACCGCTCATTACAACTGCCGCGTTTTCCTTTCCGGCAAACCTGCCAAGTAACCCGGCAAGGGAAGCCCCTCTCCATAAAGGGCAATAAATTACGTGCACCCCATTTTTATCGACAACTTTTAAATTTGCACCGCCGATATCGATACCTATCATAGGAGGGTTACATTACCTTTTGTGTCATATCCTGCTCTGCCTTCCAGGTGTACTTCTGATGGAAGGACCCCTTTTGCTGCACTTATTAATATTTCGCCAATCTCCTCTTTCATGCATGCTGCAATTCCGAGGATACTTGTTGTTATCCTGGGGTTAACATCGACAATCACCGGGCCTGACTCATCTACCACCATATCAACACCCACGTATCCCTGACAACCAAGCACTTTTACAGCATCAATCGCTGCTTTTTTGATTGCCTCTTCTTTAGGGTGTGAAACAGGAGTTTCACCACCTTCATAATGGAATAATCCGTTTTTGTCAATTGTAATATTTTGTTTGTTTATTGAGAGAACTAGAGGGCCAGCTCCGGTAAAATAAAAACAGGATTCACCTACAACCCTGCTTGCCACCAGGCTGACGCTTATATGATCCCCTTCAATAAATTCCTGGAGGCATTCATTGGGAGAGGGGTTTTCATTACTGATAAGGACTCCATCAGCCCCGCACCCATATTTTGGTTTCTTAACATTTTTTCCTGTAAAATTACGTTTTGGTACCCTTATTCCATGAGACTCCAGAATATCAGATGTTTTATCCTTGTTTGCACAGATTGCAGCGCTCATGCTGTCACAACCAATGTTAAAGGTCATATTCTCAATTAGGCAGGTGTATCGCGAAAGATATTCATCCGGTGCAATAACGAGTCCGTAATCGACTGAAGGGGCAAGTCGTTTAAGTTCTTCTTCGAACACACCTCTTTCAGGAGTGAGAACTTCATATCCGGAACGACTGAAACTATTCCTTAGTACTGAAAGCATTGCGGCTCCTTCCGGTGCCAGTCTGCTGTTATTCAGGATTGTGTATTCTGCGAGGAGGACTTTCATCAAATCTAAAGAGATGTCGACATGATAAGAGTAAGTATTTTTCCGTAAGCCTTACAAAGTGAAAGAGCCGATGACACTTAAAATCCTCCTGACTAATGATGACGGTATAAATTCAAAAGGCCTCTGGGCTGCGTTTCAAGAATTATCAAAAATAGCTGATGTAACTGTTGTAGCTCCTGCAACCCAGCAAAGTGCGGTGGGGCGTTCTATATCAATCTTCGAACCTCTGCGGGTTAATGAAGTAAATGTTAATGGCAGGGTTGCTTATGCCGTGGGAGGGAGACCTACCGATGCCGTAATAATAGGCCTGTTTTCACTCAACCTTAAACCGGACTTTGTGGTTAGCGGAATTAATATCGGAGAGAACCTTTCATTTGAGTCTGTAATGACTTCCGGAACCGTGGGTGCAGCTCTTGAAGCCTCGAACCATGGAGTTCCCTCTTTTGCCTTTTCTATTCAGGTCGAGGATCAGGGAGACAAATTTGATGACCCGGCTGTAAGTGGTCACCAGTTCAAGGAAGCGCAGGACGCTATAAGTCATGTAATTGGGTTAGTTATCCAAAAAGGGTTTCCAAAAGGTGCTGATGTACTAAATGTTAATATCCCGTCCAGGATTACCGGGGGATATGAAGTGACACGGCTTGCCGAAAAACTTTTTGTTACTGGAGTAGAACACAGGCTTGATCCCAGGGGGAGGCCCTATTACTGGATAAACGGGCCACTTATCGCAGATGCACCCAAGGGAACAGACGTACATGCTGTAAGGGAAGGGAACGTATCAATAACTCCCCTGACTCTGGATTGCACAGCATATAGTGCCCAAAATGCAACTAAATCATTATTTCAAAATTCAGGATAATAACGAGATAATTAACACTAAGTACCGCTTATGATTTATGGATGGATGAAACTTCTAGATTCGCAAAGAAGAATGCAGGTATTTTAGCTGCCGATAAAGTCAAAGACGGAATGGTAGTCGGACTCGGGACAGGATCGACCATCTTTTTTGCGATGGAAGCTCTGGGATTGAGGATTAATGAGGGACTTTCGATATATGGTATACCCACCTCGTACCAGGCAGAGTTTAGGGCACGTTCATATGGAATTCCGGTAACGACCCTCTGTGAACACCCCACACCAGACCTGACTATTGATGGTGCAGATCAGGTTAATCCCTATTTTCAGATGATAAAAGGGAGAGGTGCTGCGCAAACCCGGGAGAAGGTGGTTGCTTACTCTTCAAAAGAATTGATAATTGTCATTGATGAGACGAAGCAGACAAAGGTCCTGAACACGTTAGTCCCCCTGGAAGTTCTCCCTTTTGCATTGAAACCCTGCATGGATGCAATAATCGAGGCGAATGGTATGCCCACGATTCGTACTGGCCAAAAAAAGGACGGACCTGTTATTACTGACAATGGAAACTTTATTATTGATTGTGACTTTGGTGAGATACATGAACCTGAGAGGGTAGAGGATAAACTCACATTCATCCCTGGATCGTTATCCAGTGGTCTCTTTACCAAATGTATATCAAAAACAAAGGTGATTGTAGGCCATGCTGATAAGGCAGTATTTGTGGAAAGAAAAGTTTGAAGTTTTGTGCTTATAAGATGCCAAGATTTTTTAAGTCTGCCAGGATCTTCTGAACCGCCCTTTTTGCATCAATTGGTTCTTTTCCTCCGGTTATTATAAGTTTTCCGGATCCAAAGAGAAGAACAACAACTTTCGGGTCTTCAAGCCTGTACACAAGACCAGGGAACTGTTCTGGTTCATATTCAATCCTATCCAGGTTGAAACCCACTGCAATTTTATTAAGATTTATTCCAGCTCCAAGGTCTGCAGATGTAACAATATTCTGTATCTTGTAGGTGAGTTCATCCGGGATTTCAATATTAAGGTCTCTAAGGAGTTTCCCCAGAATATTAAGGCCCTCAGTCAGGTTATCTATGCTCTTTGCACCGGTAAGCACTATCTTCCCGGACCCGAATACGAGGGCTGCAATTTTAGGATTTTGCATCCTGATGACAACACCAGGAAATCTTTTCTTATTATATTCTGCATCCTTAATCTGGGATGAGATGACAGTGAGGTCAAGAGAATCGCTCACCTTGGCTGAGGCGACGATATTCTCTATCTTCAACGACTCCTCAGGCGTTTGTTTCATGCATATAAATACCACAGGGCAGTATATAAATGGTTGGTAGTAACATTATCCCCTGAACCCCTGTTTTGAATAAAAAGGGATTCATGTGAAAGGTATTTCATCATTAATACAAAAAAAGAATACTAATACAATTGGAAAAGGAGTTATGATCTCATATTCTCAGTATTTACATCTGTTTGACAAACAGGTAAATCAATATCTGCCACAGGAAAAAGTTCTTTCAACAGTTGACAGGATAATATACCAGAGTGAAAACATCTTCAGGCCTGACAGACCAGATTATGAGCTTGGACGTTTCCAGGCAATAAAGGAGACATTTACACTTCATTATACGAAAAACCGCCCATATAGAGAACTTTGCGAACTGAATAAAATAAATCCGGATTTAATTAATGAACCTGATGACCTTTACCGCATACCCCTCATTCCACATTCGTTCTTTAAGTTATTTCCACCCGGTGCAGATTGTGCAGTCTGGATTGGAAACATCTTCACAGGCCCGATGTCCGAGGTCTTTGTCTCAAAGAATGACGACATTGATAATGTGATAAAATCCTTTGAAAAGGCAGGAGTAAAGATCTCCTGCAGTAGCGGGACAAGTGGAAAAATTACAATGGTGCCCAGAGATATAACTTCATTTCGAAGGAATGAATATATCCTTGCAAAATCGCTAGTCTCAATGTCCTATCCTTTCTGGAGTCCGGAAATAAAGGGACTTCTTCTGATGCCTGACCCTGAATCAACGTGCCTTAATATCGGGAGGGTCTGTGAAATCTTCAGATATGCGGTCTCTGAAGTCAAATATGCTGTTGACCGTTCTATCACGGTATCAGATATTGTAAAATCTGGTGCAGATAAGAATTTATTAAAACAGGCGGTTTATAGCAGTTTACTCAACAGATATCTTTCAAAAGTAATACAGTACACTATACGATGGCTTAAAACACAGGATTCCTTAACAGAAAAGATAGTATTGATCGGCCCTCCGTTTTTATATTCCCTCCTGTTCAAAAAACTGAAACAAGACGGTTTAAAATTTGATTTCTCAGGGAGAAGTGGTGTAATTACCGGGGGTGGGTGGAAGAATGAGGTACAACATGAGATTTCCGGAGCCCTCTTTCGCGAAGAAGTGAGAAGTACATTGGGTTGTGATCTCGTACTTGATGTTTATGGCATGGCTGAAGGAAATATCTGGGGAATACACTGTCCTGAAGGCCATTATTTTCATCTTACATCGGGTTTTGCACTTCCAGTCGTCCTGAACGAAGATGGAAAGGTCCTCCCATATGGAAAAGAAGGACGGTTCGCATATCTCGATGCATCAGTGACCAGTTATCCGGCATTTATCCTGACAGACGACCGTGTGACTATGTATGAACACTGTCCGGTCTGCAGGCGTCCCGGACCAGTACTTGATCCGGTAATAACCAGGTTTTCACACAGAGAACACGACAACTGCATTAGTGTTATGCAGAAGGAACTTACACGTGAAAAATGATAAATAATAGCTCCGGATTGTTTCTACATCGGTTAATTGATCAAATCCTTATTCATGTTATCCTTTTCATTGACTTTACCCGGTTTGTCCTGATATTTTTGGGCATTATAATATTAAGTAATCGGGGAAGATCAGTCTTTCTAAAGAGGGACCGTAAAGCCTTTTTTCATTCTATTCAAAAAATCAAGGCTGAAAAGATATATCCTTTACCCGGTTCCTGGTATTGTGATAGTGAAAATCCAGTCGTTTTACAGCATACAAAGGCACTTTTTGGAGACATTACAGACCCGGTTTTATGTGTGGATGAAGTACTTGCATATATTCACGATAAAATAAAATTCGCACTGACTTTCCCCGGGCCTGCTTCAGTCACAATCAGGGACAAAGAGGGGACCTGTTTTCATATGCTAACTGTTTCAGTAGCCATTTTACGCTGTGCGGGGATTCAGGCCCGGTTTAATCTTTTAAAAGTTACGAAGGGAAATATTATTAAACGAGATATTATCGAATTAAGAGAGAGAGCCAATATTATTCCCCATCTCATCCACGGTTCACCGTATGAATGGGCACTAGGCTATTTTGACTGCCAATCCTGGAGAACAATGAGAATCATGCCTCCAATGGGGATAATAGGTTCGATTGAAAAAAATAATGAAAATAATCGCGAGAGTGTGAATAGAAATGAAACTGAGGGGTATGTAGTTATTGCAGCCACCGATTCGCTTCCAAGTGTCCTGGCATATGGTTTTTGGGCCCTATTCAAACTCTGTCCAGGATTAATCCGGGAATTGAATTCAGATATAAAAATAAGAAGATCCCTGATAATGGAGACCCCTGAAAAGTATGATGGATCAAAGACACTGATTATGAATGCTGGAAATATGAAGGTGGACCTTTATCACAAGAGAGATGAGGTTCATTTTGACGACTGATTCTGTGAGGAACGCCACATCCCTAATATCGTCAGATGAGGAGATTTTCGAATCTCATCTGTAAAAACAGCGTCACCCTTTACCAATTTTGCATAACCTGGAGGGTATGTTATAGTCTCTGAATCCAAGTCTATCCGCCCCCGGGTTGCATTAAGATACGCAGCCCAGACAAGTTCACTGCAATACCAGGACGGCCCGTCGGCCTGTTTTGAGAGGTGCAGGGGATTAATGGATTCGTAATCGAAAGGAGAATTCTCTGCAGTCTTTTCATTAACAAAATCAATAACCTTCGTTATCTCGGAAGGGCTGATATTTTTTACTCTTCCCCATGCAGCGCCTTCTGATACAGGATGAAGAAACCAGGATACTGTAATATTTTTAATCCCGCTCTCTATGACATTAACCGCGTCACCTCCCACATAAATTCCAATTCTGTTGAACTCTCCCGGGGTTAGGTCATCTGTAGGATCATATGCAAAAAGGATGTCTCCAGGCATTAGCGTGAAATTGAGAGATTTAGTGCCTTTATATTGTCGGCCATTTCTATCAGTTCCTGAAAATTCAACAGTGTATACTTTTGGTTCTGTGAATACGTGGCTTGCAGTAATATTTCCGGGAGAATTATCTCCTTCGATATCCCAGTTTATATTTATGAGTTGCGTATTTTTTGGAAGGACTGGTGTGAAGTTTACTGCCCTCCATAACATCGGAAGAGGAGGGTCTGTCTTAATCTCTACCGGAAGATTGAGTTTATCTGAAATATTTCCGGGTGCATGACCAGCATCGGTAATGGGGATCAAAATGATTGGGATAAAGAAAACCATAAGCAACAGGCAACTCTGAATTTTTTCAAATTGAATCATTTTTATCCATTCAGGGTTTCGTATTCATATTTTTAGAAAGGTCCGTGATATTTGGAATGAGACCACTCTTCTGGAGTGAAAGGATATCAGTAATGTTTATTCCAACAAATCTCGTCCCTTTGTATACTACAACAGGTACAGTCAATTTTGGGTTATTAATTCTGAAATCGGCATTTGCCGGATCTGATGCCTTCAGCTTGTCAGGATTAATCTCTTCAAATCCGATTTCATACTTAATTAACAATTTACGGATAACATCACAATTTTTACAGTTATTACGGGAGTAAAAAACCAGGTGAGTTATATTTTCACCATTATCCAAAATTTGAGTCGTGTTTCCTGATGTACGAAGAATTTTGTGTCCTGATTTATCGATTTTACAGTCAGCACATTTCTCAAGGCTTATTGAACCTAATCCGAGAGGTTCCAGTTTTTGATCGACCCATGACCCGTTCATCCTGGATGTGTTTTTTGCATCCATCTGTAGTGTAATGTTCTTCAGCAGCCAGTATGTGCCGCCCGGATCCTGTCTCTCAATGAAGTGGTCCTCACTTATTGACAAGTTGTGAGGATTTATTGTCCCCGATATTTCCATTATTGCATAAGGGCCGTTCGCTTCAATCTGGGAATAACCGAAGATATTTGATTTTTGGACAGTGATGTTAAGGAAGAAAGGATATGATTTTAAGTAAGACCCGGGTTTCTGCATGAGTTCGCCTGCCCAGATACCTGAGTATGTAGAGTCATGGGACGAATTTGAGGTTACCGCTGCATATGAAGAGGTGATACCAGAGAATGAGAAGAAAAGTACAACTAAAAGTAACAGAAATCCCATTTTTCGTGAAACTATGTTTCGAAAGTTACCGGGTTGAGCGGATATATGCTTCATATACAGCTTTCATCATTATTACTATTATTAATAAATATAACTATTTTGCCAGTATCTCCGAAAGGACAAACTACACTTTGAATTGAAAATCTACAATTTCCAGTAGAACAATTTTTTCTTTTAATGATGAGTCTGGAGATGCGATACTTTAATATATTATTGGATATCCATGGTATATCCAGTGAAGAAAATAGTACCGGAACCAGCAAACCGAATTGAAATCGAAAATATTCAAGGATTTCTGATTCGAAAAGTGACTAAATTTGGAAATAGTGCCAAGGTTGACTGCCCAAAGGAGTACCTCGATCAAATCGTATATCTGGTCATAACATGAA
>CAIYHQ010000016.1 GCA_903926075.1 uncultured Methanomicrobiales archaeon
CAAGGCATTCGAGAATTCCAATGCCAGCTGACATCAGGCCGTTATGCACAGGTAACTTGTCACTCTCCGGCGAATCGACAGACGGTGTATCTATTCCAATAAGTAGGACCCCGGCCTTTTTAAGAGAAACAGATATTTCAGGAGAGAAGTAAGAGAACGATTCAGGAAACCATGCAGGGTCAGTCCATGTATCAGTCCTGATAAGAAGCCTCTTTGTACCTGGTTTAATAAAGGGTTCCAGGTGAACCGGCCCTATGATGCAGGGGCCTGGGATATGCACAACAGTTACTGGACCCAGGAATGGGAGAAGAGAAATTTCTCCTGCTTTCTCTCCTCCGTTTTCTATGTGCAGTGGAGCGTCAATATGAGTACCTGTATGGGTGCTCATAGAAAAACTACCTACATTTGATGGGTTATCACCGTTCTTATGGGAAGTAAAGCAGGCTTCATATGAAGCATCCCCTGCCCAGACAGGAATGCCGGTTACAATTTTTCGGGAGATGTCAATTATTTTCATGTGTGTGTAGGATATTTTTGGGGTCTCGTAATTAGATGAACGTATAGGATAGGGTATGTATTTGTGAAAGTGTATCCGTTACAAAAAATCAGGGGTATTTTTTTGCGAGAATCGCGATTATAACCGCCGCAACCAGATAGACGATAAGGTCATCGATCACCTGAAACTCAAAAAACGCCTGGAACAGACCAAATACTGCTGCAATTGGAATAATTGATGCCCTTATCGCCAGTCTCTGCCTTGAGAGATACGAAATATCAGGATCGTGTAATACCTTCCTGTGAAGGGTATAAAGAGCAAGGATGAGCACCAATAATCCTGATACCAGGACATTCAGGTGAAATGCAGTACTGAATACAGGCACATCATCCGAATAATTAAGGTAAATACTAGAGATAGGGATGAGGACGATGGTCAAGAGGAGGACGAACTCAATTAACACGACTCCGGGTTCAACGAACTTAATACCACGGTGTACCTCAAAAACAAAAAGCCAGAAGAGAGCCAGGATAAGAAAGGTGAAGATGAAACTTATTCCATCATACATAGTCCTTTCAAAAAAATTGACAATAATATCCGGGTTTGCTATGTCTGCTACTGTCGGGAGAGGGATATTCTTCACAATAAGTGTCATCGTGAATGAAAAGACACCGTTCATTAAGATCTCGATCATATCGCGGTCCACAAAACCAGTTGTGTCTTGTCTCTTTTTTGAAAATATCCGCGAAAATATCATGAATTCAACCCCTCCTCATTTTTATTCCTGGTATTCTGGAAATAGTATATAAGTGCAAAGACAGGTATTGCGATGAAATATATGGCACGGGTATAAGGGACATCATACCATGAGAGAATAAGTGCAATTGCTGCTGCAAAAGGTACTCCAAGTATAATAAGCGTTGACCTCAGCTTGACTTCAGACGAGATGCGGTCAAGGAGGAGCCCACCTTTCCCGGATGCATAGCGCCATTCAATCATTAGAAAAATTCCAAAGAAGAGGACATTAACATGCATAAAACCCACAATTGAGGGGTCATGTGTATAAATGTCAGTAAGGAGACTCGTAACCGGGATAAACACAAGCATTGCAAGTGTGATGAAATGGCGGAAAATAAAACCGCGGTCCACCACCTTCATCTGGTGAAACATATGGTACATTACAACCCAGAAATACGCCAGTATCAGGAAGGCACTAATGTAAACAAATATCTCTGATACCGAGCGGTCAGCTATCGACACAAGGTAAGAATAAGCCGTTTCGTTGGCTTCATAATATTCCTGCAATGTAGGGATAGGGATGTTCTTGACGAGCAGGACAAGAACAAAAGCATAACAGCAGTTAGTAAGCCGCTCCAGGTTTACCTTTCTTACCGGTCCCTCAATAATTTTACTCATTTAATCTGCCTTTTTTAATTTAAATTATAGAGTATTAAAAATTCCCGGCATAATCAACTTAAATGAATATAATAAAATTTATAGTATGATCTTTTCGTTTGCCTCACGGATGTCAACAACTCAGCGTTCTTTTATTCGTGAGATTCTCAAATTCACTGAAGAAAAGATAATAGAAGGGATGTCTCGCCTGGGGCGGCTAATTTATGAGATGGAAAAGTCAAACTGAATAAAAAAATTTATTTTATTTTAAAAGTCTTAAACATCGCATCAGCGCTTCCTTCGTTGACAAGATAATCCACTGTTTCTCCCGTATAAGGCAAGATGTAAAGATATCCGCTATCAATTATGAAATATACTTTCATCTGGTATGTAACTCCGGATGTAGAAGTCCCACCAAGGGTTACAAAGACCGCAGGCCTTCCACCCAGCGTTGTTTTTGTACTTGAAACTACTTTCATAAAGTTCGAGTTTGTAAAGAGACTTGTGACAACCATATTTGCGAAGTTCTCAATCTGGCTGTTTGAGAGGGTAGAGAGGTCATATCCACTATTTGTACCTTTATAAACTGCGAGTGCGACATTGCCGGTTTTTGGCTGGAAGATGGTCCCGGCATATATATCGATATTATCACCGTAATAAATCCATCCAACAGGGTACTGAATTGACCAGCCATTACCGGAATAAGTATACATATTTGGCTGCTTAGTAGTTGTTGAAGTAGGAGTTACTGTTGGCCCCAAGCTAAACAATGTAATTTTACGAACATCGGTTACAGTCTTCCCTTTGTACTCATTCCCGGATTTATCCCTGTATACTGCCCTCATGTTGTTCAGGTTCGAAGCTGCACTTACCTTATACTGACCGTCCCGATAGACCGGGAAACCGAATTCATTATAGTGACCAGTATCCCAACCTGCACTTTGTGAACCTGCACTAACCCAGTATGAGGTCGCCTGAGTCGTTGCGACATTGTCAAGAGACCGGACAACTCCGTCTTTTCCCACCAGGGTCTCAATATATAGGTTGTCCGGACCCTGGACTGTTATTGTAATAAACCCATCCAGAACTGTCCTTTCCCTGTAAACCTGGAACATGTTAGTAATAATCTTAAAGTTGAGGAGCGTGGACTTTTTAATATTTTTCCCTGATACATCAAGAAGACCTGTTTGGTCAATTATTTTAACATCAAGGCTTGGATCATTGACAATTATCGCAACAACAGGTGATGTACTGTCAACACCCATTTGATACCAGCTGCCGGTCTTTCCTGAAAATGATGATGGATCAATCGTGAAATAACTTGGATCAGGAACGTTAATCACTGCTGATGGCTTCATTCTCCTTGGGTCATCCCCGGGCTTGTACCAGCCGATGTAAGAAGAAGTACCTATCGCGTTAGAGATATCAAGACCTTCCTCGCCAATAAAGACATTACCACCCTGTGAAATCGTTGTCAGGTCAGCAACCTGTGTGGGCGTGGGAGTAACCGGTACAGTCACAGTTGGCGTAGGTGTTAACCCGATTTTGTAGATACGCTGATAATATCCCATAAAATTCTGGGTCGGAATGCGTGTGAAAGCAGTGGGCAATGTTGTTGCAGTCAAAGTCACCTGACTCCCGCTACAGGTAGAGCAGCTGTCAGCACCGGCAATCTGAACAAAAGTCGCAAAAAACAAGATAAGCAGGAGAAATATGGGAAAATTAATTTTAAATCTCAAGATCATCATCCCCAAGGTCTAATTCATCCAGATCCGGTAAATTCTCTTCATCTGGTTTTTCTTTTTCAAGGTTCACTTCACCTGATTTTTGGGATCGCATTTTTTTGTTTATAATCATGAAGTAGACAAGGAATGCAATAACAGGCACACCAATTATTACAGGAAGAAGGAGGAGCCATGGGAACTGGGATGGGTTTTTTGGAACTGGTGTTGCGAGAGTGGTCACGACAGGTGTTAGAGGGACCTGTGTCTGGTTTCCTGTTTTTTGAAACAGTCCAAAGATGCTGAAATGGGAAACACTTGCAGTGACGGTCCTTGATGCTGCATCAACGGTTGATGGCACATCTTCCCATGTTCCACTACCCAAAGAACTCGTCTTCACGAGAAGGTCGTTCTGTTGCAGGCTGTCCCACCTGTCCTGTGGAATTGTGAATCTCAGGCTTGCAGGTGGTGAAAAGGTTGCCCCATCGGGAGTAAGGGCATAAGCATACCCTAAGAAAAGATAACCTGCACCGTCAGGAACGTTAGGGGAATAATTTCCCGGAAGCCGTATAAGTTTTAGATCTGTCAGTGGATTGTTCTGCGAATCCAGGGCCTTAATACCAGGACTTAGTACAAAAGTTGCTACACCATCGTCAGAAACAATCGAGAAAGGTTGAGTGATTGTACCATTGGCATCTGTAGGCAACATTGATTTTGTTATGGGCTGGACTGCACCTCCGCTATTGCCGGAAGAACCTGAACCCTGTCCTGACCCTTCTGCACTTGTTGGAGCAGGGGTTGAAACGGTGGCCGTTTCGGTTACAGGCGTGGTTAAGTCAGGTTGAAAAAAGCTCCCTCCGGAGCCACCACCACCTCCTCCTCCTCCGCCGTCAGGTATTATTGTCGGCTGCCTTTTTGTCGGCGGAATTACATTGAGTGACAGGTCGACATTGGATGTGTCACCGGCATGGAATGGATATGTGTCCATTGTTTTTCCAGACTTTACATCGTAAAGAGTTGCTTTCTGCCCGGACACAAGGAAAGTGAGAGGAGTATTTTCCTGTATATCACCCTGGACATAGAGTTTGCTGCCAAAAGTCCCTGCTTCTCCATACTGACCTGCAGTAGAGATGGTGACTGGGTTTCCATCACTTTTATAAACACCTGCACCCTGCACTTCAACAAGAACACCTACGGGTGCATTCTCGTCAATAAATTTGACTTTTCCATAAAATGCATGAGGAAGGGAGGGGTTACTCTGCATCAGAGGGGGGATTGTCGGAGAAGGTGTGGCATACGGATTTTTAACAAGGTTTATCCGGTATGTTATTGTCTTACCAGATGCAGGGTTCCCGGTTATATCTTTATTGTAGTCATAATAACCGTACATCCTTATACGTAGCGAGTGCCATGGGTCAGCAGTAGAATATACGGGTACTGTCACGGGTGCAGTGCCTACATACACTCCGTCAAATGTTATTTCGCCACCTACAGGAGCTGTAATAATACTATAATATCCGATTCCTGGATTGAAAGTCGGAGTGACAACAGTCTTTGTCGGGTATGGAATTTTTGTTAAGGCTATTGTATATGTGATTGTCTTACCGGATGCGGGGTTCTCTTTTATATCCTTGTAATAATCTGAATAACCATATTTTGAAAGTTTCAAAGTATGCAGAGGGGTTGACGTTGAATATACTGGAATCGTGACAGGTGTCTGTCCTTTATACTCACCATCAAATGTTACGTCCGCTCCCGTAGGATTCGATTGAATTTTGAAGTATCCAACTCCGGCTCCCGTGATTGTCGACGTCGGAGTCCATGTCCAGGTCGGTATCCAGGTGGTGGGAGTTGTTGTAACCGGCTTTGTACGTGTCGTTGTTACGGGTGTTATAGGTCCGACATTTGTAAAAGTCAGGTCATTTTTCTGTGTAAGCCCGGGTGAGAATGTTGCATCAGGACTACCTTTTACCCCGTTAACATAAAATTGAATAGTCTGGGCGCTTCCGGGTGCGTACTCGTCCTCTGATAGTGATACAACAAGACGCTGGTCAAATGTCCCGGTTCCTCCATAAATTCCG
>CAIYHQ010000017.1 GCA_903926075.1 uncultured Methanomicrobiales archaeon
AAGACCAACGAACAGCAATTATTTCATCAACTTGAGGAAGAGTATTGTTTTTCAAAAGCGATTTGCCGTTCTCTTGTTCATTTGATGAATGAATTTATCGAAGAAAATTATGGTAATTTGAGATCTGATACCCAGATCATATACCATGCAGTCCATAAGGATGAACCCCCCGGGAAATCTTTGAAAGACCTAAAATTGGTTCCTGTTAAACTTACAGTTTCTACTCCGGAAGATGCCCATGTTCTATCTACCGATGGTATTCAGGGATTGCGCCAACATAAATTGATTCGACTATCTAACGAGGCATACGAACAGAATGGATTACTTATCCAACAGGATTTAGCTCATCTGCTTACTACCAGTACACGGACAATTCAACGTGATATGAAAGAACTTAGGGATAAGGGGATCATGATCCCAACCCGTGGTTCATTACAGGATATCGGCCCAACACTATCGCATAAAGCGAAAATTATTGAGTTATATCTCAAAGGATATGAATACACCGAAATTGAACAAAGAACTCACCATACTGGTGACGCAATAAAAAGGTATATTCTCGGATTTTCAAAAGTGATTCTTCTCTCTCAAAAAGGATACAATTCAGTGCAGATCAGGGAACTAACATCACAGTCTGAGAAAGTTGTAGCTGAATATCTGGACCTATTCAATCAATACATGGATATTGCACATGAAAGGTTGCTCCAGATACTTGGAGAGCCTCCTGACAAGATTCCATGCAATGAACCTGGAAAAGGGGGGAAACCCATATGATATCTTCAGGTTCTGGAAAAAGCGTTGGCTCTGCTATTAAAACCTTGATTCAAGCAGAATACAAGTTTTTAGGTGGAGAACGGGTCCAGGATATGTTAGTTCATGACTTAATGAACATTTATGACAAGTATCACCATGATCCCTGGACATTGAGTGTAGGACAGATTATGTGGTTCGCAGTTGCGATCGATGAGAAACCAGGACCCGCTAAAACACTTAGTAATACGAGAATTGTCCCTGTAATCTTATCTGTTGTTCATGATGAGGATCATAAACTTCGGGAAAATGGGTACTCCCCAAAAGAAATTAGAAGAACCAGAATCGTTCGGATCCTTAAAGAAGCATACAATCAGGGCGGAGTCCTATCGCAAGGTGATGTAGCGATAATTACTGGGATAAGTGCAGGAGTGATCAGTAAGGAAATTCGTGAATATCAAAATGAAACCGGGGAGGTTCTCCCATATCGAGGAACTATCCATGATTTAGGAAGGACGCTGACTCACAAAAGGATTATTATCTCCCTCTATCTTCAAAACGTGCCTACTCCTGATATTGCCAGGAGGACTTCTCATACTGAAGAAGCTTGTGATAGATATATTAAATCATTTAAAAAGGTTCAAATGTTGGCTAAAACTATGAAACCACTAGAAATCGCTCGCTTATTGGGAATGAGTGAGAGTCTTGTCAAAGAATATCTCGAATTACATAACGAATTTATAGTTCAGGAGTGAATACTAATGTTAACTATTATGCATATGCACCTTTGTGACATATGTCGTCATTTATATTATGTGAAGTCTCAGCATGTTTAATAAATGAAGAAAGTGGCTGGTAATTGTCATTTACTAATTTATTGAACCAGATCTGTTCATCAAAAAATCACAACCCTGTTCAGAAAATTATTTAGGCTGATTATATATGTATCTGGTTAAAATTCTTCTGATAGACGACGAAGCATCATTTCTTGAAGCAATACGAGACACCCTTGTCGAGTATGAGGATTTCATCATAGAGACAGCAATATCTGCAGAAGAAGCTCTTGAAAAACTGAATCATACCTCGTATGATGTCATAGTATCTGATTATTTCATGCCTGGTACGGATGGTATTGAACTGCTCAGACAGGTCAGAATGTTTTCAACAATACCCTTCATTCTTTTTACAGGGAAAAGTGAGGAGAGTATCGTTATAGATGCAATAAATAATGGTGTTGACTTTTATCTGAAAAAAGGAGACGACCATGATATACTTTTTGCCAAACTCGCCC
>CAIYHQ010000018.1 GCA_903926075.1 uncultured Methanomicrobiales archaeon
AATTTAATAGATAAAAACTAGATATACTATATAGTATAAATACTATGTATAGTAATATTCTAGGAATTATGATGATGGAGATTAAAGCACAATGTTATCAAACACTTGATAAAGAAGTGAAGTCACAAACCAACGCAGGAGTCATTTATGTTCCTAAGGCGTGGGCAGGGAAAAAGGTAAGAATCCTGTTGCTTGAACCCCTGGAAGAAGAAGCAAAGAGGGTGGAATGAAAAAAAAAAGAGTGTGTGCAAATATTGATTAAAACGGAAGAAAAATCAGAACAACCTGATAAGATACGATTGAGTGATGATTCTATCCCTCTGTGTGGTAAATGTGCTCATTCTTTCCTTCACTCTTCTTCAAGGATCTTAACTGTTTTTGGCATAATACCTGGCCTGATATCAGTCATCCAAGATATATAAGATAACACATGGACGTGGTACTCAAGGTATCCCTTGATGAAATTTGAAAGCGATTTGTTTCTTCTTCCTAAAAAGAGAATGACAAACCATTGGAAAAACATGCATATACTGGCAATGAGTCCATAAACCCACATCACAATACCTATCGCAATTGAGTAGAAGATCCTGATGATGAGTTCAATGCGACTTGCTTTCTCTTCATAAACAAAGAGTTGTCCATTCATAATTAAAGTATATTTAGAAGTAAATAAATTCCATGCTCAAATATTCATTCTATTAAATATTAATCCTTAACTTAACTTATTCCCAAAATACCCGAGTTAAAGCTTGAACAAAGTCTTTCCCAAAATGCACTAACACAACTTGGTCTAGGTCTTCGGGTTATGATGAAACTTGGAGAAGAAATTGAAACATTGACAAATTGATTTTAGGAGGGTGTTGTGTTGAAATGGGTAACCCGCAATACCATTGTAAAGAATGCAATACCGAGTTTTAGATGTGAATTAATACAATGAATAGATATTGTACACTACTTCCAATTTTTATACACTATACAAGCAGGTTACAATATCAGATGTTATATGGCAAATATCGGTTTATTCTAAATTGGATGTCATATATCCCTTGGATGCAGTCTTTGCACTTCCAATAGGATAGGGTCAGCGTCGCCATGCCGCCGTTGGGCAATATGACTGTGATTTCGCATTTAAGGCATAATTTAATGCCATATACTCTGATAGTATATAGTTTACAATTTTCACTCAAGTTAGGGTATATTGAATGAAAACACCATTGTCACAATTGGAGCAATTTAAAAGAGGTTGGTTCTTTTCATACAAATTTAATTCACCTGCTGTTACCTGGGCTGCTCTAATCTTCTCATACAATGTTGCCGGGTCACCTGGTGAAGGGTTGTTATCAGGGTCAATATGTTTATCACGATCCATTTCTTACCTTTTGTGAGCTCAAACGCATTGAACCTGAGTCTCATATCATCACCATTTCTGCGTTACTCTCTCAATGGGGAATCAGTCCTTATTCATTGATAGTGCAATGTAGGCAACCATGGCAACTAATGGGATGCGATCACTTCTCATGTTGGTATAGTCTGCAATCCCTCAAACAATAGTGAAGAATAAATAACCAATTTGCGTGACATTTATAAGGTTATTATTGCAGTGCATAAAGTAGGTGTAACAGATGTTTCTTATTGTTTGTTCTTTATCATAGCTTATGGTGCGTTCTCTGTGATAACAATGTAATACCTCAACCGTAAGTATGATTGTCCCGTTCGCATGAGGAATTAAGTCAATGAATGAATAAGGTTGTCTAATTATAGTGATACCTGATTGAACAAGCTTTTAATGCAAAACAGTATGTATAAGTAGGTATATATAGCAATATGATGGAAGCAGCTATCCGAGTCCTCTATGTTGACGATGAAACGGGTCTCCTAGAAATAGGGAAGATGTTTCTTGAAGAATTGGGTGAATTTTCTGTTACAACTATTGATTCGGGTTCTGCAGCATTATATCTCCTCAAAAAGGAAAAGTTCGATACTATCGTTTCCGATTACCAGATGGCTGGTATGGATGGGATCCAATTCCTTGTTGAAGTGCGGGCACGATTCGGACAAATTCCATTTATCCTGTTCACCGGCAAAGGCAGAGAAGAAGTCGTTATCCAGGCGATCAATAACGGGGCGGATTTCTATCTCCAGAAAGGCGGTGAACTTAACTCACAGTTTGCTGAACTGATGTTGAAAATCAGACAGGCAGTCTCTCGGAAAAGGGCAGAAGCAGCGCTAGTGAAAAGTACTGAAGAACTTTTAAAGAAAAACAAGGAACTCAATGAATCCTATGAAAAGATTGCTAAAGCTGAAGAGGAGTTAAGGCACCAGATTGAAGAAATCAAGACATCGCAGGATGCTTTGGAGAGAAGTAAGGAGAAATTTTTTTCTCTCTATATGCATATGGTTGAAGGTGCAGCACTTCATGAGATTTTATATAATGAACAGGGTATTCCTGTGGATTATAAAATCATTGAAACAAATTCTGCCTTCGAAAAACAACTGGGCGTTACAAGAGATGATGTCATCGGGAAAACAAGCAGGGAAGCCTATAGAGTAAATGAATCACCTTACCTCGAAATCTATGCACAGGTAGCTCTAACTGGTAAGCCAGCAGTTTTTGAAACTTATTTTCCTCCTTTAGAAAAACATTTTTCAATTTCCGCATATAGCCCTTATAAAGGCAGCTTTGCTACAATTTTCGAAGATATTACCGAACACAAGCGTATGGAAGAAAATTTACGTCTACATCATATAGAACTCGAGATACAGAACGAAAATTTGATTAGAACTCAGCAGGAACTAGAAATATCCCTAGATCGGTATTTTGACCTTTATGACATGGCACCGGTAGGGTACCTTACGATAAATGATAAGGGGTGGATTGTAACTGCCAATCTCACTGTAGCTAAACTACTCAGTGTAGACCGAAGCACTCTAATCAATTTGCCTCTCACTAAACTCATTTTTCAAGATGACCAGGATAAGTTTTACTTCCAATTTAAAAAACTTACTAAAAATAAAGATCAGCAATCGTTTGAATTAAGGCTGAAACGGCAGGGGAACTCTCCATTCTGGGCACAGATGATTATGGCATTCAATCTGCCAGGAAGGGAAATTGAATTGGGCTATAACATTATGGTAATTGACATCACCCAACGCAAACAGATGGAGGATGCATTAAAGGAGAGCGAAGAGAAATTCCGGGAAATTTTCAATTCTGCAAGTGATGGTATGCACCTACACGAAATTGATGAAAATTATGCACCTGGTAAATATATTGACGTTAACGAGACTGTGTGTAGGATGCTCCAGTATACTAAAGAGGAGTTAATGGATAAAAGCCCCACAGATATCTCTACCGACTATCGCAACCCACCAGAAGAACAAATCTGGCAGCAACTCCGAGAAAAAAGTCATGCGGTTTTTGAGACGGGACATATCAAAAAAGGCGGGTTTATTATTCCTGTTGAGATCAATGCACATATTATTACAATTCGGGGAAAAAAATTAATCCTCTCAATAGCAAGGGACATTACCGACCGGAAACGAGCTGAGGAGGCACTCCGGGAGAGTGAGGAGAAATTCCGGCTCATTGCCGAGAATTCTCCTGATCATATCTTCATTCAGGATCGTGATTTGGTCTACACCTGGGTTATAAACCCACAACTGGACCTTACATTAATTGATATGATTGGGAAGACTGATTATGATTTCCTGTCCAAAGAAGATGCCCATAAACTGACTTCAATTAAACGACAGGTTCTCGAAACAGGAAGGGCTATACCATATGAGACATTCCTCCTCTCAAGGCATGGAGAACCAGAATATTTTGAAGGAGCATATCTCCCAAAATATGATAATGATGGCAATATCAATGGGCTAATGGGATATTTTCGAAATATCACACAGCGCAAACTGGAGGAAGAGCGGTTATCTGAAGTTAATAATGCATTTTTAAAATTTCATCTTGATCCATTGGAAAATATTAATATTCTGACAGAACTTGCAGGAAAGATGTTGAAGGCGACTTGTGCCCTCTATAACCGGATTGAAGGAGGAATGATCTGTTCGTTAGGAATGTGGAATACACCTCCTGATTTTAACCCTTGCAATCCACCGGAAGGATACATTTGCAATGAAGTAATCCGTAAAGGCAGCAATTTACCCACGATTATTACAAATCTCCTTGAGTCCCCCTATGCTAGCTCAGATCCAAATGTTCGACGGTATCATTTACAGACGTATGTAGGTATTCCTGTTGAAATCAAGGATAGAGATTTTGGATCCCTCTGTGTAGTGTACCAACATACCTATAACCCCACGACTCATGACCTTGAATTCCTCTCTTTACTTGCAAAAGCTATCTCAATTGAGGACAAACGGAGGAATACTGAGGTTGCATTCCAGACCATGGTTAAGAGCATGGTTGGTACAACAGGGATTAATTCGCTCTGGCAGATTACAGAAAACATTAGTTCATGGCTGGGAGCCGAATGTGTCATGGTGGGTGAGATACAACCGGATGGGCAGACAGTCCAGGTTCTGTCAATGATCCTTGATGGAAAGGAGGTCCAGAATTATTCTTATACTCTAAAAGGGACCCCTTGCGATGATGTTTCAGAAAAGGGGTTCTGTCTATATCCCGATAATGTCATTTCACTTTTCCCGGAGAGCCCGGATCTCGTTGAGCTTAATATCAGGGGTTACCTTGGCACACCCCTCTGGAACTCCAAATGTAAAGTAATGGGGATTCTCTGCGCATTATTCCGTCATCCTGTTACAACAACTATCGGAATACGGGAAATCATAGAGATTATCGCAGTGAAAGCTGCCGCAGAAATAGAGGGTATGCGGATGATGGATGCTCTCCATGAAAGTGAAGAAAAACTGCTTCAGGTTATGAATGGAGTTCCGACCTTTATTTCTTATATGGATACGGATCTTCGATTTGTCCTTATTAATAAAGCACAAAGGGAGTGGTATGAATTATCCGACGAAGATCTGATAGGAAAAAGCCTCAAAGATCTGTTACCCGAAGATGTATTATCACAAATTTTGCCCTATTACCAACAAGTCCTTGATGGACGTGAAGTAATGTTTGAAAATCCCACACGGGATAAGGAAGGACGCGAGCGTGTCCTTAATGTAAGGTTGGTCCCACATATGCATGATAAGCATGTAGTCGGTATATTTGCAGCAATTGACGATATCACAGAACGCAAGCAAGCTGAAAATGCAGTCCGCATGGCGAACCGTAAACTTAACCTACTCTCGGGAATTACGCGGCATGACATTAACAACCAGCTATTGATACAGGGGGGATACCTAAAAATACTCCAAAAAAAGCAACATGATCCTTCAATTAACGAGTATATCCAGAAGGTTATAACTACTGCAGAGCGAATCTCTGCGTTGATCCGATTCACCCGTGAATATGAGAGGGTCGGAATTTATACCCCAGGATGGCAAGATTGTCACTTGATTGTCGAATCTGTAGTCAAGGATCCACCACTTGAAGCAGATATTGTGAAAAACGATCTACCGATTGGTGTATTAGTTTTCTCAGACCCGTTGATTAACAAAGTCTTCTATAACCTTATCGATAATGCAGTTAAGTATAGTGGGAATATAGCCATTATTCGGTTCTATGTAAAAAAACTTGATGAGGATTTGATAATTGTTGTTGAGGATGACGGAGAAGGAATTCCTAATGATGAAAAGGAAAAAATATTCGAGCTTGGTTTTGGAAAAAATACAGGATTTGGGTTAGCACTTTCTCGGGAAATTCTTGATATCACCGGTATAACTATTCGAGAGACTGGTGAGCCAGGGAAAGGAGCACGATTCGAGATAACAGTGCCAGATGGGAAATGGCGGTTTGATACAAATTGTAAATAACAGATATTATCGGATATGATTGATCATACCAACCCATACCAGGGAGGTAATGATATTCGATTTAAACAACGAATGAAGAAGTGAAGAATAATCAGGATCAATGTTACATTGAAAGTGGGGATAAAGTTCTCTAGAAATTCCCCTCGTTGAGTATGGAACAAATAGCGGTTTTCCGTAACAATTAACGGGCTTTTCTAACAATATGGTAATCAAGGGGTTTAATGCACACCACTTATAGCGTCATTTAATTTAGAAATCATTTAATTTATGATCACAATCATACATATATGAGTCTCCCCATGTATCTCAGTTTAAGGTTAATTCTCCTTTGAATTCACACATTAGAATAAGAGAAATAATGTAAATATCCTCATTTTTTTCTATATCCCAGGCTCAATCAATTGATGACGAAACTGTTCACTTCTATTATTTATAGTGTGAATATTACCTGGTGAAGTGAGGGTCCCATTTTATATCGTTTTGCAAGAACCGTCAATTGATGACATAATTCTCCCCACAATTGATCAAGAAATCCATTTCCTTTCAATTCATGTCGTATCAGATCAAGTATTTTGTAAGAATTTTCCTGAAAGACTCGTATCCAGAGCAACGGACTATAAAGTTGTTCAGATTTTTCAGCACTATTAATTTGAAGAATGAGGAATAATTGCCTACTCAAAACAAGTTTTAGTATACAACAGTAGATTTGTGATTCGATTACCTTCTTTTTTTTTGTTGAGATTTTTCCTAGATCAAACTCTGACTTTAACTCTTTAAAAATCATCTCAATTTCCTAACGAAACCGATATAATTCATAGATTTCATCTACTGAGAATTCATTTTTCTGCAGATTTGTAATATATGAATGCCAAGTTTGTAACTCTCGGTTATACCTAGCAACACAGCGGACTTTTAGTATGTCCTGTTTATGTTTTCCATTATTTTTATGCCGTTTAAATGGAAATGAAATGACTGCTTCAAACTGATCATATGGGTATTTTTCAAGTATTTCATTCCATGATAATCCCTTAACTGATTGTAAAAAAAAATCCGGACAAGGTGTTAGAATCTTTTCAATTCGGGGTTTTGCATTCTTTTTCAGCCGACTAATAAAAAATCCTTTGTTTTCAATAATTTTTGCAAACGTCCAGTGTCGATAAAAACCAAGATCCATAATAATCAATGAATTACGAATCCATGGCCCAATTTTTAATGTTTTTATGTCATGCGTTTTTTCACTCACGAATGAGATACTTGTCGGAGTCAATCTGATTGCGTTGAAAAGAACGCTAACTTTTAACCCGGCTGTTACTCTTCTCGACCGTGTCGCGGGGTATTTCTTTGCAAGTTTTTCGTGAAGCCTGATGATTGTGTTGTCCTTGATAAAAATTGATTGGAATCGCTGATATTTTGCTTTAACTTCAGGTAACGCGGTTTCAGATACTTTTTCAATTGAATTAAACAGCACAGTGCGAACAAAAGTGCAAAAACGGCTATCAATCCGGTTAAAAAAACTCTGATAAGAAATCGTAGAATCTACAAGAAGCTGATATCTTCGCCATAATTCACTTACCGTCAATCTTGTATGACTCGTGGATGTAAACATTACTACGAAGAGAAGATAAACCGGATGAACTTTCCGTAATCGCTGAAGAAAACCGGTCTCTTTCGCGAGCGCGTAGATCTCAGGGTAGAAAAGAATAGAATCAAGCCTATTCTTAATTTTAAGGTCAATTCTGCCTAATTTAGAGGGCATGAACAATTTTTTCTAGAAGTATATAAAGGTACCGAAATTCAAAAAAACGAAAAAATATGAATTGTTTGGTAATTCGTATTACTTAGGGATGGAATTTCT
>CAIYHQ010000019.1 GCA_903926075.1 uncultured Methanomicrobiales archaeon
CCCGATTTGAACATTCTTTAGGAGTTATGGAATTGGCTAGCAGGGTGTATGACACCATAACCAATCCAGAATATAGAAATGATACAATTGACAATTTTTTTTCAGATAAATTCGATCATACAGATAATAGACATTATTGGAGAAGAATTATCAGAATGGCTGCATTATGTCATGATTTAGGTCACTTGCCATTTTCACATGGTGCAGAAAAAGAATTGTTACCTAATGGATGGAACCATGAAAAAATCACTAATCAATTGATCTTTAGCGAACAAATGAAAGAAATTTGGGAAGAACTTGCAATTCCGCTCAAACCAATTGATATAGCAAAAATCGCTATTGGACCGCAAGAATTTGCTAAATCACCATTATCAGATTGGGAAGCGATTTTATCGGAAATACTAACCAACGGATCATTTGGTGTGGATAGAATGGATTATTTACTAAGAGATTCGCACCATCTGGGGGTAGCGTATGGTAAATTTGATCATTATCGTTTAATCGATTCCATTCGGATACTTCCACCACCAGCTGAGCCCAATAAAGAACATTCAAAAGAAACTACATTGGGTATCGAAAAAGGAGGAATACAGTCTGCTGAAGCTTTAATATTAGCTCGATATTTTATGTTTTCACAAGTATATTTTCATCGAGTGCGTAGAATATATGATATTCATTTAAGGGATTTTTTAAAAAACTGGTTAATTGATGGTGTTTTCTCAATTAAGGTTAATGAATTTTTAGAATTAACAGATAACGAAATATTTTCAGCTATGCATGTGGCATGTATCGATCCAAAAAATAAGAGTCACACTTATGCCAAACGAATAATTCATAGAAATCATTTTAAAAGGATATATGAAAAAGATCACAATGATGATAAAATCAATTCTAACGCAATATATGTGATATATGAAAGAATGAAAGAAAAATTCGGAGATGAAAGTATTAAAATTGATATCGAATCGCCTAAAAAAATGGATTATGATTTTTCTGTATTAAGGAACGATACCAATAAAGTTGTATCGTCATTATCGTTATCCCATACTCTTCAACACATTCCCCCCGCGAACATAGGATATATATTTGTGGACCCTACAATCTTCAGTGAAGTGAAAAACTGGTTGAAATTTAATAAAGAGGATATTATTAGAGGTGGTGAGGAATAATGAATCGAATTAAAAATCATGTGACATTAATACAACTAATCGAATCATTAAGGAATCATAGCAGTTGGTGTGGTGAGACACATGTTCAAAAAGCATCATATATACTCCAACAACTTACAAGTGTTCCTGTGGACTTCAATTTTATATTATATAAACATGGCCCATATTCATTTGACTTACATGATGAATTAATCGATATGAGAGAAAATGAATTAATAGCAATCGAAATTTTTGATGAATCTTATGGCCCCCGGATAACTGTGACTGAAAGAGGCAAGAACTTAGTAAATCGCAATAAAAAAATTATTTCATGGAACAATGATTCCATTGAATATATAGGGGGAAAATTAGAAAAAAAAGGAGTCGTGGAATTGGAACGATTGTCAACCGCCCTATATGTAACTAAAGAACTAGATACGGAGAATATACCCGACAGAATAAATGAGATAAATAAACTGAAGCCGCACATTAACCCGGAACAAGCAGAAAAAGCAATTAATGAAATCGACCACTTAATACAAGAGTCCAAAACACACTTAAAAGACTGTTGAAAGATTCATGAGCCACACACTCATCGCATCTCACCCGGTTCAATCAAAAAAAGTTTGAAACCCGGGATTCCCCATTAACATATTCAGAATCCGAAAGATCGGCTGACAATCGCAACCAGGGGCTGACTTATTGACCACTACCTGGGTCGCCGCCCCTTATCATCCCAAAGATTGCAGCCGACAGGAGGGTGACAAGGACGATTGAGCAGGGCGACACCAATCATAGTTGAGACACCCTTCTTTTCAGAAAATATTTTTTATTCTTCCTGGCCCATTTAAATTTGACAATCGGCAGCAAATTATTATTCGTCGATATTTATTCTAGTACAAACATATATAACTGAGAATATAATATATCTATATTCGGATTTATGTCATTTGTGGACGGTTCGAATGTCACCATCGGACACCTTGGCATTGTAGCCGGAATGTTCGATACTCTTGGAATTGGAGATTATATTGATTCAATAATCCCCAAGAAACGTAAACACCTAGTAAGTCACGGAACAGTTGTCAAGGCCTTATTAATGAATGGACTTGGCTTCGTTGAACGTCGCCTATATCTGATGCCAGATTATTTTGATGATATTGCAACCGAGAGACTCCTTGGAAGCGGGATTCAACCTGATAATCTGAATGAGTATTTATTTGGTGAAACACTTGATGCTATAGCAACTTATGGACCGACCCGTTTGTTCACCGAACTTTCACTTAAAACCTTTAAATCGATTAAATATGGAGTACAGCGGCTTCATCATGATACTACATCAATCAATGTTACAGGGGATTATGATTCAGATTTTAATACCCGACTGATCCGTATTGTGCGGGGTCATTCAAAGGATCATCGTAATGATCTGAAACAATTTCTCATTTCACTCGTTACAAATCAACATGGTATTCCTGTATTTATGCAGCCCCTTTCAGGAAATAGTTCGGATAAAAAGACTCTTCTCAATTCGATCCAGGCAGTTCGTAATTCTTTTATTACTGACGAAAAGATCTATCACATGGCTGATTCAGCATTTTATACTGCGAAAAACATTCAAACGCTAGGACGGCATTGCTTTTGGATTAGCCACGTACCCGCGACAATAACTGAATCTCGCCAATATATAGCGCAAGATGTCCAATGGAGTGACTGTGAGGATTCGCGATATAAGCATTGCATAATATCCTCATCGTATGGCGGAATATCACAACGGTGGGTTATGTTTCATTCTTTTGAACAACAAAAACGAAAAGAACTGAAATTTGACAAAAACGTGAATAAAAAAATGAAAAAAGATAGAATTGCATTGAATAAACACATCAACAAGGGATTTGCATGCGAGAAAGATGCAATTGCGGCATTAGACCGCTGGATTCATAAAAATCCCAGGTATCGATATGATAATCTTTCAGTTCTACAGCAATATAAAAAGAAAACTGGAACCAGAGGCCGTCCAAGACTGAATGAACCTCTTGAACCAATATTTTATCTTTCATTCGAATTGATCTTGGATCAGGAGAGAATTTCGCAAGAGAAAAGTCAGTTAGGTCGTTTTATTCTTGCAAGTAATGACGAGTCACTGAACCCGGATATGATGTTGATGTACTATAAAGAGCAAAACACGGTCGAGAGGGGATTTAGGTTCCTTAAAGATAGCAGTTTTCATGTTTCTGAAGTCTATCTTAAAAATAATGACAGGATTGCTGCTTTATCGATGATTATGGTACTTTGTCTCCTTGTATATTCTTTAGCTGAGTGGATGTTTCGCAATATTCTCAAAGAGCATAATGAATCTATCAGAAATCCTGGAAATAAACAAACAAAAAGACCAACTATGAAGCGAGTCTTTTTCCTCTTAAGAAGAATCAGACAAATCTATGAAATATTAGAAGATAAACCGGTTTGCAGACGCCTTAACTTGAAAGATGAATCTATGCAGATTATCTCGCTATTTGGACCACCATTCGAAAAATATTACACATGATTTTTTTTGCTGCCGAATGTACGTTTAATTAAAATTTTATAGCAAATAGTAGATCATTTATAGGAATTGTACCACTGTTCGTACTCCTTATGAGTATTGAAGCAGTGCAATATGTAAATACGATCTTCCAGGATATCATAAATTATTCTCGCTTGTTTAGTTACTTTTTCTACATGACATGGAATACCATGTTTCAAATGTTTACGGGGAGGTCGGTATTGTATCTTTTCAAGATGTAAAAGAAATACTCTTTTTAAATCATACGATAAATTTTCCAATTCAATTTTAGCAGATTCCGAAAAAACAAGTTCCATTATTTCTGGATAGTCAGTCTTTAATAGACTTTTTTATCTCGTCAAAAGTGTAGGATTGGATTGTTTTTGCCTCAATCTCACTTACTTCCAACATAACTGCTCTGTGGACAAGCACAAGTTCTTCCTCCTCAATCATTCGCTCATAGGCAAGTATAGCTTGTCGTATTACTTCTGTCTGGTTTCCAGCGTACCCTTTTTCAATAATTCGTTTTATAGCTGCTTCGTATGGGGTTCCGATACTGATATTCATAGTTCACTACACCATGTATGTTGAATGTACATTTAATAAGATATATAATACACATTGATTTATTTGAAATGTAAATTGAACGAATACAGACTCTTTTCCACGATGAAACATCAAGAAGGAACAATTAGTCCCCCACTATTCATGGCATTTATGCTGCAACTTTTGAATGCAATTCAGGAGGAAGTTCCTGTACAAGTTCAATAAGATTGCTCATGGTCAGAATATCATATATCATGTTTTGTACGATATCAATATGTATCCTGTTTTTTACTTTGTATCCACAAAATAAGTTCAAATAATTATTATCTTGCTTTCAAAGAATCCTTAACATTATTTGAAAACCAGACTTTTCATGAGTTATCGTTTCATTGTCCTTGAATTGAGAGATTATTCCCTTTATATGATATTTAAGGTTCACTTTTGCAACATTTGGTCTAATAATGAATCAACATCCGTTTATCTGGAATAACCCTGTCCCCTTCTGAATACCTCGATAATGAGTACCTTTCCATTTCTGATTGAATAAATAATTCTCAACTCTCCAATCCTTAGACGGTATTTTTTTGGTACAGTCTGCTGCAATGATTTTATATCTGCACCAGATCTTGTGTTAAATGGGTCTTCTTCAAGAACTATCAGTCCCAGTCGAATACGTTTCTGTTCATCATTGGAAAGGGAATAAAACTGTTTCTGAAAGGTTTTCGATACGATAACTTCAAACATCAGAGATTTTCCAGGGACAGAAATTCATCGGTTTCAAGAATTGTATTCCACCGTTCGTCAAGAGTTTGCATTCCGGCTTTGTGAATTACACGACGAATAATCGCATCGTAGGTTTCACCTTTCTCACCAAGTCTCCTTATCATCTCCTTTGTCTCTAAAGATATGGCAATAGTTGTTGACCCGGATTGTAACATATATATTGGATATAGTTGTAATGACAATTATAACTGTCTTCATTTTCTATGAATGTTGGATTATTATTGTAACAGAAATTTACCTGGACTGGACTAATGGATGCACTAACTCCCGGGAATTATTTCCAGATCCGTAAAATCTCGGGTGTAGTTTTTTTCCCTATCTCGGTAATATCAAAATCAGAGTCAAAACTAATAAGAGTGAGACCATATTTCTTCAATAAATTAGACGAATTCAGACTCTTTTCCACGATGAAACATCAAGGAGGAATAATTAGTCCACCCACCATTCATGGCATTTATGCTTCAACTTTTGAATGCAATTCAAGAGGAAATTCCTGTACAACTTCAGAAAAATCAGCCTTACGAAATTTTTCTAATAAAAATCGTTAGGTCATCCGGGAATTTTTGCCTGCTCAAGTGCTGAGATTATCATTTGCATACTGAAGAAGAGCCAGTCGATACCCCATATCATGGACTCTCAAACCATGGATGATAATTTTCCTTTTCATGTCTGATATCCTGTTCCTCTTTACCGCCCTTATTAGTTTTGGATGAATCATTCGTTGGAACGATTGTCAACCCGCCCTATCTGTAACTAAAGAACTGGATATAGCGAGTATAACCAACAGAATAAATGAGATGATTCAATTAAAGCCTAACATTAACCCGGTTCAAGCAGAAAAAGTGTGAAACACGGGTTCCCATTAACATATTCAGAATCCGAAAGATCGGCTGACAATCGCTATCAGGGGCTGACTTATTGACCACTTTCAGGGATCCCATTATAATCGCAAAGATTGCAGTTGACACTAGGGTGACAAGGACGATTGAGCAGGGCTTCAAATATAATAGTTGAGACACCTTTTTTCCAGAAAATATTTTTTACTCTTCCTGGCACCCATCCATATTTTTCCTGTAAAGTGTGTAGAACCAGTAACTTATAATGAAAATGAGGGGGAGGCCAACCGGAATGGCTACTCCGGCAGGGCCATGGAAGAGTGGGCCGTACTGGATGATGATTGAGGTGAGGTACAGGAAGGAGGTGACTAAAAAACTATACGCTACCATTTTAATAGAAATTTTTTCACTCAAATTCAAGGCGAGAGCAATAATCGTCAGGATTAAAAAGAGATTCCCGATTTGCCAAAGTATTCCACCATTCATCAAGATTTTGGATTCCGGCTTTGCGAATTACACGGAGAATTATTGCATCGTAGGTTTCATTTCCTATGAATGTTGATATATAAGATATTGTGAAATGAGTACTCTGCCAGCCTGCCCAAATGGCAGAAAAGATCCAAATCAATTTATTTTTACAAATTGTAATTAGATGTGATCTATGCCAAAGAATACTCACGAAATACGAGATCCTATCCATACTTTTATCAAACTTGATTCAGATGAACGAAAGGTTCTTGATTCTGAACCCTTCCAAAGGCTTCGATATATTCGTCAATTATCTACCACATACCTTCTCTATCCTTCCGCAGTACATACCCGATTTGAACATTCTTTAGGAGTTATGGAATTGGCTAGCAGGGTGTATGACACCATAACCAATCCAGAATATAGAAATGATACAATTGACAATTTTTTTTCAGATAAATTCGATCATACAGATAATAGACATTATTGGA
>CAIYHQ010000020.1 GCA_903926075.1 uncultured Methanomicrobiales archaeon
CCATCGAATAGACACACTCGATGAAATAATGCTTGATGAACTCAGCTTGGCAATCCTTGATATGCAACAACTTGATGACCTGAAGAAATTTTTCCCTGTTTCCTGAATTTTTCGGGGTCATGGTTCACTGATACCCCCTTTATTATCAACCTCTTGAATAAAATAGGTCTTCCCATTTCATATGGTCAAGAGGTGATGGGCAAACCATAAGGTGTTGCCGTTTTAGAGATTCTAAAGTAAACCCGCTTATCCAGTGCCAATATGACCTGGCGTAATTACTCCAGCTTTGATTAGTTCATTTCGCATATCCCTTACTTCAGTGCGTAGCTCTGACAACTCCTGCATAAAAGTATTTGAAACCGTAGATTTTACTGCACGTATCTCATTTAAGGTTTCATTCTGGATAGAAACTGAATTTTCCTGAAGTTCAATAGTATGTTCCTGAAGTTCAATAGTATGTTCCTGAAGTTCTATAGTATGCTTTTGTAACCCGAGTGTTTCCTTTTGTAATTCAATCATTACGTCCTGCTTACCAAGCATCTGGTCCTGCTTTGTATCTATACTGTGGAGATAAAAGATAGCGGTGTCAAACCGTTCAGCGAGTTCTTCTATTGGTTCACCACGAAGGATTGTAAAGTCCTCATATGTCCCCAAAACCGGTCGCTCTTCAATATTAATTGTTGAAACCATGACTGGCAATTCACATTTCTGTAAGGCCGCACAAAAATTTTTGAGGTCTGAATCCAATCCTTCTGCTACAATACTTACTTCACGGGTTTTAATATTTTGGACATAACCCTTTATCCCGTGCTCAATCGCGAGATCCTCGACTTTATCACGAAATCCAACCCTTTGAACCTTCCCGGTTACAGTGATAATATATTGCTTGGAAGAGTTATCTGTCATTTTAATACTGCAGCATAATCTGCACGGTTCCATAATTAATTCTTTTCTATGCAGAACACGAAAGTAATAATTAAGACAAGTAATATAAAGAGAAAAATCGCTAGGTAAATTATCATGAATCATCTCAACATCGTAGTATCCGGTGAGGTACAGCGTGTGGGGTACCGGGATCGGGTGACCAAAATAGCCAGAAAGTGTCATATTACGGGCATTGTCAAGAATTGTGAAGGTTATGATGTGGAGATTTTCGCTGAAGGCAGGGAAGAAGATCTGAAGGAATTTATCGTAGGCTTTATACTCATTCTCAACATCAAACGTGAAATCTATCGGATCTGGAAATTCCGGGGCATACTACTCCTTAAAAGCATGGTAGTATATACGGTCATTAATAGAAACATAAAATATTGAAATAATGCCCTATAATAAAAATTAAAGGTAATTTCTCACTTTTTCAAGTACAAGGTCAGTAAGTCGTAATGCCTCGATTGCCGATTTTCGAGTAAATACCCTCGCGGGTATGCTGTCAGGAAGACCGTTGGGATACCTTGTCGGAATGTACAAACCGTCCAGCGGGGCAACCTCTTCTCTCAATCTCTCAAATTCCGGATTGTACTCACTACACCATGCCGCAAGTGTTTCGACAGAATGCCCTGTCACTATCTGCTCACCTTTGGAGTACAAAAATGCTTTTAATGCCTTTTCTGCTACCTGCTGGGCAATAAAACAGGCAAGATGGAAACTTCCTCCTTCAAAGAGTATCTCTGCTCCATCTCTGTCAGCAATAGCTTGCATAAGCCACCTGCTACCTTCGTCACTACTTTCTTTTCTCATACAGCATCACGGCATCATTCAGGATATTTTTCATGAATGATCTTTTTTTTATTTCCTGAAACTCATTAGGTGAATATACTAGCATATCTGCTGCTACCTTCGGACATACAGTTTTATACAACATTTCAGTCCGAGAAAGATAGTCCAATTGATTATCCCAGATAACAACAAAGTCAAGGTCTTGCGGGTTTTTTTCACCTCTTGCATATGACCCGAATAGAAATACTTTCTCAACACCAAGAGCAATAAGAGCACAGAGAATTCTCTCTTTCTCTTTTGCGAGAGAATCCTCATACCTCATTTTTCGCTGTTTTAATCTATCTCGTATATCAGAGTCATTTGTTTTGGATATCATACGATATCTGCAAAGTACTGCTCAACACTCCTGAAGAAGAATAACCCTGATATGAACATCACTATCACAACCCCAAGAGAGATGAATATAGACGGGCCCGGAGCAGCAGTCCCAAGAAATGCCCATCTGAAGCCGTCAATAATTCCTGCCATCGGGTTAAGGCTGTACAGGAATTTCATTGAAGGAGGCAGTATTGTAACCGGGTAAATTACAGGTGAGACAAAAAAACCTATCTGGATAAGAAATGGAACCGCATGAATTATATCCCTATATTTAACTGCAAAAGACGCAAGCCAAAGCCCTAGAGAGAGAGCTGTGAAAACTGTGAACGCAATAAATAACGGTACTGCAACAACGTTCACGGTTGGAACATAATGAAAGAGCGGCATTATCAGTATGAAGATAACAAGAGCAACGAAAAAATCAACAACAGGAGATATTACACTCGCAATCGGCAGGATTAACCGCGGGATATATACCTTTGTCAGAATCCCTGCATTTTCAAGCATACTCCCTGTAGATCGCCCCAGTCCATCGGCAAAGAGGTTCCAGGGAAGAATTCCTGCAAATGAAAATAGGGCATATGGGACACCATCTGAGGGTACTTTCAGTACGTTTCCAAAAAAAAGTGTGAAAACAACCATTGAGAAAAATGGTTTAATTACAACCCATGAGACCCCTATGGCAGTCTGTTTATACCGGACTTTCAGGTCACGCCAGACAAAGAAATAGAGTAATTCGCGATACTCCCAAATCTCTCTCCAGTTCACCGGCACCCAGCGTTTTGGAGGTTCTATTATTATTGTGGGTACAGGGTCTTTTGTTATCGTTTCAGACATTTATCAGTATTAATATATTGCAGTTGAGACTTATTATGTTGTTTAAGTCACCTGATGACACCCTCAATTCTCGCCTTTTCAAACCACTCTATTGTCTTCTCAAGCCCTGCTTCAAATGATACCTGAGCTTCAAATCCAAACTCCCGCTTGGCACGTGAAGTGTCAAGCGAGCGGCGTGGCTGGCCGTCAGGACGCGTAGTATCCCAGAAGATATCTCCCTGAAACCCGGTTTTCGCTTTTATCATCTCTGCAAGGTCCTTTATCTTAATTTCCTTTCCCGCCCCCAGGTTTACAGGATCGGATTTATTGTAGTGTTCGGTTGCGAGAACTATTGCCGTTGCAGCATCTTCACTGAAAAGGAACTCTCGTGATGCATTCCCGGTCCCCCAGACTGAAACTATTTTATTCCCTGCATCGCGTGCTTCGATAAATTTCCTGATTAATGCGGGTATTACATGGGAACTTTCAGGATTGAAATTATCCCGGGGTCCATAGAGGTTCACAGGGAGTAAAAATATTGAGTTGTATCCATATTGTTCACGGTATGACTGTGACTGTACTAGGAGCATCTTCTTTGCAAGACCATATGGGGCATTTGTCTCTTCAGGGTAACCATCCCAGATATCATCTTCATGAAATGGAACTTTAGTAAATTTTGGGTAAGCACACACAGTCCCAAGCATCACACATTTAGGTACTCCTTCCTGCCTCGCCGCTTCCAATATCTGAACCCCCATCATCAGGTTATCATAAAAAAGTGAAGCCGGATTCTTTTGGTTAAACCCTATACCACCCACCTTTGCAGCCAGGTGAATGACAAGGTCTACCCCTTTGACTGACTCAACACAATTCTCCCACTTCCGAAGGTCAGTCTCATTACTACGTGGAATTTTTATATCTTCTATTAAAACCCCTTTCTTCAAAAGAAGCGCTATAATGTGTGAACCCAGAAATCCTGCTCCTCCTGTGAGTAAAATTTTTTTATCCTGCCAAAAACCCATTGCCCCTAAAGCCTCCACTTTCCTCCAATTTTGTGTACTTCTCTATCGTTTTTGTTCCAATATCATAATAACGGAAAAGAGAGTTTATTGTGACAAATAAACAAATGTACTTGTTGACATGAATGTCTCAGTAATCGGCGGCGGATATGTTGGACTCGTTACAGGGGCCTGTCTTTCAGAACTCGGCCATAATATTGAAATTGTTGAACTGGATGAGACAAAAGTTGCACGTATTAACAAACGTGACTCCCCAATTTATGAAGAGGGCTTATCCGATATACTAAACCGCCATACAGGTAAGAGGTTGATTGCACGTTCCGACTATAATGGAATACCTGATTCACTTATCACTTTTATCTGTGTCGGGACTCCAGAGTCAGAGGACGGAAGTGCAAACCTCAATTACATTATTTCTGCCTCCCAATCAATTGGAAAAGCCCTGAAAGGTTCTAAAAAGCCTCACACAATCATAGTAAAAAGCACTGTCCCACCTGGAACTACTGAAAATATTGTTGCCCCTGAAGTAATTGCTCATTCAGGTAGACCAGAGGGTACAATCAGATTTGGAATGAACCCTGAATTTTTAAGGGAAGGAAGAGCTGTTTATGATTTTTTTCACCCTGACCGGATTGTTATTGGAACAAATGACGCGCGTACATTTAACGAGATTAAGGAACTATATGCCGACTTGAAAGCTCCAATACTCCACACAAGTCTGGTGGCAGCTGAGATGATAAAATACACCTCGAATGCCTTTCTTGCGACAAAAATTTCATTCTCAAATGAAATCGGCAATATCTGCAAAAAACTTGGAATTGATGTATATGAAGTAATGGAGGGTGTCGGACTAGATTCCCGGATTGGACCACTATTCCTGAATGCGGGGGCAGGTTTTGGTGGCTCGTGTTTTCCAAAGGATGTATCAGCTCTTATAAGACTCGCAAAATCACTCGGTTATGAACCTGATATTCTTAGCGCGGTCATGAAAGTTAATGAGGCGCAGCCAGAACGACTTATCGAAATCCTGAAGAAACATCTGAGTAACCTGAAAAATAAACGTATTTGTATCCTGGGACTCGCTTTTAAAGATAATACTGACGATATCAGGGAGTCAAGGGCACTCGTAATAATCAGGCTCCTGTTAAAGGAATCTGCTGAAATAATTGCATTTGACCCACTTGCGATGGACGCAACAAGGGCAGTCTTCCCTGAAATCGAGTATGCACAATCTGCAGCTGAAGCCCTCAATAATGCAGATGCCTGCTTAATTATGACTGAATGGCCTGAATTCAGCTCCCTCAATAGCGAGTTTGAAAAAATGAAGACCAAAGTAATAATTGAAGGAAGAAAGGTCCTCAAACGTAAGGACATTGAAGGGATCTGCTGGTGACACGATGAGTACCAATAATGGAATCAGAAAAGTCGTCATCCCTGCAGCAGGACTTGGGACGCGTTTTCTCCCGATAACTAAAGCTCAGCCAAAAGAGATGCTGCCCGTCGTTGACAAACCCGTCATCCAGTACGTTGTTGAAGAAGCGGTTAAGTCGGGTTTTGATGACATTATAATTATTACGGGACGCAATAAACGCTCAATCGAGGACCATTTCGACAGATGCCACGAGCTGGAAGAACGTTTGTCAGGGCAAAACGGCACTGAACCTTATGCAAAAGCATTTTTTGCTCTTGAGGAGATCCCAGAAATTCATTATATCCGACAGCGCGAACAGAAAGGGCTTGGAGACGCAGTCCTACTTGCAGAAAAACATTGTGACGATGAACCTTTTGCAGTCCTGCTTGGTGACACTATCACAATAGAACCAATCGGATGCGAGACCTGCACTTCCCAGATGAATGAGGTATTCAAAAAGTACGGAAAGTCAGTTGTTGCAGTCGAAGAAGTTCCAGATTACAAATTAAAGGATTACGGCATAATTGATGGTGAATTGGCAGCCCCCAATATATATGTAATAAATTCAATAATTGAGAAACCTGCACCTGAAATTGCTCCTTCAAACCTTGGAGCAATAGGTCGTTATATCTTTACTTCAGAAATTTTTGACTGCATTCACAAGGTCAGGCCCGGTTATGGAGGGGAAATTCAGCTCACCGATGCAATCCGGATGCTCGACCACCCACTTGGTCTTGTGACAAACTGTATAAGATACGATATCGGTGATAAACCTGGCTGGATGAAGGCATGGATTGAACTCACCCTCGGGCGTGAAGAGTTCCATGATGATATCCTTTGTTTTATGCAGGAACTTTTGAAAAAAGAGGAGATGAGAGTATCATGAAATATTCATTTGAAGAGGACTTGCAGATAATTTCAGACCATATAACTAAGTTTGACATACAAATCTCTCACGCCCTGGTATTAGGAGGAGCTGGTTTTCTTGGTTCATGGATGTGCGATGCACTCGTCCGAACCGGGTCACAGGTGACCTGTGTTGATAATTTTGCAAGTGGCCTTCCTGTTACCATTAAAAACCTTACTGGTAATCCCCTCTTCCAGTTCATTGAACACGATGTCTCCAATCCGTTTAATCCTGAAGGTCCTTTTGATCTTGTTATTCACATGGCAAGCCGTGCCTCCCCTTTTGAATTTGCTCACCACCCGGTAGAGATCCTGGACGCTAATACCAGAGGGGTAAGAAATGCATTGACAATCGCAAGAGAAAATGACGCAAAATTTCTTTTTACTTCGACTAGTGAAATTTATGGGGACCCTTTTACTGTTCCCACGCCTGAGACCTATCGAGGTAATGTTAACACAATAGGGCCACGTGGCTGTTATGATGAAGCGAAACGATGCGGAGAAGCCTATGTTACAGCATTTCACCGGCAATTTGGCCTAGATACACGCATTGTCCGTATCTTTAACACATACGGGCCCCGTATGCGTATGGATGGAATTTACGGGAGGGTTATACCCAGGTTTGTCAGTCAGTCACTGAATAATGAACCAATATCGATATTTGGAGACGGTTTACAGACCCGGAGTTTCTGTTATGTTACTGATCAGATACGTGGCCTTCTGACTTTTGCAACACGAGATGGCCTTTCAGGCGAGGTAATCAACATCGGCAATAATAGTGAGATAACAATATTTGAACTTGCAAACCTGGTACGACGGCTAACAGGTTCCTCCTCTGAACTAAAGTTTGAGCTACTTCCAGAAGATGACCCATTGAGGCGAAACCCTGTAATCACAAAAGCTAATAGATTACTGTCATGGGAACCTGAAATTGCTCTTGAAGCAGGACTGAAAAAGATGGTTGAATGGGTGAGAGGAACATCACTACAGTGATATGAGGGCTTCCTGTACCATTTGCTTATAGGTTTTCGGATCTCTTCTGTAATGATTTGCCGCTAGATCCTGGTTTTGTCCGCTCCCTTTTATCCTGTCAAGGGTCCTTCTTGCAGTCTCTAAAATCCAAAGATCGCGGGTTTCCTTGTCAACAATAGTGACTGATTCGGCCCTTACAGAGACAAATTTCTGGCCATCGTCCCTCTCATAGACATTTGGTTTTCCAACAACCGCAACAAAGTTCGGGGGTTCAATCTTTGCTATCTGTGCCATAGCTTCGGGCTGATAACTGCCTGCCATTATAAAGAATGTGCCGGTAGGGTCTGATATCCTGGCCCTGTATATGACATTCTGCTCACCCTGTTTCTGTTTCTCGGTTAGTGTACCTACGATAAATATGCGGTTACAAAGTTCTCCGGTAGGGAGAAGTACGTATGTCGGGCTTTTCTCATCCTTCTCATCCCCACGCATCTGATGATCTGCATCGCGGAATTCAGCAGCAAAAACCCTGCGTGCCGGTTCACGTACATATTGGCGCTGGAACCGCCCATTCTCCATCATTCTTTTCCCTCCTGTAATTCGACAAGCATAAGTGCCTTGTCACCAGTCTTCAATGAAATAGGATGACATTGCTCTGTGACCATCCTCCCTTCAATCAGGAATCCTGTACATGTGACATATCGGCCAAGCATTTTCTCCTTTATCTGGTAATACAACTCATCCATACCAAGTGGGCTCGTTTCTGCGGTTTCTTTTGCAGCATCGAGTGTGATACCCGTAAATGCCTCGACTCCTTTACGTTTTACGAGGAGGTCATATGCCTTGATACCATCATCCAGCCAGCCTTTAATTCTGAGATCATAAACGAAATCGGGTTGATATTCATGGACAGGGCAGTAATTCTGCCGTGAAAGTACACGCTTACACCCCTCTACAGGGCACCTCTTGACAAGTCCGGAGCCGGTTGAGACCTGGACAATAACTCCTTCAACAGTAGTATCCCTGCTTGTGATAGGTGAAAATTCTTCATTGAGGGGCGTTATCATGCAGCCCGAGATATTTATTGAGAGCCTCTCATTGTATTCATCAACTGTTGCATAGTAAATGCCGTATACAATATCAGGCTTCAGGGGCTCTGCACCGGCCTCTTTCCATATTACAAATTTAATCGGGCCGCTTTCATCTGCAATGAGACCGGTCTGGAGCATACGGTCATGATTTACTTCCCACTCCTGCACGAGTTTGACTTTTACAGAATGGACTCCGGGTTTAAGTTCCTGGATCTGAGTGAAGGACGGGATATAAGAGATGTCGTTCTCTACTGGAACTATTGTTGTTCCGCTGTGCATCTTCAGGCTTAATGCACCTTTGTATTCATCAACAATTGCTGATTCGATGCAGTAATATTTATCCAGTTCTACCCTTTTTTGTGGTCCTTTAACCCATATAACAAATTTAATCGGCCCTGTCTCGTCAGCAATAATTCCACTCTGCGCTATTGATGGATGGTTCGAACCTGAAAGGCTCACTACCTTCCCTTCGATAGTCGCCCAGTCCCCTGCTTTCAAATCTGTAATCTTTTTAGTTTCAGAGGGCCCGGAAATAACGTTATCTATGCCATAATCGCGGGCAAATTCATTCATTACACTCCTTTCGGCTTCAGTCAGCGGGACACTGAACTCATTAATGTACCTTTTCAGTTTGGCTTCAATTATCTGAGGATCTGAAGTTATCCCTTTACTTTCCAATTTCCTGGAGATTCTTTCAACTGTATCCTGTAATGTCATTTTCTATCTCCGCTTTCAATATTAATTTTTATTTTGCTTATAGACCTTATCATTGCACGGGCTCCGTGAAAGTGAATAACTTCTCTAGCTTTAAGTAATGAAAATTTTAATATTAAGGTATGGCGATTACCGGCGATAGTACGATTTATGACCTTCTGCAGGAAAAACCCGAGTCCAGCGATGTCCTGTTCTCATTTGGAATGGGTTGCATCGGTTGTGCAATAGCAAGAGGAGAGACGATAAAACAGGCTGCAGATGCCCACGGAATCCCTGTTGCGGAACTACTCACTGCCCTGGGGATTGAAGAGTAAAACTTTTTCCCCTGACTTTTTTTAGTTCAGACAGACCTGCACATGGATTTTTCTTAAGGTACTCTGCTACAGGAGGTTCATGAAGCAATGTGCAGTTACTGCAGTTCCAGACCTGGTTCTTTGTATGTCCCTCCACCCACTGTCCAAGCGAAGTATCCTTACATGGGTAATATGGGCAATAGCAGTAATCGCACCTCTGTCCTTTGAAATGGCAGGGATAGAACCTGCAGTGACCACGGTCCCATCTGACCCATTCTCCTCCTGAAAGCCGGCTGTAAATGAAGAATAAGTCATTTTCAGGGGGTTTTAACATCTCTGCCACCCCTTTCTTTATCGAAGCACAGACAATGTCAGGATTAAACCTTTTAAAATCGCCCTGTCCTTCCATTGCAACGATAAAATCACCAGGTATGATATCACTTCGGTGTTCTTCTCCCAGAGTTATCCCCGCGCAGTAACTGGTTTTAGTAAGAACTGACAAAAGAGCTGCATCTTCGAGGGACTCCCTTATCGCAACAATAATAGACAGGCGGGAATTTCCATTTTTAATAAAAGTAGTAACTGTATCTATCTGACAAATGCAGATTGGGCCAGGAAAAGAGAGAAAACCAACATAATCGTGAAAAATCCCTTCTTTTGAGGCTAATATTGCAAGATCTTTTTCTTCCCGTTCATCTTCTGATGCCACCCCGGCCCCAAGAATTATAGAGGAGAAATCCCTTAAACCGGAACCAGGGACTGTTGACGCAACCCTGAAACGGCCATGAATAAAGAGGCTACTGTCCTTCCGATAATACCTCATACAATGGTATACCTTACCCGGTCCTTCAGTTCCTGCTGTTTTCCTGCATTCCAGCCTGATACGTCCTGAAGATAACCCGTGACCCTGCTTATCTGGACAACGTCATGAGAACCGCAGTCCGGGCAGACTGCTGCATTGCAAAGAGGGCAGTAATCTATACCTGCAGATATCTCATGGTGACAATGGCAATGGTCCAGAGGGCACATTACTTTCAGGTTAACTTCCCCGCATTTCGGGCATGGACTTTCATCGACAATAAGATGGCAGGTGAAACACTTGTATTTGCGCTCATTTGAGGGAATATCTTCAATTGACGGGTAATTTTCGAGAATTGCTTTCTGCTCGTTTGACAACTGCATAGTATCAGGTCAGGAAGTGATAGGGGTTAATTTTTGGGTTCATTGCATGCAGATTTGAGGATATTCCTGTAGTATGCTGAACGTACCCCCGGTTCAGCATTTTCGTAAATATCACGTCCGACAATAATGCTATCGACAAAAGGTGCAACGGACACTATATCTCCTCCCTGCGCTCCAATTCCGGGTGATAATATCTTCTTACTGCCTATTATCTCCCTCAAAGCTGCAACATGCGGGGGCCTGGTGGCAGGAGCGATTATTCCATCAGCATCATATTGAACAGACATATGTGCTATAGATTCAGTGGTATCTTTCTGAAAAAACCTGGTGGCCCCGGGGTGGCTCATTTCAGCTACAACATAACAATCTCCACCATATGCATGTGCAGTACTGACACAGGCTTCAAGCGAGTCTTCTCCTGTGAATCCATGACATATTATCGCTGAAAACCCGGAAGAAAAGACTGATTCCAAAATTAATTTGTCTGTTGAGGGGATATCTGCAACTTTAAAATCCGCAATAAGGGGAAGTCCTGTATCTGCGAGCTCACGAGCTATGGACATTCCGGTATTAAGTACCAATGGATACCCTAACTTTATTCCATCAATATACGGTGCACATGATGTGCTTATCGATAATGCCTTTTTACGGGTGACGACATCGAGAGCAAGTATCAATCCGGTCATTTCTCAAGCCTCTCATACACTGCCGCAACAAGCAACGGTAATGTAATTGTAGCGTCCGCATAGACCGTCACCGCCTTTGCTTCAGGTGTAACCTTACCCCATGATCTGGCCTCATCCAGGGTGGCACCGGACAGGCCACCAAGGTCAGGCCGATCTCCGGTGAGTTGAACCGCATAATCAAACCCGTTAGGTGTCATGAGCATGCTTTGAAGTATGAAGTTTTTTGGAACCCCGCCCCCTATAATAAAAACACCGGCTTTTTTTGCATTAAAACAACTGTCAAGAAGCTCGTTCATGTCAGTGAAGGCATCTATCTTCAGTTTCCCAGCCTGTTTATAGAGCCAGTACTGCAGGCCTATCATGGAGTCTGAAAGCGCAGGACAAAATACGGGAATGTTTTTTTTAGAAGCTGACGCGAGTATGCCGTTTGGCAGCCGTTTTCCTATCTCATTTAGAATCTGAAGGATGCTGTAAGGTGAATCGTCTGAAAGTGACGAGAAGAGGTCCTGCATAAAAGTTTCGAATACGAGGAATGCATCATTAGGGAGAAATACATCATATATACGGTTTATTTCGTCTTTCCTCAGATCGACATCAGAAACACATGAACTGCCATGGTAATGGTGGCAGCCGAGTGCCTCAATTATATCATGTGTCAGGTTTGCACCGGTTGAAACGAGGATGTCAATTAATCCTTTATCAATCATATCTGAAACAATTGCGCGCATACCTGCCGGAACCATTGCCCCTGCAAACCCGAAAAACTTCAGGACCTCTTTATCAATATACATTGTTTGGAGGATATCACAAGCCCTTGCAAGGGCACCTCCATTGTAAGCCCCTGCCCCTTTAAACTCAGAAAAAAGCTCACCAACGGTCATTCCCGCCTTTAACCTGATATGTCTGACTTCCTCACCGCATTCCATTCTAGTATAATTGGTTGAATGCTATTATGGCCTTTTTCAATTCATTCTTTTTTCAGGACTCCTATGGCAGTACCTTCCTGGAACCTTGCAAGTGGTTTTGCAAGGTGGCGTCTGGCTATGGAAGGAACTTCATACCAGCCTGGTGTGAGTTCGCGGGGAGTAATTGTTTTTTCAGAATCCATTGTCTTTTCATGGCAGGTCCGGCACTTGTATCCTTTCTTTATTCCAGCACTTTTCATTCGTTTTGAACACTTCTGACAGACAGGCGGACGTATTTTGAGATTTTCTGCAAGCTGTGCAACATAAACTTTTTCAAGGTTCAGGCTCCCGTTCTTATAACTTCCAAAGACAACTATTGAATCTCCTGGAATAAGTGCCCTGATTACATCACGGAATTTTTTTGTGGGTTCATATGCCATGCAGACGATGGATAGATGATCACTTTCAATCCTTACCGATACATGCCCCCCTGTACCTGTTTGTGGCATGCCTGAAACTGTTCCATTAAACCTGTAAGAGTGCCCTTCGATAAGTCCTCCATCTTTGTAAATAAGGATGTGTCCGTCTGTGCCCTGGTTTGTAACAAACATCTGTTCAATTCCCACAGGTTCAGACTTGACTGCAGATCTTGCAAGTTGTATCCATTCAGGACTTTCACCGCGAATTCCAAAAAGGACCGGGTCAGGTGTGTGAGGGACACAGACAACAACATCATTTTCGCTATCAACCGAGTCCCATGTATGGGGAAATGTCAATAATTCAGCTGAAAATAGTGAATTTTTGTCAACAGACCGTATTGTGCCAAAAGAACCAGCGAGGCGGTAAGTCAGAAGCTCGAAAGTCCAGTCATCATTTTCTGCTGCAACAGCAGCAGTTGCTCCGATTAGACCACGACCAAGTTTATACCCTTTAAAAATTGCTTTGTTCGAATCCAGGATTTTTACAGCTTCCTCAATGGTACAGAAAGAAGTAAGGGCTTTTCTATAAAATTCAACCGGAAGTTGTTCTTCAGTTACAACAACGCCAGGGTGCGTATTAGGTGCATTCAACATTCCTAGTTCTTCAACAGACCTGCAGGTGAGTTCAAATGCCTCATTCGGGTCCCCTTCAACCAGAATCGCTATCGCAGCATTTCCTCGTGTCTTCTCCCTGACATTCGGATTCAACCTGACAAGTCTTGCTTCCCTGACTGGAAATCCTTGTTTCTCTAATCTTTTAATCAGAACTGATGCAAGATACGTTGTGCACATCCCTTCCGGAGAATCTGTATCATCAATCCCAATACGCATGCTTAATTTTATTAACATCAGCCACCGATAATCCTCACCGAGGATGACTCAGGAGCGGCTTCTCCAGAAAGTCGCGAGCGTAATGCTCATTGCAGACTTTGAGGTCTCAGACAGGTTCAGCATGAGACCTAGAAGTTTTGATATGATAGCAAGAAGGGGTACGACAATAATTGTCATAAAAGTCGTATCACACATCGATAGCGCAAGTGATGAACTGGCGGCCGACCTGGACCAGGTCGCCATATCCCTGAAAGGTTCGCCACTCATCATTGGTGAGAGGGCCCGTGACGGAGACCTCGAACGTGGGACAGTTTACCTAAGATATGGAATTTACGCAGTAAGCATCTCTACACTGCATGACTTTTTTGTTGAAAACGTTCCACCTCTTATTTATGCGTCTCCAGGCGGCCTTTATGTCAATATCGGCGGGAATGCACTAAGAGAAGCACGTGAAGCACATAACCTGTCATTAGGAGATCTGGGCCAGCTGCTGGGTGTTTCCCGAAGGGCAATAAGCAAGTATGAGAGTGGAATGAGCACTTCTGTAGATATAGCCATAAGATTAGAGGAAATCTTTGAGCAGGAAGTTATCGAGCCAATAGACCTTCTTAGATACTCTTCGCGTCTAAGGCCCGGGGAAAAAGAGACCCTTTCAAATGGAACCATGGCATTTTTGTGTGAGATAGGCGTAGAACTCCAGAGAGTAAGACGGGCACCATTTCAGGTCCTTATTACATGGAGAAACCATGCCATACTTACTGCATATGGGACATCACAGAAGGTAGTAAAGCGCGCTACTCTGATCGGAAACCTTTCTAAAATTACAAAAACCCATGCCATGTGTGTGACTACGGATGAGGTGATCCGAAAGCGCATCGGCCAGACCCTTGTTGTCTGGGAGGAGCAGCTCCACGAGATTGAAGATGGAGACGCATTGATAGCAATGGTCGATGAGTAGCTATTATATATAGAACTACTAACCACCCTTTCTGCACAACGGTGATACATATGTCTACACAACTCGGCGGACAGCCAATATTAATCCTTAAAGAAGGAAGTTCCAGAACCCGTGGGCGGGATGCACAGAGTATGAACATTGCAGCAGCAAAAGCAGTTGCAAGTGCAGTAAGAACGACCCTCGGACCAAAAGGCATGGACAAGATGCTCGTTGACACCCTCGGTGATGTTGTAATCACAAATGATGGTGTTACAATCCTGAAAGAAATGGATATCGAGCATCCTGCAGCAAAAATGATGGTAGAGGTCGCAAAGACCCAGGATGACGAAGTCGGAGACGGGACCACAACTGCAGTAGTTATTGCAGGTGAACTCCTCAAGCGCTCTGAAGACCTCCTTGAACAGGACGTACACCCGACAGTAATCGCGCAGGGATACAGGGAAGCAGCAGAGAAGGCACAGGCAATTCTTAAAGATATAGCAATAGATGTTAAAGCTAATGACACTGTTCTTTTAAAGAAGATAGCCGAGACTGCAATGACAGGAAAAGGCGCAGAGGCCGCAAAGGACAAACTCTGTGACCTTGTTGTGAAAGCTGTGATGATGGTTGCAGATGAAGACGGAACCGTCGACACTGACAATATCAAGATAGAGAAGAAGGTCGGAGGGTCAATCGAAGACTCTGAGATAATTGAGGGGATGCTCATCGATAAGGAACGTGTGCACCCTTCAATGCCAAAAATCGTAAAGAATGCAAAGATCCTCCTCCTCAATGCAGCAGTTGAGTTCAAAAAGACAGAAGTCGATGCTGAGATTAATATCACAAGCCCTGACCAGCTCCAGGCATTTCTTGACGAGGAAGAGCGCATGATAAAGTCGATTGTCGACAAAATCGTTGCAAGTGGCGCAAATGTTCTCTTCTGCCAGAAGGGTATTGATGACATCGCACAACACTTCCTTGCAAAGGCCGGAGTTTTTGCAACCCGCAGAGTCAAGAAAAGTGATATGGAGAAGCTTGCTCGTGCAACAGGTGCGAGCCTTGTCTCAAGCATTGACGCAATATCGAAACAGGAACTCGGCCATGCGGGACTTGTTGAAGAGCGCAAGGTATCCGGCGAAGAGATGATCTTTGTCGAGCAATGTAAAAACCCAAAAGCGGTCTCAATTATTGTCCGCGGCGGGACCGAGCACGTTGTTGATGAACTGGAGCGTGCAATTGACGATGCATACTCAGTCGTATCTGTTGTCCTTGAAGACAAGAAATACGTCCCTGGCGGCGGTGCACCTGAAATAGAACTCTCACTCAGACTCCGTGAATATGCAGCAAGTGTTGGTGGCAGGGCTCAGCTTGCTATTGAAGCATTTGCAACAGCACTCGAGATAATTCCAAGGACCCTTGCAGAGAACGCAGGCCTTGACCCTATTGACATGCTTGTTGAGCTCCGCTCAGCACACGAGAAAGGAAAGAAGACAGTAGGACTTGATGTATTCGAAGGAAAAGCAGTAGACATGCTGAAAGCAGGCGTTGTCGAGCCGCTCCGTGTCAAGACCCAGGCAATTGCATCTGCAGCTGAAGCTGCAGTCATGATTCTGAGGATTGACGATGTTATCGCATCATCCAAATCTGCAGCACCACCAGCAGGAGGACCTGGAGGAATGGGCGGCATGGGTGACATGGGCGGTATGGGTGACTATTAAATCCACTCTTCAACTTCTCACGAATCTATTTTTAAAATCTGTTTTTCAAAAATTTCCGAAAGTCATTTATCCTCTCCATAGTATCATATTCCATGGAAGAGCGGTTCATCGCAACTAAGTACAGGACAGACTGTTATCAATGCAAAAATATTACTGACCAGGCGATCAGGGCAGTTCCGTACCAGGCAAAAGTTGTCTGTTCCTCATGTGGGGGCACCAGGGTATTTATACCAAAAAATGAGGACATTGCAAAACCCGGCCAGTTTATGAAGCCTGACTGTTACCCGGTCTGGAGCCTGTCAGAAGAGGCATTATGCCGGAATTGCGGTAAGAGAGGACCTCATGAACTTTCTATAGGATGCAGAGTCTTTACGGTCAGGTGTGAAAACTGTGGATTTACACACTTTTACAAGTTTGACCTGGAATATATTGCAGAATCGATTGCTGATGAACTGGTCTAATTTTTTAACAATATTGCGAATAAGGAATTAACTTTCCTTATCTGCATCAACCATGGATTCATCAGTCAGAATATTTTTTCTTCCGCAATATATACAGAAAAATTCATGATTTTCCTCTTTTGCAGGGTTATTATCATTGCACTTCACATTTCGTCTCCGCTTTTGCAATTCCTCGACATATCCAGAAGCTATTACACCAGATGGGAATGCAAAGACAAGTACACCACATAACGCGGTGAGACCTCCTAGTAATTTTCCCAGAGGGGTTAGGGGGAATATATCACCATACCCAACAGTCGTGAGCGTTATAACTGACCACCACATCGCAGCCGGAATACTGGAAAATTTCAAGGGTTGTGCAGTCCGTTCGACATAGTACATCCCTGTTGATGAGATAGTCAGGATTATCACGATAAAGAAGAGTGAGAGAATGATATCTGCCTTTTTTTCACGAAACACTGCGAAAAGAATATCAAGAGAATGGGAATAACGTCCGATCTCAAGAAGGAACAGGACGCGGAACAATCTCACAAACCAGAGAAATCTGAATTCTGGGTAGATTATTGGCGTATAAAAGCTTAACAGGACAATTAAGTCAATTAGAGGATAAATTGTAAATATATAACGTATTCTTCCTCTAACTGGGTCTTTATAGCGAGGATTTGCAGTACATGACCATATCCGCAGAATATATTCGATTGTAAATACAACAAGCGAAAAAAACCAGATAATATAAAATACAGGCAAATATATTCTAAATATCGAAATATCTGTCCTTAATATGCCTAATAGAATATTAATCGAAATAAGGATGATGAAAAAATAATTCAGATATGAAGTATTTTTTGAAGAAGATCTGCCAGGCGAAAGCAGTTTATAGATATTACACTTCAGATCTCTGGCCATAAGGAAAAATTGATTTTATGGGATTATCTCCTCACTTATCCTCACGTTCCATCTTTATCGCCCCTTTTGGACATTCGTTTGCACAGATGCCACAACCCTTACAAAATTCGAGGTCAACCACAGTATCTTCACTAATGACTCCGTCAGGGCAGAACATGGAACAGTTCCCGCACTGGTTACATGCCTCCCTGTCTATAACTGGTTTAAAGACCCGCCAGGAACCTGTCTTTCCAGTGGCGCCTTTTACAGGTCTGCTTATTGCAAGAATGTCCTCGTTCATATATTTACCTCGCTGAATGCAAGAGAAGCCGCACTGATATTTCTTTCATCTGAAAACATCTCCTTTATTGCCTGCTTTGCAGACTCAAAAGAGATGGTCCCCATCTTTGCAAGGGCCCCGATAACCGCAGTATTCAGGACCGGGCTCCCTGCTACTACCAGCCCTACATTCAGGGCAATCCCGGTTAGATCCACAGTAGATGCTTTTTTTCCTCCGACCTCGAGAGGATATGCGGAATTGACTATAATTTTCCCGTCTGGCTTCAGGCCGTGCATGACGTCAACTGTCTCCATAACACTGCTGTCAAGTACGATAACAAGGTCAGGCTTCTCTATCATGCTATATACACGGATCTGTCTGTCATCAATTCGGACAAATGACACAACCGGCGCTCCGCGCCTTTCAGCTCCATAAAATGGGAAAGCTGTAGCATATTTCCCGTCCCTGAAGGCTGCAAGAGCAAGCAGGCGTGCTGCCGTGACCCCACCTTGACCTCCACGCGAATGAATCCGTATTTCATACATTGGCTTTCACCCCAAACCAGTATTCAGTTCCAAGCCTGCGATCCCTGACAAAGCTGGCAATATCCCCAAAAGTCACTTCCTGGCCACCGATTCCTGCAATGACGCTAAATACATCGGTTTTGTACTTTGCTTTTATTTCGTTCGCCAGGATCCCGCCAAATCCGAATGAGTAATCACGGTCGATAACAACCAACTCTTTTCCAGAAATATTGAGGGAAGGAAACGGACGCAGCCACCTGACTCGTAGTGAACCTGCCTTAATCCCCTCACTTCGAAGAAGATCAACAGCCACTTCAGCCTCTTTTCCGAGAGTTCCAAGAGAAATTACAATTACATCAGCATCATCACAAAGATACTCGTCCACTTTACCATATTCGCGTCCGAATCTCTTTTTAAACTCTATCTGTGCATCATCTATTACAGGTCGCGCAGCCCTCATTGACCTTTCAATTGCCCATCTGAATTTGAAGTGGGTTTCAGGCCCGGTCAATGTTCCGTATCCCAGTGGTGCTTTGGTATCAATCATATGCGGGAGAGAAAACGGAGGGATGTAGTCTTCAATATGAACGGTTTCAAGAGACTGGAAAATGTGTGACAGCAGAAAACCATCAAGGTTTATCATTACCGGCAACAGGACATCTGCATGCTCGGCGATACGGAATGCCATCAGGGTTGTATCATAAGCCTCCTGGACAGTGCTGACATAGACCTGAAGCCACCCGGTATCACGCTCCTGCAGTGAGTCAGTGTGTTCAGCCCAAATATTCCAGCCTGGTCCCGGAGCCCTGTTAACGTTTGCCATCACAATCGGGAGTCTCGCTCCGGCAGCCCAGTTCAGCATCTCATGCATGTAAAGGAGGCCGTGTGAGCTTGTAGCTGTGAATGTCCTTACACCACTAACGCTTGCTCCAATGCAGGCTGCCATTGCACTGTGTTCGCTCTCGACCATGATGTATTCGCACCCGATTTTTCCTTCGGCAACATAGGTCGCAATCTGCTCAACAATCTCGGTCTGGGGCGTAATTGGATATGCTGCAATTACCCCGGGTTCCGCTTGGGAGACTGCTTCTGCAACTGCTTTGTTACCTGTTGAACCGGTCAGCATATCCCCTTCTCCTCAAGAGCGAGCCTATTTTGATTGGCTAAAATTCTCTGTTCCATTTTCGAAATCTGCTCAGCTTCGGCTGTTTTAAACCGTCCCTGCATTTTTATATAATCAGACAGCGGGGATGGTTTTATAATTGCAGCCTTTGAAGGCCCATTTATAGTTAGTTTTCCATATTCACGTTCATAGAGGACCCATACACCTGACTTGACTGCAAGTTTCCCTATTTCAACAGATTTTTCTGTCGGGTATCTCCAACCAGGAGGACAGGGTGCAAGGATATGAATAAATTTTGGCCCTTTTATTGAAAGTGCCTTTTTTACCTTGTTAAAAAGGTCTTTAGGATATGCACTGCATGCGGTCGCCAAGTATGGAGGGTTATGGGCTTCAACTATCCGGTCAAGATCTTTCTTCCATTCATTCTTACCAGCAGGCGTTGTTGTTGTCGCCGCGCCGAGTGGAGTCGCCCCCGACCTTTGCATTCCTGTATTTCCATACGCCTCGTTGTCATAACAGATGTATAAAAAATCAGTCCCTCTCTCAAAAGCGCCAGACATCGCCTGAATACCGATATCAACAGTCCCGCCGTCTCCAGCAAATACTACAACTTTTGTATTCTTTTTCTGTTTGCGAAAACCGGCGATCATTCCGGAAGCACAGGCGGCCGCCGAAGCAAATGCGATGTTATAAACTGGAACATTGAATGCAGTATTAGGGTAGATCCCCTGAATAACACTTGTGCAACAGGCAGGGACAACAAGTGCGATATCAGGTCCGCAGGCTTTGAGGACATACCGCAGTGCAAGTGAGGCGCTGCAGCCTGCACATGCAGATGTACATCTCAAAATGTACTCCTCTTTTGGGATTTCCATGGATAATCTGACTAATTTTTATATTGTGCATTATTTATAATGCTCTTATTCAGGATTATATCAGGGAGACCTATAAGGTGGACAAACAACATTACACTATGACTCAGTTGGATACCCAGGTTGAGAAAGGGCATCAGAATCTTGTTATTTTGATAATTGCAGTCATTATTTTAATTGTGATACTTGCGGTTGCCGGATGGTCGACACTCTCACTTTCAGCTACTGCTATCTCAGATAATGCTTCTCTTTACCCATATACTGTCACGTACGATGTCCTGATGCCGGAAGGAGAGCCGGTCTCTATCGGAGGTACTGATCTTATCTTCCTTACAGCCGGAAATGAAGCGCTTATGAAAATTGGCGACAACCGTGAAAAACTAAATCCTGACGAAGTCCGGACAATAACAAAGCGAAAGGCAGTTATCAAGACTTTGGGGGTTCCGGTAATCGAGACAAATTATCAGGTCGATGTCAGGTACCTCGGAATAAAAGATGGAAAAGCGCACTTTTTAATGAAAGTCATGACTTCACGCCAGGTGCCTGAGTTACTTCTTGCAAAAGTGCTTCCTTCATCCATAAAAGCAGTGCCTGTCTGACAGGTATATATACCTGATTATTTTGTTTTTTTACAGATGAAATTTTTACAGGTAACAGGTCTTGAAGCATAAATTGTACAGATTTCTTCTTCTTTCTCATTTTTTCTCAGAAATACGCATGCTCCGGGTATGGTTTCAGAAAGAAAGAGTTGCTTCATATTGCGCTCTAAATACGCATTAAAATTGCTTTTTGAAAGGATATCATTACAAAGAAATTCTGTTTGACCTTTATGTCGCACTATTTTTATGTAGGGCCCCAGGCTTCTGCAGCATTTTCCACAGAATGTACATTCATCTGTCAATTGGGACCTCGTCCGGTGTCCCGAAAAGCACTGAACTTACGGCTCTCTGCCACATGATACAGCCTTCGCGCTGGTACTGCTTACCTTTTGTCTGATAGACCGGAGTAAACCCGACTCCGCACTCAACATGGGAGAGGACCAGCCCTTCTGCGGATGCAGGGTCTATAGGTTCACTACCTGGCAAAAGAAGTCTGTCACGGATGCTTTCGGGTTTACGCAAATCCCCCCCGATTTCATATAGGGCCTGTGCAATGCAGCGTACCATCCGCCAAAGAAAACTTTTCGCGGTTATCGTAAGTACAGGATATCCATTCTCCCTGCTGACCACTGCAGAGATAACATTTCTCACAGGGTTTTTCCCGTCCAGCTTTGCAAATGATGAAAAGTCGTGCTCACCGCAGAAATAGCGGGCTCCCTCCTGCATTAAATTAATGTCAAGGTCACACCTCCCGAAATAATACTGGTATGTACGTGATATGGCAGCAAATCTCGGGTTAAAGTCAACACCTACTTCATCACAGCCTGTTATCCAGCAATCGAGAGGGAGAAGAGGATTTAGTCCCTTTTTCGCCCTTTCCGGGTCATCGGTCGTGAAAGCAAAGATCTGCCCAAGGGCGTGAACGCCGCTGTCTGTCCTCCCGGCCATTCCAAAACCTGCTTCTTTTCCGTTAGAGAATAGGTTCAGGGTGATGCATGACTTCAGGACCTCCCCTTCAACTGTCCTTGCATCTGGCTGGTATTGTGAGCCCGAGAAGCCGGACCCAATGTAGCAAAGTCTGAATGCAAGCCTTACCGTCGAATCACCTTTTTTTTCACCCTCTTCCAGCTGCTCCTTACAGACTGGCGGGTATAGGATTTGACTGGAGTTTTTCTGCCTCCGGCCTCAGTTTTCCCATCCCTTATTGCCTGAAGTATGCTGCCTGTATCCGGCTCTGAATCTATGTGGGTCCAGCCAAAGCCCAGAAATTTAGTTTCATGCGCGTCACTCCCGCCAGTACACGGCTTTCCGAGAATTTTTGCTCCTTTCTTTGCTTTTTTATTCGCAGAACCTATAATGTATCGGCTGTTGAAAATCTCAATTGCGTCAACTGCCCTAAACGCATCTCTCCAGTTGACACCTTTCCGGACTGCGACACCATGGCGCATCATATGAAACGGATGCGGAAGTATTGCCACGCCGCCCAGTTCATGCACTGTTGCAACAGTCTCAAAAAAATCTTTTCCTTTTGGAATTACTTCACTAACACCAAGGATAATAAGATGGCCTTCATGTGTTGTGACTTCAATACCCGGGATTATAATGAGATCTGTCCTGAAACTTTCTGCTTCAACAACGCCGCTGATGGTATCATGATCTGTTATTGCAATAGCATCAAGTCCAAGATATTCTGCCCTTTTTATCATCTCAAGAACGCTACTCGTCCCGTCCCGCGAATGGTTGGTATGGACATGGAGGTCACAGGTTAGCATGAGCATATCACTGTTTGTGTCAAATGGTATTATTGATGCGGATTCTCCTTCCAACAGGTTCAATCACCTATAAACTTGTAAAAGAGGCTGCAGAAGGTTATCCTGCGGATATCGTTGTTATTGGAGAAGTGGCTTCATTTCTAAGTCCTGATACACTGCGTCAACTTCTCGCCCAGGGTGATTATGATATCGCCCTTGTATCAGGGATGTGTACAGCATCTTTCCAGGAAGTAGAGAGAGAGACAAATGTTCCTGTCTATCTCGGACCAAGACATGCCTCAGACCTGGGTCTCATTCTCCCTCTCCTTGGGAAAATTGACCTCTCACGCACAATTCCTGCGGATGAATTTATTGCAATAATGAAAGAGAAAGAGGCGTCCTCAAAGATCAAAGAGTATGAAGAGAATTCAGACTGGGATTATTGCATAAGAGGGGTCAAGATCGGGGGAAACGCAAGGATTAAAGTCCTTGCAGAGATAATGGACGCACATAAAGTTCCTGACCTTCCCTTAAAAGTAAAGGAATTCTTTTTCAATGGGGCAGATATCGTGGACCTTGGGTTTGGGTTCGATGCATCGCCTGATGATGTAAAACGCTGTTTCTATGATATTGCAGATGTAAGCGGGCCATTGGCGGTGGATACACAAGACCCAGATCTTATCATTGCTTCGCTTTTCCGATCTGATATCATCCTTTCACTTCATGAGGAGAATATACCCGTAATAGGAAGTATTGTCGCAGAAGCCGGAGTTGCAGCGGTGGTAATCCCTTATAAAAACACATTACTGGAAAATATCGCTCTCGCTGAAGATGCTGGAATCAGGTGTATTATAGCCGACCCTGTTATTCCACCAGTCGGGTCTGGATTTACAAGTGCTTTGAAAAAATTTGGGGGTCTAAAATACCCTCTGTTTTTTGGAGCCGGGAATGTTGTCGAACTCGTGGATGCAGACTCACAGGGAATGAATGCCTTACTTGCAGGTATAGCTCACGAGCTTTTGGCATCAATCATCTTTACAAGTGAACATAGTGATAAGACAAGAGGATCTGTCTCAGAGATGAGACGCGCGACAGAGATGATGTTGCTTATGAAGGGCAGACATTATCCAAAAGACCTGGGTCGGGATTTATTAATAATTAAAGAGAAGAGAAGGCGCAGAGAGCCGGTGATTGAGGCTGATTCAGTGATTATAACTGACCCTGCCGGCGGCCGGATTGAATTTGACCCATGTGGCAATTTCAGGATTGGAATAGATGATGAGTTTATAGTTGCCGAAATACATGGAGAGGTTATCAGGGGGAGACACTGGGATGATATATTTTCCAGGATAATCACTGATAAACACGTCTCAAAGCTTGATCACGCCGCATATCTGGGAAAAGAACTTTATAAAGCCGAACTTGCCATAAGGTTCAACAGAAGTTTTGAACAGGACGGAGAATTTTAATAAAAGGATTAAACATGAAGTATGTAATAACCGGCGGTGCAGGGTTCATAGGTTCGCATATTGCTGACGCACTTGCACCCGACAATGAAGTCATAATTCTTGACGACCTTTTCAGCGGGTCAAAAAAGAATATTACGAGATCTATTGAAAGCGGTGCAGAATTCAGGCAGGGGAGTATAAATGATCCGGCAATACTTGGTGAAATTCTCTCAGGGGCAGACGGTGTATTTCATGAAGCTGCCATTGCATCAGTTCCAAGATCTGTCTCTGAACCAATTCCCTCAAATGAGGTGAATATCACAGGTACTCTCAGGGTTCTTTTGGCTGCGCGTGATGCAGGAGTAAAAAAGGTTGTAACGGCTTCTTCTTCATCCGTGTATGGAGAGACCCCCGAACTTCCGAAACTCGAATCTATGAAACCTTCTCCAATATCCCCTTATGGCGTATCAAAGTATGCTGCAGAAGAATATGGAAGAGTCTTCTCACTTCTCTATGGGATGCCGGTAATCTCCCTTCGCTACTTTAACGTGTTTGGCCCAAGGCAGGACCCTGACTCCCAGTATGCAGCAGTAGTACCGATATTCATCACTGCTGCACTTAGCAGGAAGCCTATAACCATCAATGGCGACGGTGAACAGACCCGTGACTTCTCATTCGTGGCTGATGTTGTACAGGCAAATCTCAAAGCCATGGAGAGAGGGAATGCAGGGGTTTACAATATTGCAGGAGGTTATCAGATCACGATAAATCAACTTGCAGACATAATAATGAAAGAGACGGGTTCAATTGTGCCGCCTGTCCATTTACCTGAACGAAAAGGGGATATCAGAGATTCCCTTGCTGAAATATCACGCGCAAACCGTGAATTTGGTTTTGCACCCCGGTATACGGTCCAGAAAGGTATAAGGGAAACAGTAGACTGGTTCAGAGAGCAACGTATTGCTGATAAAAATGATATATTAAGGTAATTTGATGTATGAGAACCAGCAACTTGTCGGAATCGCCAGATGTCACTCATATGATATACAGGAAGTCGACACTGCAATAAAAAAATCGGTTGAGGAAACAGGCGGGATAGAGCAGTTTATTAAACCCGGCTCAAAAGTCCTTGTTAAACCAAACCTTTTAATGGGACAGGCCCCAGAAAAGGTCGTTACTACAAACCCTTCTGTGGTCCGTTCTGTCGTAAAACTGCTTACTTCGATTGACTGCAAAGTGATTATTGGCGACAGCCCTGGTGCTGGTCTTATTTATAGTAAAAATAACCTTGAGAAGGTTTACCGTTCTACCGGACTCCTGGATTTGGCAGAAGAACTTGGTGTCCCTCTAAATTATGATGTCTCTTATAAGGAGGTATCGTGTCCGGACTCAAGGACAATGAAAATGTTTCCTATAATCACCCCTGCACTTGACGTTGACTCAATCGTTGTCATATCAAAGGCAAAGACCCATTCTTTTACGAGATATTCAGGTGCTGCAAAGAACCTTTTTGGGTTGATACCGGGCCTTGAAAAACCTGCTTTCCATGCAAGGTTTCAGACCCCGGCTGAATTTGCAGAAATGCTTATTGATCTAAACCTCCTGATACGGCCGGCACTTGAGATTATGGATGCTGTCACCGGCATGGAAGGAGAAGGGCCAATGGCAGGGAATCCACGCGGGATAGGAGCAGTGCTCGCAAGTCCTGATTTCACAGCGATTGATATCGTCACTGCAACCCTGATGGGATTTGACCCATTTGAAATAGATACAATTAAGGAAGCAGTTAAACGCGGAATTGTTTCAAATGACCTCTCTCAAATCAACACAGACTGGGATTTGGTCTCACAACTCGTTGTAAAAGACTTTAAGAAACCACCCGGGTATTTCAGCGGTAACGAGGGTCTAAAACAGTGGCTCTTTTTATTTTTGATGACCCGGCTAGGCAGGGTATATCCTCTTTACCCTGAACCAGACGGTGATAGATGCACAGGCTGCGCAAAATGTGTCAGGGCATGCCCGGTTCACGCAATAAAAATGGAGAGAACAAAAGCAAAAGTAAACCTGAAACTTTGCATGCGCTGTTACTGCTGCCATGAAATGTGTGATTCACGTGCGATTGATCTCAAATCAACACTAATACGCCATATTTTGAACAGGCTAGCAGGATAATTTTCAATTCTTTGAGAGTGTTACATCTACATCGACAGTTCCAAAGCTATCAGGTGCTTCAGTGAACAAGCCTTCAACAGTCTTGTAACCAGGATAGGTTACTTTATAACTGCTGTATTGAGTTGTTGCAGGATATACCTGGACAACGAGCCCGTAATTTTTGGTGCTCCCCATATATTTCCCATCGAAATAGACCTTTGCTCCATTCAGAATTGTCCTGATGACATACCAGCCTGTAGCACGTCCTTGATAATTGGATTTTATTAGCATTGCATCAAGGTGCACAATTCCACCATTCACTGGAGTCTTTGATATATCGCCATAATACGGTTCGTAGCCATTCATTTCAACACCGTAAGATTGGTACTGTGCAGATGTCGTCTTAAGAGAAAAACCGTTATTTTTTATAATGCCTTTTAGTTTGTCATCAAAATAGATCTTTGCTCCATTGACATTCGAATGAACTGCATAGTAACCATTTGGCTTGGAACTCCCTCCCTTTGTGAGGGTTACAGAAAGAGAAGTTTCTGTCCTTGGTGAGACCGATACACCGGTCTGCCATGTGTTATAACCACTTAGTCTGAGTTCCAGGTTATGATTTCCTATATGGACAGATGACAGAGTAACAGGAGTTATTCCGGAGTACTGGCCGTCAAGAGAGACTGAAGCACCAGGTGGGGCGGATTGTATCGTGATAGCCCCAAAATCTGAAATAGTCGGGTTGGTAGTGGGGTTAATGGTAGGGATTATTGTAACAGGTATTGATGTCGGGTGGGGTGTGAAAAGTGAGGGTATCATCGTTACATAGACCGTATTGTCAGCATTATTGGTTGAGAAATAGGTGTTATAATTCCAGTAACCCGCTTTTTTGAGAGTAAGGTAATGACTTCCAGGGAAAACATTTGTTAATGTTATCGGAGTAACCCCGGTGTATATATCATCAATATAGACATCGGCACCTGTTGGGTTTGAAACAATATTCACAACTTTTGAGAAAGGTTCAAGCGTCGCTTTCACGAGTGCCGGTTCAGTATCTTTAACGTTTACTGTCCCCTGCCAGTTTTTATATCCCTCTTTTATGAGCATTATCGGGTGCGTCCCATTCGAAACCGATTGTAGGTAAACCGGGGTTATACCTTCTAACACTTGGTCGAGATACATTTGTGCACCGGACGGACACGAGAGAACAGTAAGTGACCCACCACCCATAGTTGAACCAGGGTAACCCTGTTCACTAAAACAATCAGCACCAACAAAGGGCAATAAAAAAGCGCTGATAATTGCGATGACTATAAATTTCAATAACGGATTCATATTAACTTCACACTGGGAAAAAATTTTTATGGTTCAGATTGTAACTTTCAGTTCTTAGCGAGTGTTACATCCACATCGACAGTTCCGAAGCTATCGGGTGCTTCAGTGAAAAGATTTTCAACGGTCTTGTAACCAGGATAGGTTACTTTATAGCTACTGTATTGAGTTGTCGCAGGGTATACCTGAACAACGAGCCCGTAATTCTGGGTAGTCCCCATGTATTTCCCATCGAAATATACCTTTGCTCCATTTAGGTTTGTCCTGATAACATACCAGCCTATATCACGCCCATAATAGTTGGTTTTTATCAGCATTGCATCAAGATGGACGATGCCGCCGTTCTGCGGAGTATCTGATATATCGCCATAATACGGTTCATAGCCATTCATTTCAACACCGTATGATTGGTACTGTGCAGATGTCGTCTTAAGCGAAAAACCGTTATTTTTTATTGTACCTTTCAGTTTGTCATCGAAATAGACCTTTGCTCCATTGACATTCGAATGAACTGAATAGTAACCATTTGGCTTGGAACTCCCTCCCTTCGTGAGGGTTACAGAAAGAGACATGTCAGTTGTTGGTGTGAAAGATATTCCGGTCTTCCAGTCAGTATATCCGAACAACTTCAAGGTCACCTGATGGTTTCCAGTTGAAATGCCAGTGATTGTTACCGGTGTGAGTCCTTTATATGAGCTGTCTATGTATACCTGGGCACCCGAAGGAACAGAGGAAACAGATAATTTTCCACCTGATGTGGACCCGGTTGGTGTTAGAGTTGCAGTGAGAGTAGTACTTCCCTGACTCGACACCGAAATACCAGTCTGCCATGTGTTATAACCACTTAGTCTGAGCTCCAGATTATGATTTCCCGGTTGTACAGATGAAAGCGTTACAGGTGTTATTCCAGAATACTGGTTGTCAAGGTAGACTGAAGCGCCCGATGGCACAGAATTTACATTTATTGAACCCGTGACAGGTGTAGGGTTTACAGTTGGGATAATAGTAGGAACAACCGTTGGTGCCAATGGAGTCAGCTGGACAATAATAGAAGAAACACTTACCTGGCTTACTGTAATTGTATACAGATAGTCATTGTAACCGGAATATCGCATGACAATCTGATGAGTCCCTGGGTTTACCTGGGATATTGTCATCGGAGTTACACCCATATATGTGCCATCCAAAAACACAGATGCACCTGGTGGTGTTGTTGAGATATAGATCTGGTTCTGAGGCCATGGATAATATGTCGGAAAGTATGTCGGAAAGAATGTTGGGAAAGTAACTGTAGGCCAGGGATTAAATTTGGGGATAAGAACTGCCTTCACAATTTGAGGATTGTCAGAACTCACTGTAACTGACTGCTGATAATTATTGTACCCTGTCTTTTTGATCTGCACATTATATGTCCCGTTTGGAATGGATTGTATCTGAAGCGGCGTAGTTCCTGCATTAAAACCGTCCAGATACACTGAGCCACCGGTCGGACATGAGAGGACGAGAAGACTTCCCCCCCCGCCACCCATTGACGTGACTGCTGCTATACCTGCATCTGAAAAACAGGTCGGGTCCGTCGATGATGGGTCTATCGCACTTACCTGGGAAAAAAACCACAGTAATAGCAAAAATACTGGAATACTGATGAGATATTGTCTTTTTAAAGTCATAAAGATCCCTCGGTTGCATTAACCTTTGTAAAGGCTCATTTATGCACTTATGATATAATAGGTTTGAGGGATCCTTTTTTAGGATCTTAACTGATCAAATTCAATCTCATGAATCAGATCCTGTGAGAGAGTAAATAAATTTCGAAGTTTCTGCCCTGATACAGGGTCAGAAAAAGAGCTTAACATGTTCTTTTGCGCTGACTCCACTTCTTCTTTTGCCCTCATATAACCCGCTTTGGCACCGGCTTTGTTACCCCTCGCTGCAAGTTTATCTGAAGATGAAAGGTCAGATTTTGCTATCATGACCTGCTGTAACGGAAGGTTGTATTTTTTATATCCAGTCTCAATTCCGGTTGAATTTTGTATTAGGGACCTGAACCCTATAAGGGCTGTGTTTGAGTCAGTATTTATGACTGGTTTTTTAATTCTATCAATAAACATTTTTGCTCGTGAAAATTTGTCTTCTGATGATTTCAAAAGATCAGACGCCCTGACAGCAATATCGTGACTTCCTGTTTCATTTATCTTATCTACTGATTCCGTAGTTTTTATGACTGAATCTGACAAAAGAGAAAGGCCTAGTGAGATTTCAGTTCCAGCAGCGATTAAATCTTTCATCTGTTCAATTTCAATCTTTTGTGATGAGTCAGCTCCCTCTATTGAATCAAATTGTTTTCCTGAGTTAGCAAGTCCAGCTTTGACTTTCTCAAGCCGGGTTTTCAGGTCAGTATTCTCAAGAACAAGCATTTCAGGAGAAAGGTCTTTGTCAATTGAAAGAAGATCTGAAAGTGACAATAACGTCTGGTAACGTGCATTTTCTATTTTATCTGCTGGTGTAGAACCATTATTTACAACAAGCGGGGGTATTTTTATGACCCTGATTAAATGAACAGTCAGATTTGTCTCTATCCCAGGACTAACTTTGAAATTCTGCACCCAGTCCTTGTATCCTTCTGATTTTAGATTGAGGTTGTAAGGACCTGGGTCTATCGGTGAAATCCGGAGAGGTGTAACTCCTTTTGACTCTCCATTGATAACAACTTCTGCACCTGCAGGATAAGAAGTCAGGTTTAATGATGCACTGACTACAGGAGGAGGAGTTACTGTTAGATGGGTTTCTATTGCTGTGACAGAAGAACTGACTTTGGGATAAAGCATTGTATCTATGGTAACAACACTTGTCACTGTCATCGGGATATCCATCTCCCAGTCCATATAGCCATCACGAGTGAGTAAAATTTTATGAGTGCCTGGTTGTAGATTTGTAAATTCTGTAGGGGTTGTACCTACTTCATTTCCATCAATAAATATCCGTGCTCCCCCCGGATTTGTCTTAATTATAAGGTTATTCAGGATACTCGTCTCCTTATTAGGATCATACGAATCTGTCGGAGATGTCAGGAATATGGTCATTTCACCTGTTTTTCCACTAATGACAGTTGCAGTCCCTAAGTAATCGAGATAACCCTCTTTTTTCAGCTGGACATTATAGCTGCCTGCCTGAACTTTTTCTATTCGAATCGGGGTTCTCCCTACATTTTTTGAGTTGATTAAAACAGCTGCATCAGGAGGACAGGAGTAGATTAAAAGAGTTCCATTACCAGTTTGAAACGAGAATAAGGACGGAGTCGCATTCTTTATTGAATTACAAGGGCCCGTGTCGATAGAACATACAGGGAAAATATTTATTAAAACCGTGATAGTAATGACTATCACCAACTGATATGTATATAATCTCATTATACCCCCTATTTTTATTGATGGCGATAATCTGTCTATCTAAACTGATGGTTCTTATAGTTTTCCATCGTGTTTCCATTTATTAAAATATTTCACGACTTCCTCACCTTCGATAAATACAAGTCCATGCTTCTCTGCATATAACAGGGCCTCCTCTTTCGAAAGTGCATATCCATTAAAATTATCGAGCATTTCACATACTGCAACAGCAGGAACAATTTCTGCCATCAATGCAAGGGCAATCGAGAGCTCTGTCTGGCCACGTCTATCATCAAGCAGGTTCTGCGCTGCCCTTAGGATAGGTACATGTCCAGGTGTCCTGAACTCATTTTGAAATTCGACATCTCCACCATTAAGAGATCTTTTCACAACATTTGCAATTTCCTGAATGGTCTTTGAGCGGTCCCTGTCAGTTATTCCCGTAAATGTATCCCTGTGGTTAACCCAGAGTGAGAAAGCTGAGTGATTTTTACGATCATATTTGATGTCACCAGACTTTTCGACAGCATTACACGCAGAGAGAATTTCAGTTGCATATGGTAACCCTATCCTTTCTGCAGCGAGTGGATGAACAGCAGTACATAAAAGGCCGCCCCCATCATTTCGCATTGTACATATATCCTGGTAAGTGACAGCTGACGCGGCAATAGTGAGGTCTGTTTCACGTTCCCTGTCATCAAAGTCATATAAGAGAATAAATTTTCCTTCTTTTAGTGCCTGAATTGCTTCGTGAATCATTCCGGAACCTCAATTATGACCTGAGAATTATCCTGTTTACCTGTTACCTCACGTAATGCAACAGGGGCTAATACTTCAATAATATCCTCAGGATAATGACTTCGCCCTGGGACTATGATTGCGCACTCAATATCCTCGATTTTGCAGGGGATGCACCTGGCATCACCAAATGTCCTTCCTTCAGCAGTAAACCCTCTGATAGTTATCCATGGAAGTGTCTCAATCTTTTTTCGGACCTGTTGACTCATCGACAGGATCTGAATATTAAAAGTGCCGGGATATGGGACGAAACCTAGCTTATCCAGAAACTGCGTTTTATATGGCTCAAGGCTGACGTAATACCTGCCTTCCCCAAGGCCGCTTACTAACTTCCCATGCAGGATGTATCTATCTTTGGTTTCCTGAAAAAGTCTCTCGTATTCTGCATATTCCTTCCTAAGAACCTTCTCTCCTTCGCTTGTAAGTGTTATATACTGACCCTCAGATCTCATTGACCGTACTATGAGTCCCTGGTCTTCAAGTGACTTTAACCTTCTTGAAACAGTTTGAGGGCTGATTTCAAGAACCTCACTCAGTTGCTGGGTTGGGAGAAGTGTTGATGATTTCAGGGCCCCCCCGCGGGCAACTTCACGGAGGCATATTACATCATCAGCCTGGAACATTATATCAGATCTGGGATGCTTACTATTTATGGATATAGTCTAAAATTAATTCGTGAATTGTCGAATTTTAATACGCTAATTATATAAGATAAACGATCTCACATTTAGAGGCATGCATCCCGACCACCGGCGTGCGCTCGCAGAAAAAATTGCGGGCGAGGTGACAATATCCGATAATCCAGGAATTGCTCTCAAACGCTGGCGTCTGAACTTCCATATTTCACAGGTCGACCTGGCAGTCCGTCTTCCAATATCAGCGTCTGCAGTAAGTGATTACGAAAGTGGCAGGCGGAAGAGCCCTGGGACAAACTTTGTGAAAAGGGTTATAGAAACTCTCCTTTTAATGGATGAAGAGAAAGGAGGAATTTATAGTGCTACTTATGCATCATTCCTTAAGCCAGGGCCTGATGAAGAGACAATTGTCGACATGTTCGAATTTGGAAGTCCGGTGCCACTCGGGATGATAGTTGAAATGCTGGATGCTCACATGATCGTGGGAGAAAGTAACTCGGTTGTCTATGGGTATACCATTGTTGACAGTCTGAAGGCAATATTAAAGCTCCCTTCTTATGAATTCCAGAGAATTTACGGCTGGAGTGCGGAAAGGGTTCTTATCTTCACAAATGTTTCCAATGGAAAATCGCCTATGGTAGCAATACGGGTAACACCGATCAAACCCAGGTGTGTAGTTTTACATGGAATACACATTTCAGAAGTTCACCCGCTTGTGCCAATGATGGCTGAAACTGATCACGTCACTGTTCTATGTACGACTAAACCGGTTAATGAAATAATTGCAAATATGAGGCATGAAAAATGACAGGAATCATGACCTATGGGGTATATATCCCAAGGTACCGGATAAAGATCGAGGAAATTACAAAGGTATGGGGTGGGAACCCTGATGAGATACGAAATGGATTAGGTGTATTTGAGAAGTCTGTTCCTGATCTTGATGAAGACGCGGCAACGATTGCAGTGGAAGCCGCAAGGAATGCTCTTATGCGACGACACTTATCCCCGCATGAAATCGGAGCGGTCTATGTAGGAAGTGAATCCCACCCATATGCAGTAAAACCAACTGCATGCACAGTTGGTGAAGCAATTAGCGCAACACCTATGATGACCGCAGCAGATTATGAATTTGCATGCAAAGCAGGGACTGCTGCCATTCAAACCTGTATGGGCCTTGTAAAGAGTGGGATGATCAAATATGGGCTTGCCATCGGGTCTGACGTTTCACAGGGTGCACCCAGTGATGCACTTGAGTATACGGCTGCCGCAGGTGGTGCTGCCTTTTTTATCGGGAATGATGACCCAATAGCCGCGATACACCATACCTGCTCATACACAACTGACACCCCGGATTTCTGGCGTCGTGAAGGTCAGGATTATCCAAGACACGGGGGCAGATTTACCGGTGAACCCGGATATTTCCGCCATGTGCAGGGCGCTGTGAACCGAATCTTTCAGGAAACGGGAAAATCGCCAAAGGATTATACCTATGCAGTCTTTCACCAACCAAATGCCAAATTCCCCCAGCGGGTTGCAAAAATTCTTGGATTCAGTCCTGAACAGATTAAACCAGGCCTTGTTGTCCCACATCTTGGAAATACCTACAGTGGTTCGTCTATGATCGGTCTCGCAGCAACACTTGACATCGCAAAACCGGGTGAAAGGATATTTGTGTGTTCGTTTGGGTCAGGTGCAGGTAGTGATGCTTTCGATATCGAGGTTACTGATGCAATAGAAGGACCAGATTTTAAATTATCAGCTGGACCTTCAGTACAGGACTTACTGAAAAACCCGGTATACCTGGAATACGCACTATATGCAAAACATAAGGGGAAAATAGTGATGCAGAGATGAGAGACGTTGCTGTAATTGGAATAGGTTGTACCAACTTTGGTGAGGTATGGGAGAGTTCTTTTCGTGACCTTTTTGTGACAGCCGGAGCGCTTGCCCTTGAAGATGCCGGACTATCAGGTGAAACAATAGACGCAATGTATGTTGGAAATATGAGTGCAGGCAGGTTTATCGAGCAGGAACATATTGGAGCCCTTATCGCAGATTACGCAGGCCTGACCACAACGCATATCCCGTCGACACGGGTTGAAGCTGCATGTGCATCGGGAGGACTTGCATTCCGGCAGGCCGTCATCGCTGTTGCTAGTGGAATGGAAGATATTGTTGTTGCGGCAGGAGTAGAGAAGATGACGGATGTCGAACCCGGTGCGAGTACCGATGCCCTTACGGGTGCAGCTGACCGTGAATGGGAAGGATTTATTGGAGCAACGTTTCCAGGCCTATATGCAATGATAGCGACTGACTACATGAATCGTTATCCGCTTACCCGCGAGGACCTTGCACTGGTCCCGGTAAAAAACCATAAAAATGGTGCAAATAACCCCATTGCACAGTTCAGGCAGGAAATTACAGTTGATACAGTCCTCAACTCAACTCTTGTCGCAGACCCTCTCCGGCTCTTTGACTGCTCGCCAATTACAGATGGTGCCGCGGCAGTAATTGTTGCACCCCTTGAAAGGGCCAGAGAATTTACCGATACTCCGATAAAAATTCTTGCGACAGCCCAGGCAAGCGATACAATTGCTCTGCATGACCGTCGGGATATCTCAACTCTGGACGCAACAATAGCTGCAGGGGAAAGGGCTTTTCGAATGGCCAGAGTTGAACACAAAGATATCGACCTTGTCGAAGTCCATGACTGTTTCAGTATTGCCGAGATCTGTGCCATCGAAGACCTTGGTTTTTGCAGAAAGGGTGAAGCAGGCTGGTTTACAAGAGAGGGAGAGACGCAGATTGGAGGAAAAATCCCGGTTAACACTAGTGGCGGGCTCAAATCATGCGGCCATCCTGTTGGAGCGACAGGAATAAAACAGGTCTGCGAAGTTGTCCAGCAGCTCAGGGGTGAAGCAGGAAAGCGCCAGGTAAATGGAGCAAAGATAGGAATGACTCATAATGTAGGTGGTACTGGAGCTACCGTCGCAGTACATATCCTGGGGGTGTAAAATGTCAGTAGCCAGGTTCTGGAGAAAGATCCCGCAAAGGTATAACCTGATTGGGACGAAATGTCTCACTTGCGGCAGGTATTTTTATCCCCCGAGAACATTTTGTCCCCTTTGCAGGAGAGACGGGAAGATAGTGGAACATGAGTTTTCCGGACGAGGCAAAGTTATCACATTTACGGTTATCAGAAGCTCAAGCGACCAGTTTGAGCACCTCACACCCTATGTCCTTGCAATTATTGAACTGGAGGAAGGATCACGTGTGACTGCACAGGTAGTTACCTCTCCCGAAGAGATAAAGATTGGAATGCAGGTGAAGCGGATATTTCGTAAAATCAGCACAGATGGTGAAAGTGGTGTCATTCACTATGGGACTAAGTTTACACCTCTTTAAGAAGGGATCAACCTGAAGTAGGCTGGAAAATTTTTTATAGTTTTAGATGTAACCAGTTCATCATATAGGAACGGTGATGTATTGATACAACGAACGCAATGCAGATTTCCATAGATCTCCTACAAACTCTTCTTGTCATGGAAGAGGCCTTCATGCGATCTCATAAGTGGGGTTGTTCCCCAAGAATATTTATACAACAACAATATCATAAACAACATGCCAACGGCCAGGAGCATAGGATCTAACCCTGTGTTCTCGAATCTTTTTTACAGGAAATTTTTCTAATACAGGTATCAACATCCCTTCTTTGGAAACGACTGCATACCAGTGAATCGTCCCACCTGATTTTATAAGACGGAATGCAAAAGGCAGGAAACATGTTGCTCCATGAGGGAGGTTCATGACGATTCTATCAAACCCTTTCTCAAGAATAAGGTCAAGGTGTCGTGCATCAGCTAAAAAAGGGAGAACGTTGCTAATTTTATTAAGTTTTATATTCTGCTCTATCAAAGTCACGGCGGAAGGGTTTAATTCACTTGCAATAACCTTCCCTGCCCTTTTTGCGAGAACAATTGCAAAAGGGCCTACCCCTGCAAACATATCAAGAACCGTTTCACCATTCTCTACCATCTGAAGAACGCGTTGTCTTTCTGTCACAAGTCTCGAGGAGAAGAATGCTTTTTCCAGGTCAATTAGAAACTTCTGCCCATGCTCCATGCAGACAGTTTTTCTTGTATCTTCACCTGCAAGAAGGCTCCAGCGTCTTGTGCGGAATTCCCCTTCTACTTCACTTTCAGCAAATAAAACGGTATGAATTGATCTTCGCTGGGCAAGCAACAATTCAGCGCCGGCCGTATCCGGTTCAGCCATTACTGCAATGCCACCTATAAGATCATGGCGCGGCAGCGAGGGGATTGTTTCTATCATGTCGAAAAAAAATTCTTCTGCACCAAAAAGAGGGGATTCAACAGGAAACAGAACATATTCCCCTTCTATGCGAGGTTTTAAGCGTTTTGAGAGAACTTTTTGCTGAATTAAGGCTCTACGGGTTAATTCAGCCTCCTCACGCGGGACCCGTACTCCATAACCTGGTGCTTCCAAAACCAATCCCTCATTTAATATTGCTGCCAATTCTCATCATGGATGAGTACCTCAACCGGTTAAAGAGTGGTGCACTGAAGCTCTACGCACTTGAACAGGAGCTCCCCCCTGATGAAGCGGTGAAGGTCAGGCGGACGTTTATTGAACGTGAAACACGAACAAGTCTTGAATCTGTTGGATCGTATACTATTCCCATAATAGATGCGGTAAAGAAGAACTGTGAAAACATGATAGGGACTGTCCAGGTCCCCATTGGGGTCGCAGGGCCCCTCACTGTAAACGGGAGTTATGCAAAAGGGCAATACTACATCCCCCTTGCCACGACAGAAGGGGCGCTTGTGGCTTCCGTAAACCGGGGATGCAATGCAATTACGCAGTCCGGGGGCGCAGAGGTCCGGGTCCTGCACGATGGCATGACACGTGCACCTGTATTTTCAGCGGTTTCAATAATCGAGGCGGCGGATGCAGCATTATGGGTAGAGTCTCATTTCAATGATTTAAAAAATAAAGCCGAAGAGACAACACGCCATGGCGTACTGAATGGAGCAATGACTGCAGTAGTAGGGACAAACCTGTTTGTAAGGCTGGAATTTGACACAAAAGATGCAATGGGGATGAATATGGTTACCATTGCATCACAGAATATCGCAGACCTTATTGTACAGAATACCGGAGTACGCCTGGTATCACTCTCCGGGAATTTCTGCACTGACAAGAAACCCGCTGCAATCAATATGATTCTAGGGAGGGGACGGAGCGTTACAGCCGGAGTTTTTTTGGGGAGTACACTTGTCAAAGATGTGATGAAGACTGATATCGACTCTTTTATTGAAGTAAATACCCGTAAGAACCTTATCGGCTCAGCGAGGGCGGGATCACTAGGCATGAATGCCCATGCTGCAAATATTATCGCAGCGCTCTTCATAGCATGCGGCCAGGACCCGGCTCATACTGTCGAAGGGAGTCTGACAATTACTACCGCCGATAAGCAGGAGGACGGAGTTTATGTTGCAGTAACCATCCCGGCACTCCCTGTAGGAACCGTGGGCGGAGGCACAGGACTTGCAACGCAGAAAGAGTGCTTACAATTGCTTGGGGTAGCCGGAGGAGGGGACCCCCCTGGATCAAACGCAAAAACTTTTGCTGAGATAGTTGCAGCCGCAGTACTGGCAGGTGAAATTTCACTGATTGGGGCCCAGTCTGCACAGCACCTTGCGCGTGCTCACCGTGAGCTGGGAAGAGGGGAGGGAAGAGTTAAAATCTAAACCATTTTATCATGACAAGCGCGTCTTCACCGTTTGCATAATACCTCGCAATCTGGAAGACATCACGGTATCCAAGTTTCGAGTAAAATTTATGGGCGTTTTTATTCGAAAGGCGTACTTCAAGCTGGATGCCTGATGCACACATGATGAGAAATTCATGTTCTACTCTCTGTACAAGCATCCTTCCGATCCCTTTTTTCTGTATTCGCTTTTCTACTGCAAGGTTGCAGATATGGCCATAGGTCTCTTCGCCTGTAAATTCAGTCCCGCTCAAAACAAATCCAACTACTTTCCTGTCCTTCGTTGCCACAAAGAACGTAGTGGGAAAAAGATAAAGTGCTTCCTCGAAGATATGAGTCTCCCAAGGGTCAGGAAATGCCTCTTTTTCAATTCGGTCAATTTCGTCAAGATCAGCAGGTAGAGCTCTCCTTATTTTGATCTGACTGGTCTCCATATTTTGCAGTTACTAATATTCGATTCACTGCTATAATATACATTCAATGAACACATTTAAGAGAGAGAAGCCCTGATGGTGAAAATATACCCGTTTTCTGCACTTCACCCGCCTTCGATGGATGGAGACATAGTACCTTCCGTTCCATACGATGTTATCAGCCGTGAGGCCGCAAAAAAAGTTATTGGTGTAAACCCTTTCTCTTTTTTAAGAGTCACCCGGCCTGATGCGGAACTGACGGAATTACGCCCGTCTGACCCTGCAATGTATGAGAGTGCAAGGTGCAATTTCCAGAGACTCATTAGTGAAGGCCATCTTGTCAGGGACGGGGAGCCGTTCTATTATGTCTATAAAATTTTTCAGAACGGAAAAATTTTTTACGGGTTGTGTTCTTCACTTTCGGTAGACGATTATATTGCAAACAGGATACGAAAGCATGAACTGACAACCTATGACAAGGAAGAAGACCGGACCCGTCATATCAGGGCACTGAAAGCACACGCGGGCCCGGTAGTACTCGTCTTTCGTGACAATCCGGGTATCCATCCAATTCTGACTACAGCAGCAAACAATTTTTCATCACTTCTGGTGCGCTCCAACCAGCCTGATGGTTCTATTCACGAGATCTATACTCTCAATAGCTTACTTAATTCCGAATTAACAGAGAAGTTCTCTCAAATAGATTCATTATATATCGCAGACGGACATCACAGAGCAAAATCAGCAGTTAACGTAGCCCTTGAACAAAGGATTAATGGTGAACGCGGGGAAGAAGGACAGCGTTTTCTTGGTGTTCTATTTCCTGACACCGGTATTGATGTCTATGCCTATCACCGTTTGATAGCTGATATCGGCAAAAGAACACCTGATGGATTTTTAATGGAACTCTCCTCCCATTTTGAAATTGTTCCTTACAAAGGCCAGGTCAACAATTTATCTGTAATTCCTCCACTCACTAACTCAGATAATTACCATGTTTTTCATCTCTATATCAAATCTTTCTGGTACGAATGCAGGAGATTAAAGGACCAGGGTGCAGACCGGATAAGCGGCCTTGACGTGTCAGTTATTCAGTCAGTGGTCTTTGAAGGTATGCTTGGAATAACTGATCCGCGCGGGGACCAAAGACTTAGATATATCGGGGGTGTACATCCTCTGATAGTCCTTGAAAAAGCGGTAGATAATGGTGAATTTATACTTGGATTTGCAATGCAACCTATAAAGGTCTCTGATGTTATCGGTATTTCTGACGATGGAGACATTATGCCACCAAAATCAACCTGGTTCGAGCCCAAACTTCTTTGCGGTCTGATTATTCATACTTTTTAGCCTATTTTTTCAATTATATACTCAATAATCGGCCTCTGGATCCTTATTTTATATCAGTTACTGAAACCACTCCCTTTAAGGTCGATTAGATCCTAAATAAAATTGAGCAACTAATTTATATTTAACATTATTGTTTGATGAATGACATAAAGATAGGAAATTATATGCACATCGATAGGTTTGAAAGGGCTGGAACTTCAATTGATTTTTTATTGGGGTTCTCGATCCTTATTGTTACTTGGGCCTACTCGATAATCTGGATTCAAAACCTCACAGGCACCGAAACCTTAATCTCTTGTACATATACCCTGACAGCCCTACAAGTCATAAGTCAGCTTTCTGATTCCCCTGGTGTCCCTTCTAACTGGGAAAAAATTGGAAGCATTGAGGTATATGGGTTACATGACCCTGTGGAATCGGGAAATGTCCTTGATCCCGAAAAAATAGATTCTTTTTTTTCCTCTCCTGAATTAGATAAAAAAGCATTTGCGCGATTGACATCCGGAAGAAGGATGAATATTTCACTCCTTGTAGAAGGGGAAACTACAGATCTTTCAACAGGGCCACCAGTTCCAAAAGATTCCACAAAAGTTACGCGAATAGTTTCAATTCCTTCTCCTCACCATGGAACAGTTGATTCTCTTTTGTATTTAGGGGATTCTCCATCCCTTAAATTCCAGATAAACCTTACGCCTGACAGTAAGAAAAATTCTCCCGACCTTAGACCCGGAGATAAGGTAACACTCGCCGGACTGGCGGATGCAAGAATTAACCCGGACCTCCCTGTGAAGGTTTTGAATGTGACATACTTCGACCGGGCTGTCAGCACTCCTGTTGATGTCGTACTCGATAATTCAGTTGTCAAAGCCGGTATCCCATTTACTGCTGATGATAGTATTACTCTAACGATTCCGGATACTGGTTCAAACGAAAGAGGGGAGTTTGATCTTGCCTTCGCAGATGGACTTACCAGGCTACATGGCACTGCACATGTTCAAGAATACCTCAAATCTCCAGGTATACTTTCATTGGAGGTATGGTGAGAGAATCGGGACAGTTTTTCACTTTAGAGGGCATTACTGCATCGCTCATACTCCTCTCAACTGTAATATTTATCGTGAAAAGCGGCTTATTGACTCCATTCTCCCACAATAACCAGGGAAGACTTGATGATGAACAGATAGCATATGATGCGCTTGTTGTTCTCGACTCACTTCCACAAGAGGAAGAATCTCTTACAGGAGCTGTCTCACTTTGGAACGGGACTGGTTTCAGGGCGGAATACCTGAGACTGCTCAAGGAGGCGGGCCTTAATGACTATCTCCTGTCAGCAAGGGTTGTTTATCCTGTTTTACAGGGGACCGGGTCCTCATATCTCATCGGCGAACCTGGAGGCATTTATTCAACTCCAATACTCTCTGCATCCAGGTTGGTTGTACTACCGGATTCATTCAGAAAGAAAGTCAATCATCCTCCTGCAATGAGGGACGGGAGACAGGTCGTAAGACTGGAGGTCCGGTTATGGAGAGTCTGACGAATGATGCGCAATGGATAGTCCTTCTGGGGTTCCTGATGAGTATCGGATTAATCAGCGCAGCGATTCTCACACCCGCCCCCTTATGTCCTGATCCGCGCGCTGTTTCGGTAATAGGGAGTAATATTTTAATAAGTGATGTTCGGGACTGTGTCATAAAAATAGCAAAACAGGGAGACAGCTCTCTCCTGCATTCTGACATCAGTTCGGTAATGCTTGCAGAAACTCATGCATCAGTTGGGTATGAATTGAAAACACAGAATAGAAGTCTGTCATTCTCTTTTCAAAACGGCATTGTCAACTATGAAGAGAACCGGAAGATCTAAAAGAGAAAATTGGGAAATGGCTGTTGCAGTAGTCAGTGAATACCTGATAATAACGGGTATTGCTGTCACTGTAACCATTATTTTCATGGCAACCAGGGGAGGAGAAAGTGTTTATTTCCCGTCTGCAGGCTTTGCAGACTCAGAATCAGCTTCAGCAAATCTTGTACTCACGAGACTTATTCCGAATTCAGAATCAGTACTGAGTTCATCATATGATATCCTCTATATCCATGACAATAATTGCCAGGTTTTTATTTCTCAAATGGATAAACGAACTACCCTCGAGCTGAACTACAGGGGGGAAGAGCGGAGCATTGAGATTTATAATGAAATGCCCGTCAGAATTGTCAGTTTGCCTGGTAACGAATGGTACAGGATTACAACAGGAGAGGTTGTTACTCCATGAAATTATCTTATGATGCTGTATCTGAATCAATTGGGTACGTTTTAATCCTTGGAATCGTTCTCTCGGGATCAGCCATTGTAGGACTCTATGGATATCCGCTTATTGAGGAGAAAAAACAGGATCTGATAATAAATATCCTTATTCACGAGATGACACGGGTCACAAGTGATATGAACGACCTTACAGAAACACGAGAGCCAGTCGTATACGAGGAATTTCATGTAGAGGAAGGATCATTATTTCTTGAAGACTCAGGGGCCGATATAGGGACATTTTTTCTGTGGCAGGGAGGAAAGATGATCTTTTCATACCACCCGGGAGCATTGCATTATTTGAGTAATACTGAAGGGAATGAAGTAATTATTGAGAACGGGGCCTGTATAGAGAGAAAGTCTGCTGAACCCTTTACTATGGTCTTACAGCCGAGGGCATATTACGACACCGCAAAGAAGGCCCTGGTCCTTCCCATGATACGCCTTCTTTCCGAAGACATGCGTACAACAAGCGGATACGGCCGGATTATTCTGAAGCTGAACGGAACTCCGTCACTTTACGAGTTTTCAAATTCTCCTGATAAAGTGACAGTTTCGTATAGTGGTCCTGCAGAGCATGATACGAGCCAGTGCTGGAAGGATTATTTTCAATATTCCCTGCGTATGAAGGAGTACCCGCGTGGATTTGCACGGGACGATGCAGAAAAGGTAATTTTGCTCCTTTATACTCTTACAGTAGCCAGAGGTTAGAGATAGTTATTTTTCCTTAGCCATTCGACCTGGGGCCCGGTATAACGGTATATAATATCGGCCTTGTCATCCTGAAAGTTCCAAGGGACAACTATGAGAATGTCGCCTTCACGTATCCATACTTTCTTTTTTATCTTTCCTTTTATTCGTCCGAGCCTGGTATTTCCATCCACACATTTTATCCTGATATGATTAGCACCCATCATCAGTTCCGCAATCGCAAATATCTCCCTGTTTCTCTTTTGCGGCAACCGGACACGGATAACTTCATCGCCCGGCTGACTCCCACCATGGGGCGAGATATATGTCAGTCCACCATCTCCATACCGCACAAGCTAGCGCATTTCATGAATATATCAAATAAATTAGGAGGGATCAGTATATCAATACTGGTGTCCTTTTTGAAAGGTGTATTTTAGTTTATTTCAATAAGTTCAGCTTCTGTGATATCAATTGAGTCATCGAGACCGTCTTCGATTGCTCGCGTTGTCATCTGTTCGGTCAGGTCACGGTCCAGCATCACATCCTTTATTCTTTCAAGATACTTTTCAAGGGTCTGGTCCTCTGATTGCTCAATGACATGACGGTATTCACGAAGTGTTGAAGGGCTCACCCCAAGTTCTTTACTTACATCCTTCAGTGTGAGTCCAGTAGTTAGAAGTTTCTCCATCTTCTCCCTGTCAAACGGCATATGAAAATCAAGGTCACGATATAGTTTCAGCCTGACTCTGGCCCTTGCAACGGTCTTTGATAACTTTTCATCACCAAGAGCCCGTGCAATTTCCGTATCGTTCTTCTTTGCATAGTATGAGGAGACAAGTTTTGCGAGTTGAATGGGGGAAAGAGAGGTCTTAAAGTAGCCTAAATCGAGAATTTCACGGATTACAAGTGCAATTTCCCTTTCTACTGCATCACTGTCCCTCAGGGTTCCATGCGTCTTCTTCATTGGTTCGACTATCTTCTTCTTGTTCGTCATCCCTGAGAAGAGCTGGAGCAAATGCATCTTTCGTTGGAATTCTGGCATGTAAACATCCACCGATTAAAAACACATATTCATTTTCCGGTTCCTATAAATAAGTTGCTGTTGTAATGTCAATCTGGATAGAGGTTGCACAATGGAGAATGCAAGGATCCTTATTGTCGAAGACAGCCCGACAATACGGGAAGTAATAAAGCACAGTCTTCTTAATGCAGGTTATCTCGTAACAGGGTTTGCGGACAGGGGGGATGATGCAGTTAGAATCGCAGGAGACGAGAGACCTGACATTGTACTTATGGATATTGTGCTCAAAGACGGCTCCACCGGGATAAATGCTGCAAAAGAGATAGCTCTTCAGTTCTTTATACCTGTCATTTATCTTACGGCAATATCGGATGAGGAGGAGATAGATGAAGCACTAAAATCTGCCCCATACGGTTATCTTGTAAAACCGGTTGAAGAAAGGACTTTGAGGGCCACAATAGAGATGGCCCGGTCAAAACACGAGCTTGACCTTAAACTCCGTGAAAGTGAAGAAAGGCTTAAGAATGCCCTTTCAAGCGTAGTCGAGGAGAAAGCTTTATGGGAACTGACATTTGATGCAGTTCCGGATTTAATTGCAATTTTGAGTCCTAACCAGAAGATAATCAAAGTCAATCGCCCAATGGCTGAACGCCTTGGAATATCTCAGGAACAAGCTGTCGGGATGTACTGTTTTAAGGCTGTGCATGCGAGAGATGCTCCAATTGAATATTGTCCGCATATTGCACTGATTGGCGACAATAAAGAACATGTCAGTCTTATCCATGAAGAAAGACTCGGAGGTTATTTCATTGTCAGCGTTTCACCGATTATTGACGAGACCGGAAAAAATATGGGATCAGTTCATGTCGCAAGGGATGTCACTGAACAAAAACGGATGGAAGACGCACTCAGGCGGGCCCATACACAGGTAAACCTTCTATCGAGTATCACGAGACATGATATATTAAACTCGGTAACTGCAATCCTTGGTTACATTTTTCTTGCAAAAACTGAAAACCTAAGTGAGAGGACAAAAAACCTTGTTGAGAAACTTGAGGTCCTGACTCATAAAATACAGCGCCAGATTGAATTCACAAAAGAGTACCAGGATTTGGGAATCCATGAACCTGTCTGGAGTCCACTCTCTACTATTGTAAAGAACTCATCCAGGACATTTGAAAATTCACCACTGAAGATTGTTTATGAGGGAGGACCAGTTGAAATCCTTGCAGACCCGCTCATAGAGAAAGTTTTTTCAAATCTTATTGACAATTCTCTTCGCCATGGAGAACATGCAGATACTATCCGGATATATTGTACAAAAGGGGAGTCTGGACTCATGATAATATATGAAGATAATGGCGCCGGAATTCCAAACGATATAAAAAATAGCATTTTTAAAAGAGGTTTTGGTAAAAACACCGGTCTTGGACTTTATCTTGTGCGTGAAGTGCTTGGCATAACCGGGATGCAGATTGACGAAACCGGTATTCCCGGCAGGGGTGCAAGATTTGAGATTTCGGTACCCAGGGAAGTGATCAGGGATTATTTGTAACTAATTTATAAGCCTTTTTTTCCTGAAACTGAAGATTTAATAATTTAAGAAATCCATTATTTTCATATGAAACGAGCTTTTAATATCCTGTTTTCTGACCGAGATCATTCTATAAATAAATCGCATAAAGTGCCTTATCAAAATCACGTAAAAATTTCATTCGTCCTGCTTATGATATTTGTATCAAGCCTATTTTTTGCAATACCTGTCCTTGCGTCAGAATGTGGGGCATGCAGTGTCGATAGCGGCAGTTCAGGTTCAGGAAGCTCTGGCAGTTCAGTAGATTCAGCCATTATCCTTATGGATAAAGCGAAATCAGAAGCTAAACTGGGTCATGCAAATGCGTCCCTGCTCCTTTATGAGAATGCAACAAATGCAGACCAGTATTATACCCAGGCGTGGGTAGCGTATTCTGACGCACTAAATTCTACCGGAAACATTACTGGATCGATAAGTGCCATTGGCAGGGCAATAGAACTCAGTCCAGGAGATGCCGATTTATTGGTGAAGAGAGGAGACCTGTTCGCTAGCCTTGGAAATATAACACTGGCAGGTGAAGCATATAAAAAAGCTGAATCCATGAACCCTAACATAGCCGGTATTCAGGATAAAATCGGTAATCTTTCAGTAAATTCAGTTACAACATCTGTTCCGGAGGTATTCCCGGCAAATGCTACAACTGAGGCTACCACTTCACCACCTCAAATTGAGACACCTAAGTCAACACAGATCCAGATCCCAACGACTACAAAAAGTCCCTTGTCAATATATTCCATTGTTATTTCAATTGTAGCCGGGTTTGGTATCGCGGCCTACGTGAAAAGGAGAGAGTAATTTTTATATCAATTACTATATATACCACCCAGGTAGTATAGGGTAGTATGTCCGGGACGTCATCAATCAAGATCTCTAATACGCTAAAAGAAACACTGAGTGACCTTAAGGAACATCCCAGGGAGACCTATAGCGAAGTAATTGAACGCCTGGCAAACCATACCCGGGAAGGAGTCCTTCAGGGTAATATTCCCCTTCAGTATGTGAAGTTGAAAGGAAATATCAGGGAGCTTCATTGTCCAATTTATCTCTCTATCGAAGTTGAAGATGGGGAGTATGTCATATATAATAATGAATACCATCTCCTTGTAGTTGCACCTGACCTGGGAGAAGGACTAAAAGAGATTAATCTGCAATTTGAAGAAAACTGGATTGATTATGTTGAAAAAAAGGAGAGTGAACTTACCCAGGGTACAATCCGGTTCAGGAAGTCTCTCGTTTCCCTATTTAATGAGACGATATGATGGCATCACGAAAAAACCACAACATTCAAAAATCTCTGACAAGGAAGGGATTTTCTTCAAAGATGTCAGGACATATCAAGATGACATTCAGATATAAAGGAAGGGATACTGCAATTCGCACCTGGATAAGTCATGGAAAGAAAGAGATAAGCGACAAGCTACTTGGTATCATGGCAGAGCAACTTAATCTCTCGCGACTTCAGTTAGATAATCTGGTAGACTGCCCACTTGGTGAGAGTGAACTGATAGCACTGTACGAGGAGAAGGGGCTGCTATGAACAGTTCAATGAGAGTGTATTAAATAAATTTCACATAGTGAACTTTGAAAATTGGAAGAATTGTACTCATTGGTGCTTATTTTTCTTTACTGTTCGAATACATAATCCCGAAGTGATACTCTCTTAACTTCATTTATTTTATCAAAATCTGAATCTTCTGATAGTATGGTTTCACAACCAGCCTTCATTGCTGAAGCGAGATGAATAGCATCGCGTGGCCGTATTGAATACCGTCCAATTAAATCCTGAGCGATTTTTAATATTTCCTGGTCTGCCGGAATCATCTTTAAATTAGGAAACATCAGTAGTTTTTCACCAGTAAGGACGCTCGCAGTCTGTCCGGCTTTTTTCATTACGACATAGACTACTTCATCCCAGGTTAATGTGGAGGTAAATGCCAGGATTTTCTGCCCAATAATATGATTGAGAATAACCCGGGAGATTTTGGCCTCATGAATCACTTCATCATCATAAAGGAGGGCAAAGATGAAGACATTGGAGTCGAGATATATCATCTGAAAGTTCTCTCTTCTATCTCTTCATCAAATAATTCTTTCAACTGGACCGGCTCCCTTATTTTTTCATGTACTACAGAGAGGAATTCTTCGAGAAATGTGTCAGAGTAATGAGGAGTAATAATTATCCTGTTATTATTAACCTCGAAAAAGAGACGGGTCCCAGAGGTCAGATGAAACATGTCCCTGATCTCTTTAGGTATTACCACCTGGCCCTTATCACCTATAGGACGGATATGAGAAATTCCTACCACCTGGTATGAATATGCATAATTAGTATATAAGTTTCTCGTATCCGAAAAATGGTCAATAATCCAACTCCTATAACAGGACTTCATCCCTGACAAAAGAGGATTCGGGTGTTTGTGGGTGACTTAGTGACAGGGTGTTGCGAAGATGCTCTATATCTTATTGATTTACCTTGATTATTAAGACCAGGGGGCAGATTAACCGAATTTATAATTTTTTTCAAACCTTGCCTAATCAATATCAATTTGGAGTCTAATCTCAAAATAAGACCCGATTTCGACAATTTTTTTGATGATATATTATCTTACTAGGGTAATCCATGATAGACGATGAACCATTGAGTGAAAAACCCTGATTACAATTGATGAAGGCCTTGAGGATTACAAAGTCAGTCGATGTATCCCACTTGAGGATGTATTGCGAGAGAAAGGGATTTGATGAATGATGCACGTTACTATTCAGTAAAATTTTCCAGTTCTGCAAAAAGGGATTTAGAAAAGATGTAAAGAAAATATCAATAGAATCTCAACTTTGAACTCTTTGTCAAGGGTGAAATTTTTTTTTTGACCTCACATCTTCAAACATCAGAGATTTTCCAAGGCCATAAATTCATCGTTTTCAAGAATTGTATTCCACCGTTCATCAAGATTTTACATTCCGGCTTTGTGAATTACACGGCGAATTATTGAATCGTAAGTTTCACCCTTTTCACCGAGTCTCCTTATCATCTCTTTTGTCTCTAAAGAGATTGCAATTGTTGTTGAACCGGATTGTAACATATATATTGGATATAATAGTTATGACAATTATAACTTTTTTCATTCCCGATTTGAACATTCTTTAGGAGTTATGGAATTGGCTAGCAGGGTGTATGACACCATAACCAATCCAGAATATAGAAATGATACAATTGACAATTTTTTTTCAGATAAATTCGATCATACAGATAATAGACATTATTGGA
>CAIYHQ010000021.1 GCA_903926075.1 uncultured Methanomicrobiales archaeon
AATTTAAACAACCTCTTCTGCCTATAATATATTACAACAAATAACTAATGTTTTTCATCAGTTAGGCCTGTGTCATCGACTCATCATGGTTTATTTTTTTTCCGGTCTTGAAGGGGGAATTTCACTGATGATAAGGGATATTTAAAAAATTATACTGTATTGGAACGATTGGCCCATAAATAAACACAAAAACTCAACACTTATCGTTCTTGACAAGACACTAAAATGAGATACATGTGTCGATAAATACATAAGAGGTGCCAATTTAATTTTATCTATGGGACAGAACCTCTCTTTTCACTGGGGCGTCCTCCTTGTTGTTAGCCTCGCTACATTCATCCTGGTCATCGACACTACCATTATGGAAGTTTCTATCAGTGCCCTTGTGAATGACCTGAACATCCAATTCTCAACAATTCAATCCATTATCACCATCTCTACCTTGATTAAGGCTGCCTTCATGCTGACAGGGGCAAAACTCCAGGACCTTATCGGTAGAAAGAGGACTTTTATGGTCGGGGCTGCGATTTATGGTGTTGGAACAATTTTAGCTGTATTCAGCCAGGATGCAGCCATGTTTCTGATGGGCTGGTCGATACTTGAAGGTATTGGCACGGTGATGATACTCCCGGCAACAACTACATTTATAACCGGGACCTACCTGGGAAAAGAACGGGCTTTTGCCTTTGGTATCTGGGGCGGGATCGCAGCGGCAGCGAGTATCTTTGGTCTAATTGTTGGCGGTTACCTGACAACGTTTTACACCTGGCGGTTGGCATTCGCTCTCGAGCTTGTCATCCTTTTTATCATCTTTGCCATGCACCGGGTTCTAAAGGAGACCCGGCCGACAATATCCTGGAAGAGTTTTGACCTTTGGGGAGTTTTCCTCTCGGTTTCCGGCCTAATCGCTCTGGTTTTAGGGATCCTTATGATCAAAAAACCGTCAGAATGGATGATTATTCCCTTTTTAATCGCCGGAGGGATAATCCTTCTTATTGGGTTTAACGCATGGGAGAGGCGGCAGATAAGGAAGGCTAAAATTACACTTGTAGATGTGACCATAGTTTCCCAACGTTCCTTTTTTACCGGGAATGTCATTGCAATCGGCCAGAAATTTATTAGTGCCGGTTTTATCTTTATATTTCCCTTATTCTATGAGATAGTCACGGGTGCTACGGCGTATGAAACCGGAATAGCCCTTCTCCCTATGTCCCTTTCAATAGTTGTTTTCTCCATCCTTGGAGCAAGGCTTATATCGTGGTTAAGACCAAAATACGTTCTCCTAGGTGGAATTGTACTTACAGGAGCAGGACTTGCAGCCCTCAAGGATGTGTTTTCTCTCACCACCACCGCGAATGACATCATCCCCGGATGTCTTCTGTTCGGGGCAGGGCTTGGCGCAATCCTTTCGCAGGTGACTAACCTTACGCTCTCTTCAATAGAGAGCGAACGCCAGACCGATGCATCTGGTATTTATAACACTGCGAGACAGCTCGGAAGTTCTCTTGGGACAGCAATCATCGGGATAGTCCTTGCCATTGGTTTCGTCCACGGGCTGTTTTCAGACAAGCCTTTGTCCCTCCCCCCCGGAAAGCCACTGTTGTCATTGGGAATCAGCGAGGCAGCGGTCAACCTAGGGATGGAATGGGCGTTCATTGCAATGATTTTGACCGTAATCTGCATGTTTGTTGCAGGTATTTTTTTAAATGTGAAATCATTTGATTGAGGTCCTAATTATCGGATTTTCTTAAATTGTCGGGATCACTCTTTATCTCGTCCAGCGGAGAGAAGGTTATATTTAAACTAAATGGCTACAATTATCGTCTTTCAGAGCGTATATCCTGTTGATATATACCGTGGCACCATTCAATTTCTCAGATAAAGTTTCATTCATCTGGTCTGTTGCTGAACTTCTCCGTGGACCATGGAAACCCAATCAATATAAAGATGTCATGCTTCCGATGGTTGTTATCCGGAGGCTTGATTGTGTGCTTGAACCGACCAAGGACCTTGTTTTAGTGAAAAATGCTGAACTCGCACAACGTCCTGATGAACTCCGTGAGGTCTCCATCAATAAAATCACAGGCCACAAGTTTCACAATGTGAGCAGATTTACCTTGCAGCGGCTGCTTGGAGACCCGGATAATATAGCCGCAAACCTCCTTAATTACATCAAAGGTTTCTCAAAACAGGCACAGGATATCATTGAACATTTCGGGTTTGAGGAACAGATTGGTAAACTCGATAAAAATAACCGGCTCTTTTTAGTAATCCGGAAGTTCTGTGAAATTGACCTTCATCCAGAACTCGTCTCAAATATCGAGATGGGATATATCTTTGAAGAACTTATTCGGAAGTTCAATGAATCCTCGAACGAGGAGGCTGGAGATCATTTTACTCCCCGCGAGGTCATCCGCCTGATGGTCAATCTTCTCTTCTCACCTGATTCAGATCTTTTAACAAAGAAAGGGATAATTAAAACCATTTATGATCCGGCCTGTGGGACCGGAGGGATGCTGTCTGAATCTGAGGTCCACCTCAGGGAATTGAATCCTGATGCCAGGCTTGAAATTTTTGGCGAGGATTATAATGACAATGCTTTTGCTATCTGTGGTTCAGATATGCTTATTAAGGGCCAGAACCCTGAAAATATCAAGTTCGGGGATTCTTTTACAGACGATAAACTTCCTGGTTCGAAGTTTGATTATTTACTGGCAAATCCTCCTTTCGGCGTTGAATGGAGACCACAGGAAGATTTTATCAGGAAGGAATGTGAAAGACAGGGATATGGCGGACGTTTTGGGGCAGGCCTTCCTCCTATCAATGACGGTGCCCTCCTTTTTCTTCAGCATATGATCTCAAAGATGCAGTCCTCTTCAGATGGCGGGAGCCGTATAGGGATTGTTTTTAATGGCTCACCACTTTTTACTGGGAGTGCTGAATCCGGGCCGTCAAACATCAGAAGATGGATTATTGAGAATGACTGGCTTGAAGCAATTGTTGCTCTCCCGGACCAGCTCTTTTACAATACAGGGATATCGACCTATGTCTGGATAGTAACTAACAGAAAGGCCAGGGGAAGGAAAGGAAAAATTCAGCTACTTGACGGAAGGACATTCTTTAAGAAGATGCGAAAGAGTCTAGGGAATAAAAGAAATGAGATCTGTGATGAACAAAAGAACGATATCACCCGGCTTTATGGTGAGTTGACCAATGGTGAGTTTGTCCGAATCTTTGATAATGAAGATTTTGGGTATAAGCGGATTACGGTTGAACGTCCGCTTCAGTTGAATTTCGCGGTGACAGATGAAAGAATTGAACGGCTTCGCGGGTCCTCTCAATTTATAGCCCTGGCATCGGTTAAGAAGCGAAAAGACGGAATGGTCATCGCATCTGAAGAGGAAGAAGGTAAGAAGCAACAGCAGGCAATCATCTCTGCTCTTGAACATATCAGGCCTCTTGGAATCGTAAAAAACAGGGAGACTTTTTCGAAGTACTGTAAGGATGCATTGAAGGAAGCCGATGTTATGGTTTCTCCTACACTTTTCAAAGCCATTCTCTCAGCACTTTCTGAGAGGGATGAATCCGCAGATGTTTGTACCGATAGCAAAGGGAAACCTGAAACTGATTCAGATCTTCGCGATTATGAGAATGTTCCATTAAAAGAGGATATTGATGCCGACATGGCCCGCGAGGTATTGCCACACGTACCTGATGCCTGGGTCGACACAAGTAAAACGAAAATAGGGTATGAGATTAATTTTAACCGGTATTTCTACAAGTACACTCCGCCCCGGCCACTGGAGGAGATTGAGGCTGACCTTGAAAAGATAGAAGCAGAGATTCAGGCACTATTACAAGAAGGAAAGAGATGAAATCCTGTACCGAGCTCTTTGAGGAATTGAATGAACTTGATGAGCATCACCAGATTGAGGCAAAGAAAGCAAGCGAAGTTGGTCAATCGCTTATGGAAACGATTTGTGCATATTCAAATGAGCCCGACCTTGGAGGGGGATATATACTTCTTGGAATAGTGAAGTGTGACGAACCCTCTGAAAAAAAATATTGTGTGGTGGGTGTTGAGAATCCTGACAAGATCTTAAACGATATTACAACTCAATGTTCCTCCCGTTTTAATACACAAATACGTCCGAATTGTTTTACCGATAAAATTGAAGGAAAAACGGTTATTGGAATATTTATCCCTGAAGCTGAATCAGGAGTTAAACCAATTCACTTTAAGAAAGCAGGGCTCCCCAAAGGGGCATATCGCAGAATTGGTTCCTGCGATGTAAAGTGTACTGAAGAAGATCTTCACCTTTTTTACCAGGAACGAAGTATTCAGCCCTTTGATCAAACTATTATTCCTTATGCGACTCTTAATGATTTTGATGATCAGGTTATTGCTGAATACAGGCGGATGAGGGCAGAGAAAGATCCGGAAGCTGAAGAGTTAACCTATGATAATACTGGTATTCTCGAGTCATTACATTGTATTTTATCAATAGATGGCGTTTATCATCCTACAATTGCAGGAATTCTTTTGTTTGGAAAACGATCTGCGATAAGAAAGTTTTTCCAATGGTTCGCCTGGATTATATCAGGGTTTCAGGAAGAGAATGGGTTGAAAACTCTGATTCGCTTTTTGAAACTATTGAAATGCAGGACTCCATTTTCCGTCTAATGTTCCGGGGGAGAGGTGCTATCCTGGATGACCTCCCCAAGAAAACTACATTTATTGATGGATCTACGAAAAGAGTTGATGAGCCCCGAATTCCGAGGCGGGTGATCAGGGAAGCTCTTAATAATGCTCTCATGCACAGGAATTATCAGATTCATAGCCCAATACAGGTCATCCGATATTCGAATCGTCTCGAGATACGAAATCCAGGGTATTCTTTGAAGCCGGTTGAGCAACTTGGGAAGCCTGGTTCCCGGTCAAGAAACCCGACAATCGCTTCAGTTCTCCATGAGACAAGAGAAGCCGAAACAAAAGGGAGTGGAATCAGAGTTATGAGGCAGAATATGAAAGAAGCTCACCTCTCCCCTCCTACCTTTGATTCAGACCGGGACCAGAATCACTTTGTTGCAACATTTTTGTTTCATCACTTTCTGGATAGTGAGGATATTGAGTGGCTTTCTCACTTTAAGGAAGCCAATCTTTCAGAGGATGAAGCCAGGATCCTTATTCATGCCCGCGAGATGAATTTTGTGAATAATGCAATATGTCAGGATTATACCGGGTTGGATACGTTAGGTGTGAGTGGTATTCTTAAGAAGCTTCGCAATCTGGGTCTTCTTGAACAGCACTCTCATGCATCTGCAACATATTACACTCCCACAAGCCGGTTATTACACCCGGATATGGCGGATTTTCAAAAAGTAGAGCCTCAGGAAACTTCCCAGGGAATCCAACCAACTAACTCCTCTTTTGAGGCAGAAGGACCCTTACCTACCATGCTTGAAGGGGAAACGGAGAGAGATAATGACTTACCTACCATGCTTACCTCCTTAACAACCAAGCTTGAAGGTGGACCGGGCGGTTCGGATTCCTTAACCACCATGGTACTATCCCTTCCTCCCCAACTCGAAGAGACGATTCATTATCTTGGGAAACGGGGAACCCCTACCGAAGTCCAGATACTTATTGCCAAGATATGTGAAATCAGACCTTATTCTCGAGCAGAATTATCAGACCTTCTAGACCGAACACCGAAATGGATCTACCAGAATTATCTAAAACCTATGATCCGGGATGGTGTTCTTGAGCTTACCATACCCGAAAACCCCAAATCTCCGAAACAGGCCTACCGGACAAAATCCAGAAAGGAGGATAGATGAAAGAGATCAAGGGAGAATTCGAATTAATACGAGATCTAATACTTATCGATTCAGGATTTTTGAGGTTTTGTGAAAATTCAGAAGAACCGGTGATCCAATGACAGTCCTTGATGCTATTTTTGCTGTGCTGGAAGAGTCGGGTGAGCCTCTTCATTATATGGAAATTACCAGGAGGATTCTTGATAAAAAACTCTGGACCTGCCATGGAAAAACCCCGGAGAGTACTGTCAATGCCCAACTGGTTGTTGACATCAATAAAAAACAATCCGGTTCCAGGTTTCAAAGATATGGACCCGGTATTTATGGGCTCTCCAAGTTTCCGGATACAATCGACCGAAATCCTGAGCCAATAACTCTCTCATTTGGTGACGCTGCCGAACAAATCCTTCAGGAGTATTCTGAAGGACAACCCATGCATTATCGGGAAATTACCAGGCGAGCCCTTGAGTTATCACTCATTAAAACCCAGGGTCTTACTCCCGAACATACGATGTATGCCCAGATCTTTCACGATATCAACCGCAACTTAAAACGGGGAGATATTTCACGGTTTGAGATGGTTGGGAAGGGTTATGTCGGACTTACCGAATGGCATGACCGCGGTCTCGCTTTTGAGATTGAGAAACATAATCATGCAACAAAAAATATGTTGCATACTCGTCTTTTGGATATGTCTCCACCCTCCTTTGAAACCCTGGTCGGAGACTTTCTTACTGCTTTAGGATTTGACTCAGTTTCTGTTACAAAACCAAGTGCAGATGGGGGAATTGATGTAAGAGGGACTCTGGTCGTTGGTGATGTAATTAAAACCAAACTTGCTGTTCAGGTCAAGCGATGGAAGAATAACGTGCAGGCTCCTATTGTCCAGCAGGTCAGGGGTTCCCTTGGTGCTCATGAACAAGGTCTCATAATTACAACCAGTGATTTTTCCACCGGAGCACGGATTGAAGCAGAGCGGTCTGATGCCACACTGGTAGGTTTGATGAATGGTGACCAACTCGTTGATCTCCTTATCGAAAATAATTTAGGTGTCAAACGAACCGAACATGCGTTAATTGACCTCCTTCGTGATAGCGAGAGTGAATATGATCCGTCATCCGATTCTCCCGAAAATTCGTGAGCTAATGAGGTAAAAATGCTTCAAAATGATCCTTCTTCCAAAGATGAACTCCCTGAAATATGTGCAAATTCCTCAGAGTTCGATAAATATTGTGTATTGAGTGGAGATCTGCTATTTTATGAAGGGAGAATGGTTGAACGACACCCATGACATGCAATCTGGTTTGTGCGACAGGGATTGCACATTGTGACGCACAAAGATGGTCTGTCAATACGGTACAATCTCGATATACGGAGAGATGATTGTATTGTACTTCAAGGAGACATTTTTTTTGGGCGAAATTTGAATAAATTGGCGACAAGTTTCATTCTGATTCAATGGTTAATACATCAGGAAAATGAACCTTTAAACAAATTTGTTGATATTCAACATTCATGGAAAATCGACCTGCTTTTACACTATAAACACCAATCTCATATTCATCATTTTTATTAACTTAACTATGGGTGTCATATGGAGGAACAACAACTCAACTGGATTGCAAATTTTATCTGGGGTATTGCCGATGATATACTTCGCGATGTTTATGTTCGTGGGAAATACCGTGATGTTATCCTCCCAATGACGGTTATACGTCGTCTTGATGTTCTTCTTGAACCGAATAAAAATGAAGTTCTTGCAATGAAAGTAAGACTGGATGAGGCAGGAGTTACGCATCAGGATGCTGCCCTCCGTCAGGCAGCCGGTCAGGCGTTCTACAATACCTCCCCTTTTACCCTTCGTGATCTAAAATCAAAAGGGAAACACCAACAGTTGAAATTGGACTTTGAAGCATATCTGGATGGTTTTTCTCCTAATGTAATTGAAATCCTCGAAAAATTTAAATTCAGAACTCAGATTGATACTCTTGTTGAAGCAGATATATTAGGAAGCCTTATCGAAAAATTCCTTGATAGCAGGATAAATCTCAGTCCAAACCCAATATATGACACCGATGGTTCGGTTAAACTTCCAGGTCTCGACAATCATGCAATAGGAACAATCTTTGAAGAATTAATCCGAAAGTTCAACGAAGAAAATAATGAAGAAGCTGGAGAACATTTCACTCCTCGTGATGTCATAAAGCTGATGACTAACCTGATCTTTCTTCCGGTTGCAGATAAAATAGAATCTGGGACATACCTTGTCTACGATGGAGCCGGTGGAACCGGAGGAATGCTCACAATAGCGGAAGAAACGCTCCTATCCCTGGCAAAAGAGCATAACAAGGAAATTGCAATTCATCTCTATGGTCAGGAGGTAAACCCTGAGACGTTTGCTATCTCTAAGGCAGATCTTCTTATTAAAGGAGAAGGCGAACAGGCTGAAAATATGAAATTCGGGTCGACCCTCTCCAGTGATGCATATTCAACACAATGTTTTGACTTTATGCTCTCCAATCCTCCCTATGGAAAGAGTTGGAAGACCGATCTGGAACGTATGGGAGGAAAAGGAGATATGATCGATCATCGTTTCATAATTGAATATAATAATGATCCTGAATACTCCTTAATAACCCGGTCCAGTGATGGTCAGCTCATGTTTCTTGTCAACATGGTAAGCAAGATGAAACATGATAGTCCTTTTGGGAGTCGTATTGCCGAGGTTCATAACGGGTCATCGCTCTTCACCGGTGATGCGGGTTCCGGAGAGAGTAATATCAGACGATGGATTATCGAGAATGACTGGCTTGAAGCAATCATTGCCCTCCCTCTGAATATCTTTTACAACACAGGTATTGCAACATATATCTGGGTTCTTTCAAACCGGAAATCAGATAAACGGAGAGGAAAGGTCCAGTTGATTGATGCAACCCCGTGGTTCAGATCACTTCGAAAAAATCTTGGAAAGAAAAATTGTGATCTCTCCCCTGATGATATTTCACGAATTACTGACCTCTGTATCTCCTTCACTGAATCTGATCAATCAAGGATTTTTTCAAATGATGCCTTTGGATACTGGAAAGTTACTGTTGAACGTCCTCTCCGTCTGAAGGTAGATCTCTCCGAAGATTCATTGAGACGATTCAAAGCCCTTTGTATCGAAGCAAAGGATGAAGCATTGTACTCTCTACTGGAAAAGGCTGCACACGATATTGGCCCCGGACCCCATCTGGATTATAATCATTTCAGAACTGTATTAGAGTCTATTGTATTCCGTCAAGGGGTAAAAATGCTTGCCAGGCGATGGAAACTGATCGAGTCCGGACTGGCTGAGAAGGATGAGGGATCAGTACCGGTTATTAAAAAGATCCACAAACCTGGGAAAGTAAGTCCTGATCCACTCCGGGGATTATTCCCGGTAACGATTGAAGCAAAACCTGTTATTTTGGAATATGAGTCTGATAGTGAGCTTCGTGATACTGAACAGATCCCCCTCCTTGAAGAGGGAGGGATAGAGGCTTTTATCAGGCGGGAAGTGCTTCCCCATGTCCCTGATGCCTGGATAGATGAGAGTGGAACGAAGATCGGATATGAGATCTCCTTCACCCGGTACTTCTATAAACCACAACCTCTCCGGACCCTGGAAGAGATTAAAGCGGATATACTTGCAATTGAGAAAGAAACCGAAGGGTTGCTGGATCAGATTCTTGGTATCACAAAGGGGGTATAATGCCAACCCAGCGGTATTCTGTGACCCAGCCACCGATTGAAACCCTCTTCACCTGGATAAAGTCAGGGGACATCGCCATCCCTGAGATCCAGCGACGGATAATCATAGCACAAAAGAAAAAAGAATACTTCGGGAGCTTGTGAGATGGAGGGGTTGAAGCCGTATCCGGAGTACAAGGATTCGAAGATTCCGTGGTTAGGGAAGATACCGAGTCATTGGGAAAAATCACGTCTTGATAGATTATTCACTCTCCGTAATGAACCTCCTCACGAACATGACGAAAGAGTTACCGCATACATAAATGGGAGAGTAACCAACCGTAAAAATGTAAAAGGGCAGAAAATTAAGGGAGTAATCAAAGAAGCGGGATGGCAGAGGATCTATCCAGGAGATTTCGCAATAAGTGGAATGAATGCCCACATGGGGGGGATGGGTATTTCCGATTCACAAGGCAAATGCTCCCCAATTTATTTAGTCTTAATTCCTAAATTACATATTCATGCACAATTTATTTCCCATTTTGTCCGATTTGAAGCAAATATTGGATTAATTCGTTCATTAATTCAGACAATCAGATTTAATTCCGCAGATTTCAAGCGAGCCGATCTAAAATCATTACTAGTTTGGTTCCCTCTAAAAGAAGAACAAAAAGAAATATGTAAGATGATTGATTGGATTAATGGATTGGTTAATAAATATATTAATGCAAAAAAGCGACAAATCGATCTTCTGACCGAGCAGAAACAGGCCATCATCCATCAAGCAGTTACTCGTGGCCTTGATCCATCAGTACCGATGAAGGACTCTGGTATTGAGTGGTTGGGTGATATTCCGGAACATTGGGAAATCACTCCGATTAAACGAGTTCTTAAAAGGTTAATTGATACAGAGCATAAAACTGCCCCTGCCTTTGATGGAGGGAAATATCCTGTCATTCGAACATCGAATATTAAAGATTGTAAATTAGTATTCGATGATATTTACTATACTAATGAAGAAGGGTATTTAGAATGGACCAAACGAGGAAAACCACTACCTGGAGATATTCTTTTTACTCGGGAAGCACCAGCGGGTGAAGCTTGCATTGTTCCAGAGGGAATTGATCTGTGTATGGGTCAAAGAGTGGTGTTATTGGGTGTTGATTCACTGAAAATATCCTCGAATTTTCTCTTATTAATGTTATATAGTGGATTACCGGGAGAATATATAAAAATTAAATCAGTTGGTTCAACCGTCCCACATTTAAATATGTCCGATATCATCAATTTACCAATAATTGTTTCTCCATTATGTGAACAGGATCAAATTGTAACTCAAATTAATAAAAAAATTAAAGAAATAGAAAATATTGTTGATAAGATCATGAGCGAAATTGACCTGATCCAAGAATACCGTACCCGCCTAATCACCGATATCGTCACCGGAAAACTCGATGTCCGCTCCATCGCTCCAACCTTCCCTGATATTGAAGACACCCCCCTTGATGAACCCGGAGAGGAAGAACCTGATGAAGACCTCCCTGAAGATTAAGATGAATAACCCAGGAGAACCTGAATGACCGCTCAGACAGACCTTATCGCTCTCATAGATCGCCTCCGCCATGCGCCTTCAGAGCAGGAATACTTCGAATTCAAGGAGAACAAAATAGAGCCCCAGCTCATAGGAGAATATCTCTCAGCCCTGTCAAACGCTGCCTGTCTTGCCGGCAAACCACGGGGATATCTAATTTTTGGGATCAATAACACGACCCATGCAGTAATTGGAACCACATTTGATCCGTATACCACTAAAGGGAAGGGGAATCAGGATCTCCATCTCTGGTTGACATTGGGGCTGCAACCTCATATCGGCTTTGATATCACCATAGTTCACCATCCAGACGGAAGGTTAATCTTCTTTACTGTGACAGCAGCATGGGACCGTCCGATCAGGTTCTATGGAACCGCCTACATCAGGGTCGGCTCAAGCAAGACCGAACTTGCAAAACACCCCCAGTTAGAAAGGGCAATCTGGACTATCCGGACCGACTGGTCTGCTCAAATCTGCGAGACAGCAACCATAGAAGACCTTGATCCTGAAGCAGTGCTCCGTGCAAAAAGAGAGTACATCTCCAAGTACCCGAAAAAGGCAGAAGATGTTGCATCCTGGGATGATAAGACGTTTCTGAATAAAGCGAATCTTACTATCAGGGGAGCGGTAACCAATACGGCCCTCCTTCTTCTCGGCAGGCCGGAGTCAGCCGCACTTCTCTCCCCGGCAGTTGCCAGGATCACATGGATCCTCAAGGATGACAAGAACCAGGAGCTTGACTACTATCATGCTGATCCTCCATTCCTCCTCCGGGTCGATGAAATATTGGGTAAAATCCGAAATCTTACCATTCGGGTCATGCCTCCCGGAACTCTCTTTCCCAAAGAACTCTCCCAGTATGATCCCTGGGTGATACGTGAAGCCCTGCACAACTGTATCGCTCACCAGGATTACCTGTTAAGAGGAAGAATCCAGGTCATCGAGACACCAGACAGTGTCACTCTTACCAATCTCGGGAGATTTCTTCCCGGTGACGTATACACGGTTATCAGGCAGGATGCTCCGCTTGAAATCTATCGGAGCCCTTTTTTAACCGCAGCCATGGTACATCTAAACATGATTGACACCCAGGGAGGAGGAATTAAGAAGATGTTTCAATCTCATGCAAGGCGATTCTTCCCGCTTCCTGATTATGATCTCTCTCTTCCTGACCGGGTCAAAGTCACCATACCGGGGAGAATTTTAGATGAACAGTATGCCAGGCTCCTGATGGAGCGAACCGACCTCGACCTTCAGACCGTCATCCTGCTCGATGCTGTGCAGAAGAAAAAATCGCTAACAAAAGAAGAATATGTGTACCTAAAGAGAAAAGGACTTGTAGAAGGTAGATATCCGAAGGTCTTCATCACCGGACCCATAGCCGAAGTTACCGGCCAAACCGCAAAACATACACGTGAAAAGGGATTTGATGACAAGTATTATCAGGAATTAATCCTGCTCTTAATCAGGGACCATGGCCCGGTATCAAGAAAAGAAATTGATATTCTATTGCTGGATAAACTCCCTGAAATTCTGGATTATAACCAGAAACGTCATAAAATTCATAATCTCATCTCAACGCTCTCGCGGTTGAAGAAAATTGAAAATACAGGAACACGCAAAGATTCCCAATGGATATCTACCGATTTACCCAAATAAAACCCTTCTATTTGAAATTAAAAATTAAACTGATTTAATTAAAATCGAGTGAGATTAAAAGATAATTGTATTGCTCATGATATTACAAAATCTTAGCAAAAGAAAAAGCTAAACGGTAACAATAAAATCCTTATCATTTTGCTTAAAATTTAGAATTATCAAATCCTGTTTTGATTACAATACATCGGTTTCTCTCTATCCAAACAATAGATCCATACTCTTGAAACAAAAGACAACCTATATTATCCCATAAAAATAGATTTTGGGCATATTGGTTTTGTTAACTTCTATCAGAAGTCGACATAAGAATTTTATAACCTGGACCTGATGAAATGAACCCTACTGATACATCAGAAAAAGAATTAGAACGAATTATCGCTGACGCACTAATTACTACCTCAAAATACCTCCCTGGGAGAACACAAGATTATGATCGTGACCATGCGGTCGATCTTACACATCTTCTCTCCTTCATAAAAATCACTCAGCCTAATACATTTGAACAATTGAGTCTGGGTGAAGATAGTCCAAGAAGACAACAATTTCTTGCAAGGCTTCAAGGGGAGATTGCAAAGCGTGGAATTGTTGATGTTCTCCGTCGCGGGGTTAAACATGGTCCGGCATCGGTTTCACTCTTTTATGGAACCCCTACGTCAGGCAACATACGGGCGGAGGAACTTTTTGCAGCAAATATATTCAATGTAACCCGTCAGCTTCAATACAGCAAAGATGAGACAAAACTAGCCCTCGATTTGTGCATATTCATCAATGGTCTCCCCATTGCTACCTTTGAATTAAAGAACCGTCTTACAAAACAAACAGTGGATGATGCAATTCAACAATACAAACGAGATCGTGATCCCCGTGAACTACTTTTCCAGTTTGGACGCTGTGTTGTCCATTTCGCATTGGATGATCAGGAAGTCCGGATGTGTACATGGCTAAAAGGAAGTAGCTCCTGGTTTTTACCCTTCAATAAAGGTTACAATGACGGGGCTGGCAATCCTCCCAATCCGGAAGGAATTAAAACAGAGTATCTCTGGAAGGAAACCCTGACGAAATCCAGTCTTACTGATATACTTGAAAATTATGCCGAGCTCGTAGAGGAGAAAGACGAAAGATCAAGACGACAAAAAAAGAGTCAGATATTTCCAAGATATCATCAACTCGTTGTAGTCAGGTCCTTACTCGAACATGCTTCCCGTTACGGAGTCGGCCATCGGTACCTCATTCAACACTCAGCCGGTAGTGGAAAGAGTAACTCAATAGCATGGCTCGCTCATCAATTGGTATCGCTTCAAAAAGATGGACAAACAATCTTTGACTCAATCATAGTCGTCACTGACAGGCGTGTACTTGACAAACAAATCAGGGATACCATCAAACAATTTGCCCAGGTGACAGCCATCGTAGGAGCGGTAACTGAGGGGTCGTCTCAGCTCCGAACATTCATTGAAGACGGAAAGAAGATAATTATCACAACAGTCCAGAAATTTCCATACATCATTGATGAGATAGGGAGTGATCATAGGGGAAGAAAATTTGCCCTCATCATAGACGAGGCTCATTCAAGTCAGGGTGGCCGGACCTCTGCAAAAATGCACATGGCTCTCTCTGAAGAGGGTTCCGGTGAAGATGATGAGACGATAGAGGATATGATAAACACCCTCATGGAATCTCGAAAACTCTTAAAAAATGCTAGTTACTTTGCTTTCACTGCAACCCCGAAAAATAAAACCCTCGAACTTTTTGGCGAACCCTATCAGGTTGGTGATCAGATTCGTCATCAACCATTCCATAGTTATTCAATGAAACAGGCTATTGAGGAAGGCTTCATTCTTGATGTTTTGAAAACCTACACACCAGTGAAAAGTTACTATCACCTGATGAAGACGGTAACGGATGATCCCGTCTTTGATAAAAAGAGAGCAAAGAAAAAACTCAAAAAATATGTCGAGTCTCATGACCATGCTATTCGTCTGAAATCAGAGATTATCGTAGACCATTTCCATGAACAAGTAATCCAACGGAAAAAGATTGGAGGAAAGGCTCGTGCAATGGTTGTGACCAGTGGTATAGAACGGGCGATTCAATATTATCTAGCGATTTCTGCATATCTCATAGAGGAGAAATATCCCTATCAGGCAATAGTCGCATTCTCTGGTGAACATGAATATAGTGGGCAACAAGTTACAGAAGCATCTCTAAATCAATTTCAGAGCATCCAGATTCCGGAAAAATTCTGTGAAGACCCATATCGATTCCTTGTGGTTGCAGATAAATTTCAGACTGGGTATGATGAACCTCTTCTCCATACCATGTATGTTGACAAAATCCTTACTGACATAAAGGCGGTTCAGACATTATCCCGCCTGAACCGTTCCCACCCTCAAAAGCATGATACATTTGTTCTGGATTTCGTCAATGATACTGATACCATACGAGAGGCATTTGAGACCTATTATCGGACAACGATTTTAAGTGAAGAGACCGATCCGAATAAACTGCATGACCTCAAAGATACTCTCGATCACTACCAGGTCTATACTAAAGAAAGAATAGACCGGTTAGTTGAGCTCTATCTGACCGGTGCAGACAGGGATAAACTCGATCCATATCTCGACATCTGCGTTGCTGCATATATGGGTCTTGATGAAGACAGCCAGGTAGATTTCAAAGGAAAAGCAAAAGCTTTCCTGCGTATCTATAGTTTTCTCTCTGCGATACTTCCTTATACTAATTCTGAATGGGAGAAACTCTCTATATTTCTCAATTTCTTAACTCCAAAACTTCCCGCACCTGTTGAAGAGGATCTTTCAAAAGGGATTCTGGAAGCAATTGATATGGAGAGTTACCGGGTTGAAGTTGAAGCCTCCCTCTCAATAACACTATCAGATAAAGATTCAGAAATTTATCCGGTTCCAACCATAGGACGAGGTCATGTTGCTGAACCTGAATTCGATTATTTGAGTAATATTGTCAAATCATTCAATGATCTCTTTGGGAGTATCGAGTGGAACGACACCGACAAAATCAAAAAGGTCATCACAGAAGAGATACCTCGAAAAGTAAGGGAAGATAAAGCGTACCAAAATGCAATCAAACATTCAGATAAACAGAATGCCAGGATTGAACACGATAAAGCCCTTTTGAGGGTGATAACAGCGATGCTCAGTGATCATACTGAATTGTTCAAACAATTTAGTGATAATCCGTCATTCAAAAAATGGCTTCAGGATTCTATCTTTGCAGCAACTTATGAATAGGAATAATATTGACTAGCAACCTTACTATTTTTTCCAGTTAGATTATAATGAAACGATCTTTGAAACTCATACCATATTTCTTTCCGTTTATTCGTGAAAATTTGATAAAAGACATCATTAAATTTTACTGTTTATTATATCTGACACTAACTCATTTTGATATCCGTTACAAGCATAAATTATGTAATTATCTATTACTTTCCAAGTTATTTCAAACATTTTTTTCCCATCATCTGCAGAGTATGGTTTTTTACCGCCATGACGCACGGGATCGGCGAATTCTTTAATAAACAAAATATCATCTTTCTCAATATTCAATTCATCTCTAAAAATAATCCATGACTTTTTATCTTTTTCTATATTATTAGTCACTTTATGGTCAACAAAATATTGCCTTAAACATTCAATAGATCTATAACAAAAAAAACCCGAATCTTTTGGATTACGAATAGCTTCGCGTAAATCACTAAGGGATAGGCGAAGATAATCACCTTTTTCGGTAGAAAATAATGGGATAATCTCATTAAACTTCTTTGGACGTTTAAGAGGAAATTGATTAGTATCATCAATATTTGCCCCAAATACTTCGATATTTCCTAATAAATCCGTTACTTGAATAATTTCAAGATCATATCCACAGCTATTCGTATAACCCAACAAATCTAATTGGACCCTCATAGCCTCTTCAATACCATTTTTTAACGTAATCAATTCATCTGGTCTTTGTTTTAGAGTGATTTGTGCATTAATTTGAGAAACAAGAATAGATGTATTTAGTTCACCAATAACTTCCCCCTCAATATTTTTCCATTCAAAATTCAAAGATGAAATATTTACATTAGCTCTCTCTGGTAAAACTCTCCCGAAAAAAATGTAAGTATGTGATTCTGATTTCATTGCTAGAATTCTCCTAATAAGTGATATCTGTGAATTGAAATAGAATATATCACTTGTTATTAATTTTGAAATTTATATCTGCTATATCAGGTATACCCTCCATATGGTTCAAATGATAATGACTGGCAATAACTCAAAAAAGGTTCTTTATTCCTGCTTAGCGAAAATATGAAATGACTGTATCCTCGATGATATAAGAAAGGGTGTTAATGAAGTGAAATGTATGTTCGAACTAGAAGAGTGCTAAATCTCACCCCTCTCTCCACACTTACTATTAGTTCGCGAAACTCAGTTGTCCCTTCCAGACAGCCTGTGATAACAAAGACCCAGGTGGAAGATTCTAATATTTGATATGGTCATCATACCCTACACCTTCCGGGTGGCTTTACCGCAGGTGATGGTCGAACATTTCAGGCGGCATGTTATGCACAGAATTAACGGACATGCAAAAGCAATGGTCGTTGCAGACAGCCGCCTTGCTGCAGTCCGTTACAAACAATCGTTTGACAGGTTCATCAAAGAACATAACTATCCAATTAAGACACTTGTTGCATTCTCAGGCGAGGTAACTGATAACGACATCCCTGGAAGTTCTTACACTGAAGTCGGGATGAACGGGAGACTTCGCGAGAAGGAACTACCTGAAAAGTTTGCATCCGACGAGTACCATGTTCTAATCGTTGCTGAAAAGTACCAGACCGGGTTTGACCAGCCCCTCCTCCACACAATGTACGTTGACAAGCGAATTGCAGGAGTCCAGGCGGTCCAGACTCTCTCACGGCTCAACCGGACCTATCCAGGTAAAGACGATACATTTGTCCTTGACTTTGTCAACACCGAAGACGAGATCAAGGAAGCGTTTCAGCCGTTTTATGAAGCGACTTTTATCCAGGAGACCGCAGATGAAGGACATCTTAACACCCTCCGAAACCGGTTGCGTGATTATAAGATATTCCATGACCAGGAAGTGGAAGAATATTGCAGGGTCTTTTTTAGACCGGTAGAAAGGCAAAGCCCTTCAGATCATGCACAGCTTAATTCGATGATTTCAAAGGCAAGAGTAAGATACGAAGAGC
>CAIYHQ010000022.1 GCA_903926075.1 uncultured Methanomicrobiales archaeon
TGTTTCAATCCTTGTTATCTTGGATGTTGCTCTGAAAGCCAGACTTACAAAATTAAGATGTTTCCCGATTTCGGTTTCAATCCTTGTTATCTTGGATGTTGCTCTGAAAGACCGCACTTTTTTAGGGTTTTGAACTAATTTATGCGTAATATGTTCACAATTTTAAGATATAAATTTCTTGTTACAAAATTATGGGTAGTAATAAAAGAGCAAGAAAATCACACGCAGATTGTATTATAACAACAATCCAGACATTTATTTCTATACTTACTCTTTCCAGGATAATAACCCTTCTCGATAATATCCAGAATCTCATTGACAACAATAAGACCGTGTTGAAAATCCTTTTCGGCAAACCTCAATTCTTCGATGTGGTTATTACTTCGAGTGAAACAGAGGTATCCCCTTGTTACTTCCTTATCGTAATTTTCCATGATCATGATAGCATGTAATATAAGCTGATTTTTGTATGTTTGATATATAGTCTCTTTAAATTCAGCAAATTTATACTCAAATGGTGCGACAGTCCCATCATCAAGAAACAAAACTTCATCGATAATTCCCTTGATATGATGTTTTTTAGATGCGAGAAAGACATCGAGTTCTTTTTTGACCACTCCTAATTTTTTTCTCATATATTCAGGATTTGTCTTCTTTTTTTCTTCGTGAACCTCCCTCCCTTTAATGACTTTGAATCTGTCATCCTCATGCTGTGGGATGCATAGGCAATGCATGTAATAAATGAACCTAGGGCAAAATGAGTATTCGAGTACATCCGATATCGTAATAATCGTATCACTTTCTTCCATACTAATTAGAAAAATTTGGTAAGCAATTCATCACTAACCAGTTTTTTATCGAATGCCTGTCCAAGTAATTTTACCTTTTTGAATGAGTCTTCATCCATAGGGAAGACATAAACAGAATCTATTTCAGGGTTGATCAATTGTTCACATTCTAGAGCGAGCGAATCCCGTTCATTCGGATTTAGATCTCCAAGGAAAACACTTTTTTGAACTCGATACAGCCCCTTATCAAGACATATCCGGGCAATATTAGATCTTACTTTATTCTTGGAAATGTCATATAGAACCCAAACCATGGTCATGAATCTTATTCCTTCTTTATCAGATTGTTTGCGATACGGTGGCACTCCAAAGAAATTGTATTCCTCATCTTTACATTTCTGCCCCTATATTGAATTTCTTTGTCAAAAGCTTCATTAATGGCACTAATTAAGATTGCTTTTCCTTCTTTGTTCAGATATAATCCACGAGGGACAGGATCAAATAATTTTTCTGACACCTGTTTTTTGGAAAAGAGTCCTATAACTGTTCTATCTACATATATCCGGAATATCTCAATAAGGTCAAAGACAAATGATTTTTTATTATAATTGTCGGTATGGAGAAAACCCATGTATGGATCAAGACCTGCAATAATACAGGACCTCTCTACCTGTGAATAAAGGACACCATAACCATAATTTAAAAGACAGTTAAAGGCATCATGGGCCGGGTCTCTGCTACGACCCTTAAATTTCCAATTATCCGGCATAATATCACTGATTGCATCGAAATATGTTTGTGAGGCCATTCCCTCGATTCCCATAATAGATCCCCTTTTAAATTGTAGAGGGCCATCCATCTCCGAAAGAGACCTGCTTAGATTTTCCATTTTATCAATTGCCTCATCTAGCAGTTCTTTAAAATCTGGACGATTTTTTTTCAAATCTTTTAAAAAATCAATTTGATTACCCGTCTTTATAATGATCCACTCTTTGGCAAGATTAAAGCCAATTGCACTCTTCTCTGCCTCAAGTTGTTTTCGCCTTATAAGTGTAGTGCTCCCAAGTTTTGAATGCCAGACTCTCCCATATGGGTCCCCGTGATGATTTAGGAATATAATATCAATGTTCTTCTCAACCGCGAATTCAATTGCGTCAGTGGTTATCGTAGCAGAAGTAGTAATAAGAATACTGTCAATTTTTTCTGCTGATACTTCAAACACTTTCTCATCATTTTTTATGAGAAAACAGTTATTACTCTTTTTAAGAAATGCTCCCCTGGTATTAATGACGAGTTGCATAAAATCACAAACTCCAGTCATCTGTTGTAAGCTGTCTCACTGCTCCGAAACCTCTTGAAACGGATTTTCCTATTCCCAGGAAGTCTGGAATAATAAAATTTGTATCAAATGTCCCAATAAATACCATCATACTAACATCTTTGAGATGATCTTTTCTGATTTTTACTGATAAATTGCACTTTATCCGATCAGGTACCTGATAATTAAGAGATTTAGACATAGAGATAATGTTTCCAGTAAGGGTCTTGCGTAGAAACTCGTCTCTTTCTTCGTGATTTTTAAATCTATAAAACTTATGGTAATTTTCCTGATTAAGTGCAAGCCAGGGTGTAACGAATTCGTAGGAATGGATCTTATTTGAAATGCTGAACTCTTCATCCTTGAGCGAGATTCCACGCTCGACAATCTGATATTTGTTTACACCCAATCGTATTTCCTGGTATTCGTCATATATCTGCTTAAGGACCTCTGCACCTTCATTAATACCAATAACGGTTGGCACGTCATTAATTATTTTATACTGAACGACTGGATACCGGTAGATAAATTTGTCCGCATTGTGTTGGTGGAGTTCAGTATACTCTGTGAATTTTGTTGCAAAGAAGCCACGAAGCTCCGATGCAGAGCCTTGAATCGGTATTGTGGAATTAAGTGTGAGAGTGAAAGTGTGGAGGATCATATGATCATACTCGAAACTTCTGCATCCTCCGAAAAGGATGCACCAATGTCTGAGTCGTACTTCATTTCACAAAAGGTAATGCCATCACAAATATCTTTGTGTTTACAAACATACCAATATGGCATCTTTAATTCATACAAACGACGTTTTGAGGGAGGGAACTTCGGATCAAGAACCTGATGCTTGAATTGCGAAGGGATGACTGGAACCTGCAGGTAATCTTCTTTCCGGGTTTTATCTTCAAATTTATTAGGGTTGTCAAAAATACCCATTTGTGTATCCTGAACTACTGTGTACCTTTTTCTAGCATCGATAAATTTTTCAGAGTTTTTAATATCAATGTCGGTATATATGTTCTCAACAATTGAAATTAAGTCAGATTCAGTTAATCTCTGGGATGAATTTTTAAAAATTTCAAATGAACGTGACAATAATCCCGTTGCATCCTTATCGTATATTTTTTCTGAAATCTTCGACGATTGAAAAATGTATATCCAACTGTCCGTTTTCTCCCGTCTCCTGTTTATCCTTCCGGATCTTTGAACCAGGGCATCCGGTGGAGCACATTCGGTAAACATCACATCAAAATCTATGTCCAGCGATACCTCAACTACTTGTGTAGCGATTAAAAGATTTGACGTATCAACAAGAGCCTCTTTTTTTCTACGGTCATCAAATATAAACTTTGAATGATAGCAGAGAGGATTGAGATTCTCAAGATTTTTGTATAGTTCCTGGCATTTTGCTACATTATTTACTACAACTAAAGTCTTTTTACCTGCCATTACAGATCTCGTAATTTCAGGAATAGCATCGTTTATTAATTTGTCAAATGTCCTATACTGGTTCCTGCAAGACATTAGCAATGTTTCATCTCGTATAACCTTTGCGTTTGGAAGTACTTCTATGAATAATTCAACAAGGTAATTAGGGAGAGTTGCACTCATTAGCATAAAACGGGTCCCAAGTTTAGAAAAATGTATTAAAGATTCAATGATAAGTCCGAGTGTCCAGTGATCATACGAATGAATTTCATCAATTATAACAACACTATTTGCTACATTTGTTTCAATGAGCGTCCATTTTCCCGTATTGAATCCAGCAGTCAATAATTGATCTACCGTCGCAACAGTTGCTGGTTTGATAAATGATTTATCAAAAAGAACAGTCCTGCCATTTGGATTTTCTTCTTCATTTTCACGCATGAATGTTGCTGTAGAATGTGAAAGTCCAACTTTTCCTTTACCCAAATACGCTTCAAGCCTTATAAAAATGCTATTGGCAGTTACCATCGTTGGTAATAGATAGATAAGTTTTGCATCATTTAACTCCTGAATATTATTCAGTGCCCAAAAAAGTGCAGCTTCTGTTTTACCACTTCCCGTGGGAGCAACAGCTATAACATCTCCTTTAGTCTCCGCACATACCTGCTGAAATGGCTTTAAAGCTGTGAAGGTTATCTTTTTTTCAATACATCTAAATTCAATTTCTTTAAATAAATTATCAGCACTTATTTTGATTGAATAGGGCATATCCGTTCCAGCAGATCCTAGCCAATCGGAATAATGAAGGATTGCCTTTAGCAAAGAGTATGTTGTTCGAACCGAGTCTGTATCTTTTTCTCTATCATATATTTTTGAAAATATTCCCTCATAACCAATTAAGTTTCTAACTTCGTTGTAGGGATTATACTCATGAATCGGAACTTCAGGAAAATTGTATCCTTCAACTTTAAAAATTTCCTTAGCAAGTGAAAGGGCAGAGATCATTCCCTCTTTGCAGATTAGTGGTTTATTACTCACTCCCTCACGATGAAATGACTCTAGTGATGGATCAATCCTCTTATGATGTCCTAATACGGCGAGTGCCTCAAGAGGGATTTCCCCTAACAGTGTTCCCCCCTCTTGAGAAGATAATGCCATGGCACCTCTAAATACAAAGCTAAAAGATTCCAGTTCGTGCCTGTAATTTTCTCGATAATCAAAACCTAACCCTTTCTGTTTCGCATCCATCATATTTTGAAAGGGCTCGATATTTTTCCCAATATCATGTAAAACCACAGTCAGGAGTGAACTTTTTAAAAAACGGTCTTCACTAAATTCATACAGTTTGCAAAGACGGTTAATCAAATTACTTTTAGCGGAAACCGTTGATTTCCAGGCATGAAAGGCTGCCAGGATATGGTCCTCGTAAATTTGATTAGGCTTAGCCCAAAAAATGGAACGTGTCATTGAAGGACAACCGCTTTATCTCTTATGCAGTACCCATCTAGGGGATTGGAGAGCGTAACGGGTGTACTAATAAACGTGAAAGGTTTTCGCTCAATAACACGCCTTATATCTCCTTTAAACTCAAATTTTGTCGGTAACATGAAAACTTGGGGTGTAAAAAGCGTTTGAATAATCGGAACCTGTTTGAAATCAATATCGTACTTGTAGGATTTTGATATGTCACCAGGTACAAGAGTGTTTTTAAAATGGGTTGTTTTTTCCGGGGTATATTGCTTTATATCTGAGATCGAACAAATTTTTAATAGATCATCACTATTCCCTGCAGTGAGTGCATAATATGGAGAAGCAAATGCTTTATTTAATTGTTGGAGTGGTTCGATTTTATCTGAACCAAAGAAAAATGTAAAATCATTTGAATAAAGAAATTCACGAATCAAAATGCTGTATTGACGTCTGTTTTTTATGTCTTCACAAGTATAATTTTTCTCTTTTCCAGTCAGTTTTCGATAATTCCATAAATCTTTCATCAACCCTTCATGCGTTCCATAGACACTGACCAAAACATTATAATTGTCAATAAATGAGTGGGCTTCTTCGAGGCATATTCCCAAAGCTGCACCTATCAATCCAATAATGGTTGTTTTTGGTGGTAGGGGTAAAGTTTGGTGAAATGTGTGAGTCTCCGGAACTCTGAATGATGCTGTTATAGACTTTGCTGTGATAGTGAAAATGAACATATTCACTCTCTAATCAGGAATAATATTCATCCACCCATTTTGACATTTCATCAAATGCTTCACCAATAGATTTTGAACCTTCAATTGTTCCCTCAAAAAATCCTTGTCGTAAACCGATTATTGAGGCTACAACTTCCTTATTATAATCTTTTAGCGTTTCCTTAATCATTCCAGTATTAAGTTTCTTACCTTCTACCTGAATACTTTCAAGAAAGATCGGATTTTTTGTTTTAAGCATTGCCGACGCGACAAATTTTGGGGAAATATCTGCAAGAAACCTACTCTGACGACCCGAAGCCCATAAATTTTTTATAGCATCTAATAGGTCTTTTACCCGCAGGGCTTTCTCTTTATTGTTCAAATCTTTATCAAACCCATCACCGGATCCTACACGATCAAGTTCGATGAGAATTGATCCCCTATATAGTCCTGAATGAATCTCCGTCTCGAAAATATTAGGGTCTCCCCCAGCTTTTGTCCCCATATAATTAGTACCAAAATCGAGGTCCCCAAGATATGGATTAAGTGCAACTAATGGTGAAACACGAACAACAGAAGTTCTTTTTGTTGCTTTTCCCTTTTTTCCCTCAGATGCCTCTTCAGTTCCCATATAACCGAATAGATCATCATCGATATAATTAACTGGCTCCTGTTTTGTTGTAGCTGCCCCTTTTGCAATTTTGGATGCCTCACCTTCAGAAAGTGTTCGGCCCAGGACTTCTAGCTGATTTCTCAAAGCTCTCCTCACAGCCTGTGAAGATACATAAGGATAGTCCTCTTTCCCCACCCTGATTTTTTTAATGCTCGATATATTATCTGCTTCTTTGTCTGAGCCATTTAGTGATGCAAATGAAACGGGTGTTAGATAAGTTAATGTCAATGCCTTTGCGGTTTTCATTATGCTACCTCCACTTTAGATTTGTTGCTATTATCTGTTGATACCGGGTTTCCAGCATTAAAGGTGTTTAGTGCGGCGATCATGCAGAACTGTTTGAACTCGGTAAAATTTTCCTCCATTATTTGACCTTTATTATATAGTTCTGCATTTACCCTCGTACCATACTTCATTTGTATGCGATTGATCTCATTTAAAAAATCTTCAGGTTTTCTTGCTTTTCTTAACCGGAAAAGATCTCCTTTCCCTTTCTTACCACTTGGTGCGATACTCATTCCAATTGTCTTTCCAACACTTACTGCAATGTCAATAGTTTCTTGATCCATAATATCACTACCTTCTCGAATTACCTTTTCATATAAAATTACAAAATCAAATAGTGGTTTGATGTTCTGAACTTTGGATTTATTAATCCTGAACACATGTTGTTCTACGAGAGCGACGATACATTGTTTTTTTAGTATATTTTCGCAAACTCGATTTCGAAGAATCGTTTTACTTTCGTTCTTGGGTTGTTCAAAATCAACTAGTAGCATAATTACTTTTGTAAGATCAACCTTGCTCCTTTCTAGATAATCTATTAGCCTGAAAAAATATACGGATTCTTGGAATGACCAGATCATCTTTCCCATCTGGGTGTCACCAAGAGATTCAGTATGAATCACAAAAAAATCAAGAGGGGATTTATTCAGGTTTATATCATAAAGTTTTTCATAATCCAGTTCGTATTCCTCATCATCTGATGAAGACAAAACCCTTTTTGTCATTGCAACACGATACAGTGAATATAAAAAGGAGAAAAATTGCTCAAACGGTTTTTGGAAATATCCTCCGAGTTTGTTTTCAAAATTTCTATAAAAATTTGGGTCTTCAATCTTACCTATTTCCAGACTCCGAAAAACGTCATCCATTTTCTCCATACTTGATGAGTATGGGAAATAGATATGATATGTGTCATTATTTATGGCATAAAAGCCTGAAACTGGAACAAATTTTCCGATAAAATCACATTTCCAACAGACCTTTTCTGGACTGCTGCCAGATGAATTAAAAGAAAGAACACCTGAAGATCCTGTAATCATAGGGAACACAGTCCCTCCAATTTCACTCAGGGAATGCGAATTCTGACCACAGATAAAACAATAACCTTTCGATTTGCCAGATAATTTTTCTAGATGAATTGTAGGAGAAATGATATTTTTGCCATCAATCAATAAAGAAGAACCCGGTTTAAGTTTCGTTTCTGCCAAAAATTCTTCAAACCGCTCCTGAAGATAAGAATATTTTTCCTCAAGAATTGGGAATGGTTGTTTTGCTGATTCTTTTCTTTTTTCGAAAGTTGCTTTTCCTTTGTTTTTATAACTTTGCCCTGAAATTTTAACAAGTCCAGCGATTCCAATGGGTTTGACTTTGGGAAACCGAATGAATTGATCCTTTTTGGTATCGTAATAGAAACCTTCGTTTTTATCCTTCTGACTTTGTGAAGATGTATTATAATATTGTTTAAGTAATTTAGAATACACTTTTTCCAGAAATGATTGGACCTCTTTTTCTGAGCCTATAAAAGAAATTCCTGATTCATTCAGTTTTATCTCTACGCCGGATTCTTTGTACTGTTCTATAACCGAAATTCGGTATAGACCCAATAATCCGGAATCCATCCAGAAGTGGTTAAGTTTAGGAAATTTAGTAGTGATTACGGATTCACTCAATTTTATCACAATCCTATCTGGATTCTTTCATTTATCTACGTCTGCTTATAGATTAAATATTCTTTATTCTTGTCGCAGCATAAGCATTGTGAATGCATAGTGAGAGAAAATGTAATTAATTTTTTCGGTTGACAAATAGAGTAATAAACAATGCCGAAAATTTAAATCATTTTTTTTCCCTCTCCATTAATTACAAAAGCAAAAACCACATTATAACTTCTTTTTGAATTCATTGAGAAAATCTGCAGGTGTAAGTACCGTTAACTCACTTGGGAAATGTTTGACATTTCCTGTTATAATGGGTGCATGAGTATGAAGAGAGAGTTCTATAAAGGGCAAGTCTGAAGGATCAGACATATAGCCCCCTTTGAAAATATGTAAATTAGCAAAGAATTCTATCTCCCTTCGGAGATTACACCGATATTCTCGCCCCTCCGTGACGAAATTCGTTTGTTTGAATGTACTTTTAGTCGGGATGCTTATTATGAGCGGATTTAACTCAAAGGAGCAATTACAGGCCATTGTTGAGTGGTGAATTACTAATGGGGCTACAGAGATTTCAATCCCTTTTATCTTGGATGTTGCTCTGATAGTGTTTTTTTTCCCGACATTACCATCTCTCCAGTTTAACCTGGTCATTATCATCAATAGTAAGGTAATCGGGGAATGCCCCAGGGTTTGCACCACACTCACATTTGAACTGACGATGGGTATGGCCAAATATCAGATATGACCTGTCACTCATGTCGATGTCAGTTGGCAGGTAGTTTGTCAGATGCAAGTTAATGCAGTCCTCGATACGCTGGATGTCATTTTCGTCCCATGATTTTTCATGGGTTATCTTGTAGATTAGTCCTGCGTATGTACGGAATGACCAAAGCACTGATGCCAATGAACCAATTGTGTTTCCTGACATGCATAGTTTGTTGGCTATGGCAATGTAATTTTCAAGTGTCATGTATTCCATGTTGATTGCTACATCGAGTTCATGACCATGGATAAATCTAAATTTACCTTTTGCCCATGTAGGGACTCCTGATGTGTTTATGATGTCATGGTTACCTGTAAGAAGGATCTCATGAATGGGCCTCATTGCCAATGCCTCACTACAATGAGATAGGACATCGAAGTTGTTACATCTCCAGTAATCAAAGTAGTCGCCAAGGTTAATTGCTGTGACACCTTCCTCTTTGATGTAGTTGTAGAAGGATATTAGACTGTTTAGATTTTTGTCGGATGTACTGTGAGTTAGGTGGACATCTGAGTAGACGAAGTAGGTCATTTTTATACACCTTAATAAAAGAAAATTATCTCATTTAATTATATTGCTACTTTAGAGATTTTGTAATTAATTTTTTTGAGGGGAAATCAACTTTTTTCCCTCTCCGTGAATTACAACAGAGAAAACCGCCTCATGACTTCTTTTTGTATTGATTGAGAAAATCGTGCAGACTCTATCTCATTTTCTATCTCATCCATTGTCATACTGCTTCTCCCAGTCTTTTTACTGGTCATCCACATATGTTCAACTGCCCTTTCAGCCCTGATTCGTCTGATAAGGCTTAACATTTCCTGAGGATCACCGTTAATAGCCAGGGTAATTATTTTCGGTTTCCCGTTAACAGTAATAATCGTCTCATTATCTTCATCATCTTTCCAGAGAATGGCGGGATTAGATCGTATCTCGGCTGAACTAATGTATTTCATAATATATCATATAATTAATCATATTATATATCTTACTTACCTACCTATGATTCATCCTTGATATAAAAAAATTTCATCTTAATGCCTGTCACTTTTTAAAGGTGATTCAGCATTTAATGATTAAAATTAAAGTTAAAGGACTACAATCAGTTTTTTTCTCTAGTAAATACCGACCAGAAGAAAAAAACTCCGACTATTAGCGAAAGAAGAAAACCCACAAAAAACCCTGGACCATATTGTAACCCGGTACCGATGATAAGACCTGTTACCAGAGGCCCAAGAGAATGCCCTATGTCCATTGTAGAAGATAGTGCTCCCATCGAGGCACCAATCTCTTTTTTCCTTGCGACATCAGCAACATATGCTCCGGTTGCAACGGTTGAGAGGGATAAACCAAGCCCGGAGATCAGGCTGATTACTGCAAACGACCAAAAATCTGAAAATAATGGAATAATTGCAACCGGGACTGACATAAGGAACAAACCTGATAAGATCTGGATACGTTTGTCCATCCGGTCAGCCATCCAGCCAAAGAGAGGTTTCGTAAGTGCTATCAGGATTACCTGGACTGAAAATAAAATACCGATCTCATAAGCTGCAAAACCTTTCCCAAATAGAAATACGGGTAAAAAAGTTTCAAATGCCCCGAAAGAAAAATATGAGGACATCTCTATCGCAGCAGTTGCCCGGAGGGTCCTGTTACCAAAGAATATTCGAAAACTAGCTGCAAAATCACCAGTGCTTGTGAATGCCAAGGTTCCCTTATTTTCATCTTTATAAAGAAATGTCAGCAATAAAACCGGAATTGCAGTAAGGAAAGCAACAAGATACACTGCCTCGTAACTTACTAGTCCGCTGTATCCAGCAAAAAGGGATATTATAATTCCCCCGACAAGGGGTGCAATAGTCCTACCCACAAGGGTTGCCGAAGAATATTGCCCAAGCATTTCACCTTTCTTATCCGGAAAACGTTCGACGATGACCGCTGAAGCAACAGGACCCAGTATAGCGGTCCCAAGTCCATGGAAAAAGCGGATTGGAATCAGCATAGCGGGATTTGTAATAAAAAGGTAACACAGTGGGGCAATGAGAAACACGAATCCGGAAAAGACGAGCAGCCTCTTTCTACCCAGGCGGTCAGATATTACACCAACAGGAAAAGAGAAAAGAATCCCGGCAAATGGGGAAACTGCTGAAATAAGCCCAATCGTTGCATCTCCAGCTCCAAGAGCATGGACAAAGAGGGGTAAAACCGGATTTTTCGATATCGTTGTTGAGAAAATTGCAAAAAATCCTATCAGGCAAAGTTGAAAGAGAATTTTTCGTTCTCCTGGAAAATATGAATTTTTGCCTGACCTTGGATTCATAATTTAATAATATCTGCTATTTTAAAGAATAAAAAATTTCATGGTAACAGGATTACTATTGTTTAACTTATAATATATAGATCTTATAGTAATATATATTAACTATATTGTTGTATATAAAAATATATAATAAATTGCGAAAATATAAATCCAGTCTTGTTAATTTAAGTATGAATTACCATGCAAAAATCAATGAGGATTTCAGGTATCTTTATTTGTGTTTGTATTCTTGTTCTGTCTCTTGCACTTTTTACAAGCGGCTGTACGAGCCAGACATCAACACCCAAAAACACAAATGTTGGTACGAATAGTGCCAGTAACGCTAATAATTCCCATACTCTTGTTTTATCCGGATCAACAACCGTCCTTCCAATCGCTGCAAAAGCTGCAGAAGCATTTATGACGAAAAATAGTAATTTTGATGTCCAGGTGACAGGCGGGGGATCAGGTGTAGGAGTTACCGCTGCAGGTGAAGGCACAGCAAACATCGGAATGTCTTCCCGTGACCTCAATGCTGCTGAAATGACAAAGTACCCTTCATTAAATGTGATTACCATCGCAAAGGACGGAGTTGTCATAATAGTTAATCCAGTGAACACGGTAAACAGCCTGACCTTAAAGAATATCGCAGCAATTTACAATGGAACTATTACAAACTGGAAACAACTTGGTGGCAGTGACGCTCCAATTGTTATTGTTGGAAGAGATAGTGCATCAGGAACAAGGGATTACTTCAATTCAGCTGTAATGAAGAACCTTACGACTGCAAAGACGATGCTTGAGAAAAATTCCAATGGTGCAATCCAGCAGACTATTGCCCAGGTCCCTGGCTCAATTGGTTATGTTGGTCTCGGTTATGTTGATACAACAGTAAAAGCAGTTCCGCTTAATGTAAACGGGACACTCATGAACGCGACCGTAGACAGTGTAAAAACATTGACATATCCATTATCACGAAACTTATACTTTATAACAAAAGGTCAGCCATCTAAAGACGCGAAAACATTTATTGACTATATTCTCTCACCCGAAGGTCAGAAAATTGTAGCGGATGTTGATTACGTCCCACTTTAATTTTTTTAAAATCTGACTATCCGTCATATACTCCTGGAAAAATTATGCTTAATAAACCTAAAGAAGGAGGATCAGGACAAAAATCACATCACATAATACAGGTGAAAGAAAATATTATTCAGAAATTCTGGTTTATCTGTGCCTTTTTTGCAGTTATTGCCATAGCATTCATTCTATTTTTCCTCATCAATGAGGCATACCCTGCTTTCTACACAATCGGTCCACTAAAACTTATAACCGGCACAACCTGGGACCCTACAAGAGTTCCACCTGAATACGGAATGCTTCCCCTCATCGTTGGGACAATTCTTGTAACCCTGGGAGCGATGATATTTGCCATACCTCTGTCACTTGCAAGTGCCCTTTACATTTCAATTCTCGCACCATACCGGGTTAAGCTTATCGTTAAACCAATAATTGAACTTTTAGCAGGAATTCCATCTGTAATATACGGTTTTATCGGCCTCATTCTCCTTACAACATGGATAATGGTCGCATTTAATCTTCCAACCGGTGAGACCTGGCTTGCAGGTTCTATTATATTGGGAATAATGGCCATCCCCACTATAACAAGTGTTGCAGAAGATGCCATCAGTGCCGTTCCACGCGAGTATAACGAGGGCTCACTTGGTCTTGGAGCAACAAAATGGCAGACAATATCGAGAGTTATTATTCCTTCAGCCCTTTCAGGCATTACTGCTGCAATTATTTTGGGATTGGGCCGGGCAGTAGGTGAGACTATGGCGGTCCTAATGGTCACAGGCAATGCAGCCGTCATTCCAGACCCTATATGGAATATTTTCTCACCAATAAGGACCCTTACCGGAACACTCGGTATTGAGATGGGTGAAGTTGCGGTTGGAAGCTTGCACTATAACGCTTTATTTGCAGTCGCAGTAGTTCTTCTTGTTATAACCTTAATTGTAAACATACTTGCAACATTCATACTGGATAAAGTTAAAGCGAAACAATGCGGAACGAAAAATTGCAGCATAGTATATAAAGAGAGACGAAAGATACCAGGTAAAAATGTAAGACTATTATTTTCCCGGATATCTTATCGCTATATATTAATTCTTTTCATAAGTATTTTTGCGTTTTTTATTAACGGGTTATATACAGCTCTTTTTATTGTATTCCTCCTTTTTCTTCTGAATTTTATTATTCAAAAAACATCCCAGAAGAATATCCAGAAAATTATTTTTGTTTTGATCTATTGTGCAATACTTTTTGTAATTTTTATCCTTGGAATAATTCTTTTTGATATTTTTGCAAATGGAATTCCCTACATATCATGGGAGTTTCTAACAGGCATACCCACAGATCTTGGAAGAGCAGGGGGTATATTTCCTGCGATTGTCGGAACGTTATATCTCGTATCAGGGGCGATTTTAATCTCTCTTCCCATTGGAATCGGTGCAGCAATATACCTCATTGAATACACGAGGGAAGGAAAAATTACAAAATTCATACGTGTTGGTTCAGACCTTCTGAATGGAACGCCTTCAATTGTATTTGGCCTGTTTGGGTTTGCATTTCTTGTACTGTACCTGAATTTTGGAGTTTCGCTCATCGCCGGACAGATAACGCTCGCACTGATGGTCCTACCCACTATCATTCGGACGACAGAAGAATCATTAAAAAGCGTCCCGGTTTCATTCAGAGAAGGAAGCCTCGCATTGGGAGCTACAAAATGGCAGACAATCCGCAAAGTTGTATTGCCACCGGCCATTCCCGGAATCATAACCGGGACCATTCTTTCCCTTGGGAGGGCTGCAGGAGAGACTGCCCCCATTATGTTCACTGCAGTGGTCTTTACCCAGAGAAATCTTCCTAATTCCCTATTTTCTCCAGTGATGGCGCTCCCATATCATCTTTTCATCCTTTCAACTAATGTTCCGGGTGCACAAGGACAAAAATATGGAACCGCAGTTGTACTTCTGGTTCTTGTAATCTTTATCTACGCTCTTGCAATTATTATCAGGAATCATTATCATAAAACTCAAAAATGGTGACTATGACAGAAAATGTTGAGATATTACAAATTAAAAACCTCAACCTGTGGTATGGTGAGACGCAGGCACTGAAAAATATTAATATGACATTTATAGACAGGCAGGTAACAGCACTTATCGGACCTTCAGGCTGCGGTAAATCTACGTTGTTACGCTGTTTAAACCGGATGAATGATATTGTTAATGAATGCAGAGTTGACGGAACGATAGACTTCAATGGGAAAGATATTCTGCATAATAATACCGACCCGGTTGAGATTAGAAGAAAGATAGGAATGGTTTTTCAAAAACCAAACCCGTTTCCAAAAACTATCTTTGAAAACGTGGCATATGGCCCGCGAGTACATGGTATTAATGAACGTAAAGAACTGGAAAGAATCGTAGAGGAGAGTCTTAAGCATGCAGCCCTCTGGGATGAAGTAAAAGACCGACTTTCGGAATCAGCGATGGGACTTTCAGGAGGACAACAGCAGAGGCTTTGTATTGCCCGCACGCTTGCAGTGGAACCTGAAGTTATCCTGATGGATGAACCATGTTCAGCCCTTGACCCGATAGCTACATCAAAAATTGAAAACCTTATTGATGTTCTCAAGCAGGACTATTGCGTCATAATTGTTACTCACAACATGCAACAGGCCTCAAGAGTAAGTGATTCAACAGCTTTCATGTATTTAGGAGACCTGATTGAATTCGCCCCCACACGACAGATATTTGAAAACCCAAAACAGGAACTAACGGAAAATTACATAACCGGCAGGTTTGGATAGAGGTAAAGGATGACTGAAAAATTTTTTGATGAAATTAATGATTTGAAGTCTGATGTGATTACATTCAGTTGGTTTGCTGAACAGATGTTGAAGAATTCTATTGAAGCTCTAATTAATCTTGATAAAAATTTAGCAAAAGATGTAAAAAAAAGAAAAAAAGAACTTGTTCAGACAAGTTACCAGATTGAAGAGAAAATATTTTCAATAATTGCACTATATCAACCGGTTGCAAGGGATATGAGGACAGTTGTCTGCTCGCTTGGTGTAGTGAATGCAGCAGAAAGGATAGGGACTTATGGAAAAGATATAGCAAATATCGTAAGGGATTTCCCGGAGAGACCTCATATTGAAAACCTCGTTTCAATACCACATATGGCAGACCTGGTAATAGATATCATCGGAGATACAATTAATTCCTACGAACTTGAGGATATTTCATTATTAGCCAAATTATCAGAAAGGGATGATGTAGTTGATTCATTAAAACGCAGTATATTCCGCGAATGTATCACATATATGATGGAAGATCCCAGAAATATCGCCATATGTACCCACTATGTCATGATTGGGAGGTACCTGGAGCGATCAGCTGATCATGCCTGCAGGGTTGCAGAAAAAGTCCATTATATGGTAACCGGAGAACGGGTGGAGATAAAATAAATAAAGCATTTTAACCTGTTTTTGGGAAAAAAGTTCAGATTAATTATTTAATAACTTTTAATATTTCTAACTATATAGGCATATAAATTTTATGATAGATGATATAGATTATATGCAAAATAAATATATGGACTTGTTGATAAATATAGGTAACTAAACTTTGTCAGGAGATGATATACGGTTTTCACTGATTGCAGGATGTTGATATTAGTAAATTAGATAGGAGTAAATCTAAACAGCGTTGATAAAAATTACTCGTCTTTCTGCCTTAAAATTAAATGAGATATAATATCTTTAACAAGAACCAGTTTTTTTTCTTAAAACTAATGAAAAGATATAGTCATTAGTAAAATATCAGGTTATGACAGCCAGGATATTCTTAAAAAAGGGAATGGAATACATGGAAATACGTAAAATTCAAATGACTGGACGGTCCTCTTTTGTCCTGACTCTACCTAAAAACTGGGTTGATTCTCTGGAGATCCAAAAGAATGATCCATTAGGGGTTATTATCCAGTCAGATGGCAATCTGTTGATTACTAAAAATATTTCTGGGGAAAAGATCCAGCGAACCAAAAATATTGAAGTGCATCAAAAGACAGACCCGGTTTTTTTTTATCGGATGCTCATCGGAATATACATTGCAGGTTATAACACCATCGCAATCTCATCAAAAGACAGAATTTCAGGAAAAATCAGGGAGTGTATCAAAGAATTTACAAATATGTTGATTGGAATTGAATTCGTTGAAGAGACTGATAATAAGATTATACTTAAGGATCTACTAAATCCACTCGAGATGACATTTGCAAATTCTCTTAAGAGAATGTTTGTAATCGCAAAAAGCATGCACAATAAAGCAATTGAATCACTCAGAACCAATAATATCGCGTTGGCAGCAGAGGTTGTACAACAGGACAGTGATGTAGACAGGTTATTCTGGCTTATCGCTCGTCAGACAAATATGATAATGCAGAATGTCCATCTTGCACAGAAGATGAATACTACTATAATAGAAATTATCCCCCATTATCATGTAGGAAGGATAATTGAGAGAGTTGCAGATCATGCGGTCAGAATCTCAAGAAATGTTGAAAAAGTTAAAGAAAATCAGATTGAGACGAATATTATTGATAAAATCTCGATAGCGTCAGATAAAGCCATCCTCGTCTTTACTCAAAGCGTCGGATCTTTCTTTTCTCATGATATTATGAATGCCAATAGAATTATTGAATCAATTCATTCCCTTGAAACGGATTATTCAAAAATCAATTCAGAAATTTTAGACCTTCCGGCAGGTCTTGCAGTACTGATAAGAAATATAAGTGATAGTATCAAGAGAACAGGTGAATATTCTGCCGATATCGCTGAAAACGTAATAAACTACGAGATGATGGTAACCTAAATCAAATATTTATAAACTTTTTTTTCATCTATTAAACTTAAGTCTATTGTAACTATAAGTTGATTTGGATAATTGTTTATCTAAAATTATCTATAGTATACTATATTGAATATTGTTCTTCCTTTTTTGTATTTATAACATGTGAAGAATCGTTAATTTGCAGGTAACGATACTAATTATCATGAAGATCATGCCTTATTCCTTTAGTAAAGAAACTCTGTCTTTTGTATCAAAACAAAAAATGGTGAAAATATGACAGACCTAGCCCATTCAATCATGACAAAACTCACGTTGGGATTTATCTTTTTAGTCCTTCTTATTGCCGGACTGACTTTTCTCTTCACTGTCGGGGCATCAACGGATAAGATCAAGGAATCTACACAACAGGAACTCCTTGCAGTAGCTTCAATAACAGCTGCAGATCTGAATGGCAACGAGATTGCAAAATTGGAACCAGGTATGGAGTCGGAAGTCCTCTATCTGATGAATACAGAGCAGCTGTCTTCAATGGCAAAAGCTGATAACGAGATCGTAAAAATTTACACCATGCGTAAGATTGGGGACAAATATGAGTATATCATTGACAGTGGATACAATACAGGGAAGCGATCATTCAGGATTGGAACAATAGAATCCAGCCCGAGTAATTCAATGAAAAATGCTTTCTCTGCTCCTGCTGTAGAGCCGACGTTTGTAACGAGACCCTGGGGAACGGTTTTAACAGCTTATGCACCTATCAGAAACGCTGGCGGGGATGTCATCGGTATCGTAGGAGTTGATATGGATGCCGGGGTTGTCCAGAAACGGATGGATTTCGTCGGCCAGACGATATATATCATTCTTATCATCGGAATTTTTTTCGCTGGAATTATTATTGCCATATTCTCACGGACGATGATCAAAGATATTCATACCCTGATAGTCTCTGCAGATAAAATCAGTCATGGTGATACACAGGTCGTGATTAACATAAAGCGAAATGATGAGATAGGAGAGTTGGCTTCTTCATTCAAACGAATGGTGACTAGTCTTAAAGTCCTGATGCACAAGGATTATCGCCTGGAATAAGGTTGTGGTAAATAAAATGAGTGCCACATCAGATGCGGTGCTGGACATTGCAACAGACTATCTTGGTCCTGCTGCTATAATTCTCCTTGAGAGACAGACAAAGTTTCATATGAAAAATTTAAACTTTGCAGAGATAACACCATCAGATTGTGAAGAATTGGCTAAATGGGTAGAACTTGCATCAGCAATGTTCATTGAACAGGATCTCGCAAACGAGTTCGCAGGTAAAATTAAAAGGCTTGCCTTATGACAAAAGAGTCGCAATTCACTAATCATCGTTCTTTAGAGGGATCGAAAATGGAAGAGAGAGAAGAACTTAATAAAATAAAAGGAAATGTTCATGTCCTTCATGTAGATGATGAACCACTTTTCCTGGATATATCAAAACATTTTCTTGAGAAAGAATCTCAGATTACTGTTGAAAATATAGATTCTGCTCAATCTGCGCTTTCACTACTTAATGACAGGTCTTTTGATGTTATTTTGTCAGATTATGAGATGGCAGAGATGAATGGAATATCCTTCCTTAAAGAACTGCGTTCTCGCGGGTATGAACATCCGTTCATCCTTTTCACTGGCAAAGGAAGAGAGGAGGTAGTGATTGAGGCATTTAACAACGGAGCTACCTTTTACCTCCAGAAAGGTGGAAAACCTGAAGCACAATTTACAGAACTGACAAAGAAAATACTACATGCTGCGGGTCAATTTAGAAACCAGAAAAAAATAGCTCATCTTTACCGGCTCTTCAAATCACTCAGATTTATATCAGAAACCCTGTATAGTGATAAAGAACAGGAAATAAAACTCGATCAGGCATGCCGGATTATCACGTCTGATCGTGGATATAAAGATGTCAGGATAGTTCTTTTCAATAAGACGGGTGATATACGCACTATTCATCAATCTGGGCTTGATACTCGCATGTCAACCCTTTACTCATACCTGGCAGCCGGGAACAGGACAACATGCACAAAAAAAGCCTTGGAAATGAACAGGGAGATTGTTATCTGCGAACCTAATCAGACTTGCAATTCCTGTCCTTTCTATCATGACCACCTTGGATACTATGCTCTTACTATAAGACTGGAACACGGGGGTGAGATATATGGTATCATCTCAGCAACCATGGAGTCTGATTATGCTAATGATCCAGATGAACAATCTCTCTTTCAGGAACTGGCAAGAGAGATATCATATGCTCTTCATCATTATAACCTTGAAGAGGAACAGAATGCCATGAAAATCCTTCTTGGGGTGAACAAAAAACTCGATATTATCAATACAATAACAAGACACGATATCAGGAATGATCTTACTATTCAGATGCATTACCATAATCTTCTGAAAGAAGAGATTGATGAAAAGTTGATTCCTGTTCATAGGAGAAACATGTCCGGGTATTATCAATTCCTAAAAGAGGATGTAGATGATACTTTGAATATACAAGATTATGTTGAGAAGATAGGACTAACCATGAATAATATTCAGGAACACATAATGTTCTCTGAAATATATCAAAAGATAGGTATCCAGAAACCCAGATGGCTCTCTGTTCGTGGTATAGTAGAAGGACTTAAACATTCTCATCAGTTCGAAACACTGGTTATCACTCACGCTACAAGCACCCTGGAAGTATATACCGATCAAATGTTTGGAAAGATTCTAATTAACCTTATAGAAAATGCAATTATGCATGGTAAAAGGGTGACGAGTATAAATATTAATTTTATTGAGCAGCTTCAGGAAGGGGTTCTTGTTATAGAGGATGATGGTATCGGTATCCCGAACGAAATGAAACAAACGATTTTTCAGAAAGGAGTCGGTAAAAATACGGGCCTTGGCCTTTTTTATACTAAGGAAATTCTTGGAATCACTGAAATGGTGATAAAAGAGACTGGAATATTTGGTCAGGGGGCAAAGTTCGAAATATATATACCTAAAAATTGTTACAGGCTTAACAAAAGTGAGAAATTGATTAATCGCATTCAATCTGTTGCAATTGAATGAGAAGTCAGTTGCGTTAAATTTGAGTATTAATATTGGAAAAAAGACGAAATGGTTTAATGGATTTATATAAAAAATTGCCCCAAATTTGAGGAATAATGACCCATAATAAATTTGAAATAAACCAGATCGGCAAAATGAACTTAGGTAATGAAATCTGTTACGACTGGCCTCCTGATAAAATAGCTGACATTCATTCTCCTGCAATTATCTGTGATTCTTCTCTTAACATTATCAAATCAAATGAACTTTTTTTTAAACTCTCTGGATATGAACCATCTATTCTATCAGGCAAGTCCATGAATGATATTCCTATCTCATTGATAACAGGGGATTCAATATGGGATGGAATTCTCATGAAAAAACAGACAAAAGGAGTAATTGAGATAAAATTCCCTATAAAATCTCTGATATGCACTATTATCACAATTCCTGTTTGTGGCAAAGACGGTTTAATAAGCCATTTTCTGATTATTTTTATTGATAATTTAAATAACACTCTTTCCCGGGAGACTATCAATTATCAATCAATCTGTTCATCATTATCTCAAAATATTGAAATACTCGCAGAGTTGGATGGAAGAATCCTTTGGATGTCACCAGAAGCAGAAAAAAAATATTCTGATTATAATAAGATTTTTTCGGGCAATATCTGGGACCTGGACCCTATCAGATTAATGGGAGATAGTGACAGAACTCAATTACTGAATAAAGAACAGACGTATAAATCTGTTATTAAAACAGACAAATATCTTATACAAATATCCTGTAAAAATTACGAATCGGATATTCTGAAGAGAAATGTACTTTACATCTCTTTTACATCAGTGGAAGTTTCATCAGAAAACAACTCTTTATCGGAGTGCATTGAAAAGCAGTATAATGCCCTTGCTCTTTGTATTTCTCAGATGAAGAATGGATGGATAGCTGGATCTATCTCCTCCCCGTGTTCAGGTCCATTCGATCAGATTTTTCTTGACTTTAACTCTGCTCTTAACTCACTACAAATACTTATTGCTTCAGTCGAATCTCTTACAATGTCAGCAATACAAGGAGATCTCTCAATGAGGGGAGAATCTGATAAATTACCCGGATATTACAAAGCATTATTATCAGGACTTAATATGATGTTCGATCTTATCAGTACCCCTTTTTTCGAAGTATCGCGGGTTGCTGATAAATATGCAGTTTGTGACTTCTCAGCTCGTATGGATGAAACCATTCAGTACCCTGGAAATTTTGAGGACCTGAAAAAATCCATGGATGCAATAGGAATCTGGTGTTCTGCTGTTGTAGGTGAGATAGACAGGGTTAGCAGAAGATATGCATCTGGTGATTTCTCAGCTAAAGTAAGCAGGAAACTGGAAGTAACCGGTGAATTTGTCACCATCCGGAACTCGCTAAATAACATTGGAACACAGGTTTCCAGGAGTATAATTGATCTTAGGAATAATGCTTTATTAATGAGTGAACGGGCAAATCAAATAAATTCTGAAATCTTATCAATAGCTGGCAAATCAGAAACTCTTTCAACCTATGCCGGTTCAGTCACCAGAAGGTCCAAAGAAGTTAGTGTTAATGTTAGCCTGATGATTGATGATTGCCAGTCAGTTCATTCGGCCCTTAAAGAGATGAATAAAAGAACAAGTGAAGTTTTCCAGCTTGCTAAGGATACAAAAGAGCTTTCTCTCAATGGAGAAGGGCTTGCAGACCATAGCACGGAGGGTATGAATGCTATCTCAGTATCAGCCGGTTCTATTGACGGCGGACTAAACAGAATTTATACTGAACTCATTAATATTGGTAAAATTGTAAAAGTCGTAACTGATATTACAAATCAGACAAACCTGTTATCTATTAACGCTGCTATTGAAGCGGCACATGCAAAAGAGTACGGCCGTGGATTTGCTGTTGTTGCAAGAGAGGTCAAATCTCTTGCCGAGGAATCTAAAAAAGCCCTGTTAGTAATATCTGATACATTGGCATCGTTTAATGATGCTTTTTTGGAAATGAAGGAAATGGTCAGGAATACACAAAATGAAGTTGATTCACGTAAAAACGCAGTCTGTGAAATGGTGACCATATTCCAGGAGATGGTAAAAAAGATAATGGAGATATCAAGGATGAGTTCTGAGTCTGTCACCCTTGCAGGTGATCAGGAGCGAAAAATTACAGATATAACCATACGTGCTCAACAAATAGGAGAGCAGATGAAAAATACTATAAACGAAGCAGAGGCATCATCAGACGCTTGTTTTCACTCATATCATTCAATAGAGAGAATGATTGAGCATATCTCCAATGTTGCAGAAAATGCAGAAAAAATTCAGTGTGATATAGGCCTATTCACTGTCCGGGAGTAAAAAAGAATTATTAATCCATTCAATAATAGAATCTCTGACGGTTCGAAAGAATGTCAGTACTTCTTCATCGTTAGTTTTCATTTCCTATTACCGAGTTGATAACACTTTCTGCAATATCTGCAGAGTATTCTCCAGCCCTTTTAATACTTTCAATACTATACCTGATTGCTATCGCAATATCAGTCTCCTGTTCTGCAGCATGAGAACGTAATGTCTTACAGATCTCCTCCAGTTTTTTAACAGATTCAATTGTTGTATGTGATCCTTTAAGATCATTATTGAAGAAAGCTGCCATAGCACTGTCAAATATCTTCATTGCAATATCATTAGCATTTACTAATTCCTTTATATGCGATTCATCTAATGGGTGAACTTTCACTATCTTCATAAAGTTTTCAGTTATCTTGACTGCATGATCAGCTATACGCTCAATAATCCTGCTCACATTGTAGATGTGGGCAACCATCTGATAATCGCTTCCAATCTTCCCGGCAAGCGTTGTATCCTGAAATACCATGTTGGCCTGCCGTGCTACCAGCCATTGGAGCCGATCAACTTCAGTATCGCGGTTTATAATATCAAGGGCGAGGTCAGTGTCATTAGAAACCAGAAATGAAAAGACATCAGAGAACATGAGTTTTGTAATAACATACATCCTTTTAATTGTGTTTGCAAAAGGCATCTCAAGAGGGTTTAAAAGATCTTTTAAAAGAATTGTAGAGTCACTCTCTTCGATTATCTCTGGCCCTATACTTATCTGAACAAATGACTTTATTGTCTGCCGTATCGAAGGAGAAATTTTATTTTCTGATTCAATTTCAATCTCTGTGAAACCTGATATATATGCTCCGACAAGTAGCCTGAACAGATATATCATATCCGTTATTTTTGTTGCCTTAATCCTTGCCCGTCTTACTCTCGTCTCTCCTTTAATGTCTTTACTTATTGAAAGCGAACCATCGGCAAGTACTTTTAATCCCAGTGGATCATTTTTTTTTATATTCTGACTCTCAATCCATTCTTTAGGAAGGGTAACAATGTATGATGATCCACCGGTAAACTGAACTTTTCGTATATCCATCGATATCTCTATATTAATATATCTTATCATCTGCTAATATAGATTTACTATTGATATCTTTAATTTCCCACCGGTAAAATTAAAAAAAAGCCTCACAATGAAAATACTTTTATCGGATGTTTTCGATGAGATATAACCTCAAACAACAATTGACATTCATAAAGTCTCACATTTCAGAAATCATGGCATGATCATTAAGACTTTTTCCAAAAACCCGCTTAAAATGTTTTGATTCGGATTTTATTCCACTGGATTCGAACTGACAATCACTACGGGAAAAAATCATAAGATTTACCGAATACTTTGTTATCCCTGTAAAACGGACATGTTCTATTGCTGCTGAATGACTCCTGTCAAGACTTTCAGCGAGTCGGAGAAACGCCGCTAATTTTCTCACAAGTGTCATATCTTCTCTTTTTAATTCCTGCATGTTTGAATCACCTGGTCTTGGAAGCTTCTTGCGGTGAAATCTTGCAATGTTTGCCATAATATTGATCTCGCGTCGATTAAATCCCAGAAGGTTGCTATTACGAATAATATAATATGAATGCTCATGGTGATTTTGAAACGAAATGTGGGAACCTATATCATGGAGAAATGCGGAATGTTCAAGAAGTTCTCTCTCAAGGTCACCTAAACTGTGAAGGTTTTGCTTTTTTGCTGAATCAAAAAGATCAAGCGCAAGTTTCATCACTGTCCTTGAGTGTAATTCATTTATCCCGAAACATCTACCGGTCATGAGGACACTCCGCTCCCTGATCGCCATACACCGGATAAAGGGATACCCATCCATATGGGAGAGATAATCAAACAAGAGCCCTTCCTGTAGTCCACGTTGTGTGACTTCGAGTTCTTTGATTCCAATCTCCTGCATCAGAGTATTAATAATAGCAGCACCTGCAATGATAATATCGGCCCGATCAGGGTTAATTCCCGGAGCTTTTCTTCGATCCTGAAGTGGGATAGAGCAGAGGTATGAAATTGTCTTCTTGAGATCATTTGCATTAAGGACTGTTCTTTCTTTTTCATCCGAATGAAACATCCGGGCAGAAATATCACAAAGGGAGACAATTGTACCTGAACTCCCTACAAATAAATCGATGGGATTGTTTTTTATCTGGTTCAGAATAGGGTTAATCCCAATCTTTACATAATTCCTTATATTTTCATACTCAGTTTTCGTAACAGGTTTGTCATATCCTTCTGAAAAAAATAGGTTTGTTAGACGGATTGAACCAAGTTTGAGACTTGAAAGAAATGAATATGTACTCTCGCTCCCGATAGCTATTTCAGTACTCCCCCCTCCAATATCGATTATCATCGCATTTCGATCTTCAAGATGTAGCCCTGACGTTACCCCCAGATAAATAAGACGGGCCTCTTCTTCTCCTGATATGACCTGAACTGAAATGTTGATTTGCTGATAAATAGACTTTATGAAATCATGCCCGTTCTTTGCTTCACGAGTAACTGAAGTTGCAACAGCAACAAATTTCTCAGTGCCAAAAGAACGGGCGAGCTCAACAAATCTTCTTACGACTATTACTGCCCGACGAATGGCTTCAGGTTTGATAATGCCTTGCTCAAATCCTTTTTCGCCGAGCCTTATTACTTCTTTTTGACGCGACAATACAACATATGAGCAATCCTCTTTAATTCGGACGACAAGGAGTCTGACTGAATATGTTCCTATATCTATAAAGGCTACAATTTTTGAGACCTGAATCTTGTTTAGATTGTTGAGATGCATTCTTACTCAAATCAGATTGATAATCGAGCGCTTTAATAAGGCGACTTTTTTCTGATAATGACGATATAATTTTAGCATATGCGGTCTTGACTTTTTGTCATTTGATGATGCAATTTTTAGTTCGTCACTTCCATTGGTTAGTGATAAGTAATTCATTTTCTCCCTTAATCCTCATTATTTAAAGACTATATAGATACGGTTGATTATTTCCTTTTCCTCAATGAAATATATGAGTATATATTGATTATAGGAAATATGTTTACAACAAAGTTTAGAGTCGGTTAGTAAAAAATAATGATTTATACCTGACCTTGTAGAATTATGATCTACTTATCTGAAATTCTCCGCTCTTGGAAGATTTAGATAGTAAATTTATCTATCGCTTTTGTGAGTTTGTTCACGACCTCGTTTACGCTGCCAATAACTTTGACTATCTGGTCAATTGCTGCTGATGCCTCTTCACTTGCCGCTGCTGAGTCCATAGATTCCTTTGCAGTACTTTTCACAAGGCTGCTGACTTCATTTACACTTGCAGTTATTTCCTCGACTGATGCAGCCTGTTCCTCTGCTGCACTTGCAACTTCACTGACATTGGACGCTATATTTCCTACTGAACTCACTATCTCATTGAATATGTACAGGGTCTCAGAGACTGCTTTTCCTCCTTCACTCACAATGTCGCTTGCGTTTTTCATAGAATGTGCAGCAAATTCTGATTTTTTCTGGAGTTTTCCGATAATGTCTGCAATATTCTCTGCTGATTTTTGTGACTCCTGTGCAAGAGATTTAACTTCATTTGCAACCACTGCAAAGCCAAGGCCGGCATCACCTGCCCGGGCTGCTTCAATTGCAGCGTTCAGGGCGAGAAGGTTTGTCTGGTCTGCAATATCACCAATGAGACCTACAATTTTTCCGATATCTTCCATCTGATCCATTATATCGTTGATAATAGTGTTAATTTCTTCAGCAGCCTTTGTGATCCTAATCATCCCATTTTCGGCATTTCCTGCATGTTTTGCCCCACGTTTTGAGAGCTCATCCGCTTCAACCGAAAGTTTTGAGACCGACTCTGTCTTTATTGCAACCTCATTTACCGTTGTAGAGAGGTCTTCCATCGCCTGGAGGATCTGGATGATTCCTTTGTCACTCATCTCAGCGTTGGTACTTACGGCTCCGGCACTCTTTGCTACTTGTGCCGAACCAGCTGCTATCTCTTCTGAACTTGCATTTGCTTCCTCTGCACCCGCTGCAAGATCCTGTACCTGGTTAGTGATAAGTTTTACAACCTGGGCAATCGCAGCACCAAGATTGTTGAGTGAATCCCTGAATTTTGCAAAGTCACCTGAAACTTTAAGGTTCCCGTCAAACCGTACAGAAAAGTCCTGTTTTGAATACTGCTCTGCGAGCCGCATGGCCTCGTTCAGTGGAGATTCAATTGCATCAAGGGTCTGGTTCATACCCCCGATTATTGCCATGTAACCACCAGAAAACTTTTTCGTGTCGCCACGTACGTTAAGCTTTCCCTGGATTGCTGAGTCTGATAACTTCTGTGACTCTTCGATTAACCAGTTTAATGATGCAACAGTATTCAGAAGAGCTGGAGAGATCTCATCGTCTTTGTCTTTCGGGGTTATTTGAAGGTTAAGATCACCTGCAGCAATTTTTTTCATTGCCCCAACAACAATATTCTGGAGGTCTTCCGCAAAGATATCCATAATCCGTGCCATATCACCAATCTCATCTTTTCGTTCCATCTTCAGGCGGTTTCCGAGATGGCCCAGGTTCATTTCTTTGAGCATTGCAACGGTTTTTCCAAGTGGCTGAGTGATACCGCGGGTAAGAGTGAATGCAAGTACAAGTGCAATAACAATCCCCAGTATCGATGCAATGAGAAGCATAAATGTTGATGTGGCAAAAATGACATCTCCAGCAGTATTGAGATTATCCGCTGCATCAGTATTGATAGTCATAAGATGAGTCAGGGCATCATCTGCCGCTTTCCTTGCATTGCTCATGGTGCTCCCTGATGCAATTACTGCCAAAGCATCCTTATCTTTACCCTGATTAATAAGTTGGAGATATCTTGCCATTTCGGTTTGATACGTTGTCCAGGCAGAATCAAATTTAGTTAACCACAGTTTTTCATTATCATTGAGATTTGTGACTCTATATGCATCCATTTTTTTATTTAGATCTGCGACATTGTTATTTATCTCATTAGTAAGATTATTTCGTTCATCAGGAAATACTTCATACTTATAAAGATCGCCTCGAATAAAATAGAAGTCTGATTTTGCAATACCAAGCTGATCAATTGGAACCAACCGATCATTATACATTGTTGTCATACCGTCATTGATTGACTTCATGTTGACGTAACCAATTCCGGCAATAATCCCAAGGATTATCACAATAAGTATAAAACTCCCAAGGAGTTTTGGTCCCATCCGGATATTATCAAGAAATGTCATTCAAATTCCTACTGTTCAAGATGAAAGGTGATAATTATTCATTGGTTGCATAACCAGGCACATTCTTTTTCCCTTCTTCTGTAATAGAGTAAATGATATAATTTCCTTCCTGAAGACTCGAGATTAGCCCAGTTTTTTTCATTATTGCCAGATGATATGAGAGTTTAGAGTCTGCAATACCGATGCATGCCTTAATAACACAAACACAAAAAGACTGGATGCAAACAAGAAAAAGAATTGAATTAAGTGAAATCCTTATAAAAAATGTGATATGAGAAAAGAAATGAAAATTGAAGTGCTCGGAACTGGTTGTTAGAAATGTAAAAGGCTGTTTACTAACGTAGAACAAGCGATTAAAGAAAGCAATATACCTGCGGACGTAATTAAAGTCGAAGATCTGGATGCAATTATAGAACGAGGGTAATGCTCACACCAGCCCTTTTTATCAACTGAACCGTTATGCCTGAAGACCGGATACCTGAGGTTAAAGAGATTAAAGCAATGCTTAAGGAGTGAAAAATGACAGAAAAGAGACTAGACATGACTGTAGTTGCAACAGTACTCTCTGAATCATAAAGCTTCCACGATAAAATGACTTCTGCTCTCATCACCTGCTCTGGTATTTCGAAAACAGGGAAACTCACAACACAGGTAGCACTCACGCTGCTACAGCGTAGTCCGGACCAGTATGTGTGGATACAAGCCAAACGATCAGCTGTCACATTCGAAACGGATATCGGAGACTTTGATCGTGTTATCGTCCTTGATGGCTGCAGTGATTGTATTTGGTGTCTCAATTATCAGAACGGTTATTACACCCCAGAAAGTGAAGAGGAGGGTAGCTGGGAGGACTGAAGGGGTAGGAAACATTATTTCTGCAATGCTTGGGATTCCAACGCCTTTCTGCTCTTGTTCAGCAGTACCGCTGTTAATTGGCTTTGTTGAGAGCGGTGTGCCACTTGGGATTACATTCTCGTTTCTTATAGCATCACCACTTAGCAATGAAGTCGCAGCATCAATATTATTTGCAATGTTCGGATGGCAAATAGCCCTTATTTATATCGTATCCGGATTGATTATTGCAATTACTGCCGGTATTGTTATTGGACGCATTCATCTTGAGAATAAAGTTGAAGAGTTCGTCTATAGAGTTAAACTCCACGATCTTAAAGAAAAATCGATGAGATGGAATGACAAGATGATATTTGCAAAAAATGAATCCCGGGATATTACCCTGAAAGTACTTCCATATATTCTCATCGGGATAGCAATTGGTGCGGTTATTCATGGGTTCGCACCCGCTGATTTTCTTTTACATATTGCCGGAAAAAATAATCCCCTTGCAGTTCCAATCGCAGTTCTTATCGGTATACCGCTGAATTCGAATGCAGCAGGAATGATTCCAATTATGGAAATACTTACATCTAGAGGAATGGCAATGGGTACTGTTCTTGCATTCATGATGGCAGTGATTGGTCTCTCGCTTCCTGAAATAATTATACTCAAAAGAGTCATCAAATTGAAGATTCTGACAATTTTTGTAGGAATCCTGTTTTTAGCAATTACACAGACAGGGGATTTGTTTAACATAATACTTGGTTAGGATAGTGATTTTGGAGAATGTTTATGCAAAAATCAGATAAGGCCTTGGAAAGTTTAAAAAAATGGATTTACATATTCTTCATCGGAAGTTATTACGTATGAAAACGATAAAACACCTCTCATTTCTTGACCGTTACCTGACTCTCTGGATTTTTCTTGCGATGGCTGTCGGTATCGGCTTCGGCTATTTTTTACCTGTAATGCCAGCAATAATCACAGGTCTTTCTATCGGAACGACCTCCGTCCCAATCGCAATAGGGCTAATTCTAATGATGTACCCTCCCCTAGCAAAAGTAAGATACGAGGAACTTCATACGGTATTCCAGAACACAAAAGTGCTGGGGTTATCACTTATGCAAAACTGGATTGTCGGGCCCGTGCTGATGTTTATCCTCGTTGTTGTGTTTCTCCGGGACCAGCCAATGCTCATGTATGGGTTGATCCTCGTTGGCATCGCAAGGTGCATTGCAATGGTGATCGTCTGGAATGATCTTGCTCTAGGCGATTGCGAAGCCGGAATACTAACACGATATATATTGATAAGAGTGAAATCAAAGGCATGGTATGAACAGGTTTTCATTCCGAAAATCTCTCCCATTACACTGATTGCGTTACTCTTTACAATCATCATAATGTTTTCGCTTAAGGGTGAATATATAATCAATGTGCCACTTGATGTCGTGAGGGTAGCAGTTCCTTTGTTCTTTTATTTCATCATAATGTTCTTTGTAAGTTTTTGGACTGCATATCGCCTTGGTATTGATTATCCAAAGTCAACATCTATATCATTCACAGCAGCTTCCAATAACTTCGAACTTGCGATTGCAGTTGCTGTCGCTGTTTTTGGAATCGCTTCACCAGTTGCTTTCGCGACTGTGATTGGACCTCTGGTCGAGGTCCCGGCATTAATCGCACTCGTGAATGTCTCGCTGTGGATCAGGGGGAAATGGTATAGTGGAAAGAATGGTTCTGTATGCGGTCCGGTGATGCCATGACCCATTTTATTGAGAGGAAAAATATATGGAGATAGGAATAATCAAGGAAGAAACAGACTGGATCGGTGTGAATTATCATGCTTAAAGTATCCCGTCATTCAGAGTATCCACCCGAAGAAGGCAGGTATCTCTGTGGAAATGACTATTCCCCTGTTGCTGTCATCATCATTCTGACAACCGAACCTGAAGAGATTCCGCCAGATATAGAACGACTGGTACGAGCAGGGGCTGAAAGTGGTGCAGCACTTTCAGGAACCGTTCAAACGGCGAATATAGGTATTGAGAAGATTATCTGCAACATAGTTGCTAACCCGAATATCAGGTTTCTTATCCTTGGAGGTCCTGAATCCGAAGGGCATAAAACTGGTGATGCGATAAAAGCACTGTTCCGGAACGGAGTCGATGAAAAGAAACGTATTATCGGGACTACCGGGCTTACTGCAGTATTGTATAATGTTCCAATAGAGTTCATAAAGAGATTCAGAGACCAGTTGACAATTGTTGACTGCCAGTTTCAGACTGATGATGTGATCCGAAAGGCAGTATGGTCGTGCTACCGGAGAAGCCGGTTGATTTCAAAGGAGAGTTACTCTATGATCCGGGAGCATGGCATGAACCTCCAATTAATGGCAAAATAACCTGGAAGGTTACGCAACCGTGGTCTGAACCACCTAGTGACAAGGAACTGGCAGCTAAACAGCACGCTCTTGAATTGATTGAGAAATTGAAGTCACAAGGTGAAAAAAACACTGTGAAAAATACAAAACCAAAATAGGTTGATCAATATGGCCAATTTGATTAACCAGAATTAAAAAATTATTCAATTGTCAAAAATCGACCGAGGAAATAATGTATGAAAACAAAAGTACTTTTTATCTGTTCACATAATGCTGCCCGTTCTCAGATGGCTGAAGGATATCTCCGTGCGAAATATGGCAACAGGTTCGATGCATTTAGCGCCGGTACTAAAGTGTCCGAAGTGAGTATCTATGCAATTCAGGTTATGAAAGAGATCGGGATCGATATCTCGCAGCAACAATCGAAAAGTCTTAATGAATTCATTGACGAAAAAATGGATATCGTCGTGACTGTCTGCGACAATGCAAAAGCAACGTGCCCTTTTTTCCCAGGGTCTAATAAAAATATTCACATGAATTTTACAGACCCTAAAGAGTTCACTGGAAGTGAAGAAGTGGTATTAAATAGTTTTCGTACGGTGAGAGACGAGATCTTCAGGTGGATAGATGAAACATTCAGTAAAGAGGTTACGTGAGATAACGCAAATGAAGTAATGATCCGGTGATAACCTGATGTTATGGAGATAAAGAGTCGTCATCCGGATTATTCCTTCACAATTCACCCGAAAATTTTTTTGGGGATTCCCGGAAATTCATTCAAATCCGAACTTTTATTTCGCTCATCATCCACTGTTTCAGAATCTTCAATACGGACGGAGAGACCCCTTTCATCAATCTCTTCACAAGAAAAGAGATCTCTTCAGCCCTTCTAAATTCATCGATAGGAGGAGTTTCTTCAAACTGTGAAGAAATTTTTTTTGGGGAAGTACCGAATTTTCTGTTATAGGATTATCAGAGACTCTCCTGACTAAAGTGTCATGATCACACAACTGAATAAATTTTTCTTCTGATGAGACCTGATTAGAAGCAACAGAAATGTAAAGCAATTCACGTTTTAATACTGGGATATTTTGTCTTCGAAATAACAATCTTGTTTCGGATTCGCCTATTTTCAATGAGAATGTATGAACCTTTTTTTCCTTTAAAAGAAGAGAGCGTTCACTCTCCGGAAGTAACCTTAAAGGGCCCAAATCCCATATAGAAACACTTGTATCACTTTTATTTCTTCGATATTCTATCTCTGCTTCATGGGACATCCAAAGGACTTTTCCATCCAATTCAGCCAATATTTCCATATTGTGAGATAATGATGAACAGATTAATTCATAATTGATAATATCGTGTAATAGAGTGTATTTTGCATGATCATGAAAAAGAATCACCAACTGATCGAGCGATCCATTATCATTTTTTATAGGTATAGTATTAACAGAACATATGACTGATTTGGCTGGAAAATGAATTTCACTTACTCCTTCCGTCTCTTTATTACCAAAAAAACCATCCCATATTGACTCTCCTGATAAAAGGGAGATCCTGATATCTTTCATAGATGTACCGGTTATCGATGATGAGATAAAGCCGGATAGATAATAAAAAGCCCTGTTTGAGTGAACAATCATCAACAATGGATCACAGATTATTGCTGGTGTGGAAATTCCTTCAATTGTATCTAATAATTTCTGTACTGCTGTCCAACTCTGAACTGAACCATTTGCCCATTTATCTGAAGATGCATTTAATTTCATAATTCACCGTGAAGATAAAATATATGTTTCGATTAATACCTGATTTTCGTAAATCTTATCCTATTTCAGATTTAGCGTCCATTACTAAATCCAGTGGTACGATTCTTTCAATTAAGGACTACTGTCTCAACATAGTTGATGTAACGCTCCCCCTTGTTGAGGCGGTAACTTTTTTTTGTTACATGGATCTCAAACTGAGCCCATTCACCAAATATGCCTGTTTCGTTTATTTTCATCCAGATAGTTGTCACATATTTAGGTACCGAACAGATAACTGTAAATGGGAAATGACCCAGCCTCAACATGGTACTCTGTGATATCGTTGGGATATTAACGATTCTGCATATAATTTCAATTCTAATCAAGAGTAATAATAATCAATAGTGTTCACTATAGAGTATAGAGGTCAAGTTGATAATGAGAACATTCGAAAAAATAAATAATACTAAAAAAATATTTAAATTTTGAATATTGACTATTGAAGATATGAGAAAGGACAGTCCAATTATTGTGATACCTGATTGGACTAGCTCAACGAAGAAAAGATCAAAGGGAGACGTTATTTATATAATACTAGTGAAATACCTTCAACAGATAGAGGAGTTCAAATTACAGCTTAATAAGTATGATTCGGGATTTCAATATAAGGGAAGGCGGTTATGATTTTATTTTGATCTGATAATTGCAATGTTGTTTATCTCAGGGTATCGATAAATATTAGCTAGGCAATAGTCCGAAAAAAAGGATGATGAAAATTCTCTATTAAATAGAAATTGTTAATTTTTCTGGTTCAATACCTTTGGTCAACCAGAGTATTGATTTCTTTTTCCAGTCCGAATCATTTGAAGCGTCAATATACCGTTCAAATGCATCAATTCCCGTCTTCTTTGCTATCCTCTTGAACTGAAGTGTTATTATTGGACCGTCAAGGATAACACAGGAACGTTCCATTCCTCTTAATTTGAAGATTTTTTGTCCTTCTTCAAGTACAGCTTGAGCATTTGGGAGTAGTGGAGTGAGACCCCTCATGTCTATAAGAACCTGAAAATTTCCCGATGAATTAGTTAACTTTAGTTTCGATTCTTCCAGCCATTTTTTCATGTCTTCTACAGCCAGCGTTCCAGTAAATGTATTCTGGAATCCGAATGGTGTTTTTTCCATTTTATACATCTAACTACCTCCATTTTCTAATTTCATTAATTTGTTCATATCTCGCATATGATTAGAAAATATAAGATAGTATAAAGAATTTAACATGAATATATCTTTTTCATATAAAATGCATAATTTATATAGATAGCAATATAGATATATATTTAATAGAATAACATTTCACACTCTCTGACAATTATTTCATTAGTCTATTTTTATCTGAATGTGATCTTAAAATTTGAGAATTGTTTTTTCAATGGATATTTGTTGAATTAGAGTATTAACCCCAGAATATTTTTCATTATAAAATGTAAAGCAAAACTATCGCTGAAATATTTAAAAAGTATCAAATGGAATACTATTTATATAATAATACTGGATACTAAATTAATTATGATTAAAAACCGCGAAATTTATTGCACATATGGTACCTGGTATCAAAATAAAATGCTTAGGGTTTTAATCAGACTTATTCCATCAATCCATGAATCCAAAGACCCGGAAGGCGTCCATAAAATGCGGGTTACAACCCGTCGTTTAAGGGCAACTCTTCCTCTCTTTCGTTCTTGTATTCGAAAAAAGGACTATAAACGATGGATCCGTGAAATAAAACGAGTTACTAATGCACTTGGAAGAGCACGAGATCTTGATGTCCAGATAGAATTTTTAATGGATTTTCGGGATGCATTAATCGAGAATAAAAATATTCCTGATTCTGGAATAGGAATTACAGTCCTAATCAGCTTTCTTTCAGATGAGAGATCAATGATCCAACCTATGCTTGACTCTGCAGTCGAACGAATTGTTAAAAAAGAAGTAATCCAAGAGATTAAAGCATATTTTCGTCGTTACAATGGATTATGGCCATCAAATTCTAATGACGATGCAGTAAAAATTGTACTCAAGAAGGGTTCACCATTTATCCTTGATGACATAGGCATATTGAAAAAAAAGAGTATTGCTATATTTGACCCCCTTGATATTCGAGGTCATCATGCAATGAGAATAGCTGCAAAAAAACTTCGATACACACTGGAAGCATTCCAGGTTATTCTCCCTCTTTATGCGGAAGAGATAGAGAGAGGAGTAAAGAAACTGCAAGACCTCCTTGGTGAAGTTCATGATTGTGATGTCTGGATTCATGACCTTCCTCATTTCATATCAGATCAACACGATCAGTACTGGAAAGAGTCAGAGGAATGGGAGAAAATTGAGGGAGATATAAATTATCTTATTATAAACAGAAAAGAGAGAAGGGAAGAGCTTTATATTGAGGCAAGAAATCTCTGGAGTTCTTTCCTCTGTCAGCAGATTACTGAAAGGCTCCCTTCTCTCATTAAAGAAAGGTTAAATAAGACTTAAGAGTATGTCTCTTTTTCCTCTTCAGGGACTTTGTGCTATTTCATTGAATGAATATATCATATTGAAAGGTCTGCATAGGATACGGTTTGTAAAATAGACCCCATAAAGATGGAGGCACCTTGATAGCGGAATTCTCTTTCCTTGCGATATGCATAGCCCTCTCCTGACCGATTCGAAAATATCTTCAAGAGTTTCACATGCATCAATAAATGTCCAGCAGAACCCGAGCATTGGAGCTGCATGAGAGTCACTTCCTGTCACTTCTGAAATTCCATCGATATGGTTAATCTTTTTGCTCGCTTTCGGTTCAGTACCATTGAAAGCTTCAACAACTTTAAACCCAAGATCTGCATAATTATGATAACCAAGACGGGTATATGGATGTGGTGCAATAGCAAGTCCGGATCTGTCTTCCATCAATTTAGAAAATTCAGAAATTTTTTTAAATACCGGGCGTTCTTTTATGCCGAGTGCAATCCAATGTTTTTCAAAGGCAAAATTTCCTCCTTCAATTCCGGGTATTACCAAAATCCCAAATTCTTTTGACAACCGTTTTGCTTCATTCCAGGGAAACAGTTGATTATGATCAGTAATCGCAATGGCATCAAGTCCGACATTTTTTGCATGCTTTACCATCTCACGGGGACGGTGAACACCATCAATCGAGCGGTTAGTATGAACATGGAAATCAACTTTCATTGCTGGCCCCTAGTATTAAAAGAGACTGAAAGAGTTTGTAAAAAAAACGTTTCAGGCTTAATCTTCCCTGACGACTTTAAACAATTGGAATGCAGTAATAAATAATGAATCATTTCATATAATCTACTATTATTTAGCCTCTGCAATTGGACTATTTGCAGGTATATTCCAGATGTTCCGATAAATTTTGACACAA